>NZ_JBIVDY010000011.1:0-318889 GCF_044747365.1 Kitasatospora sp. NPDC090091
GGAACGGACACTTCCTTCAGGCGGCTTTCACACCGGCCCTCCGGGCGCTTCGTTCTTTCGTGTTTCCAGCTTATCAGACGATTTCCGCTCCGTTTCCGGGGCTTCCTTCATCCAACTCGCCTGTGTCTTCTGCGGCTGTTCGCCCCGTCCGACGTTTCAAACTCTAGCCGACCTCCGCTCCGAAAAGCGAATCCGGCCACAATCCCGATAAACGCACACACCGAATAGACCCTGATCCGAACAGGAGCGCGACAGACGCAACCCTGCCCAGGAAGGGAACGAGTGGTGTTTCAAGGGATCGGCCGCCCCGGGACCGTCCGCGCCGATGCGTGTCCGGTGCTCCCTGCCGAGCGACTGGGCGAGATTACTCCTGCTCAGCGCAGGAAACAAATTGCCTGTCCCACCGCTCGGCAGGGAGCCCGTCACGACGAAGACGAAGGTGCGAACCGGTCAGGAGTGGCGCAGCGCTTCGGTGAGGTGGGCGGCCGCCTCGACGACGGAGTGGGAGAGGTGAGCGCCGGGGTGGCGGGTGAGCCGTTCGATCGGGCCGGAGACCGAGACGGCGGCCACGACCCGGTTCGACGGGCCGCGGACGGGCGCGGAGACGGAGGCGACCCCGAGCTCGCGTTCACCGATGGACTGGGCCCAGCCGCGGCGCCGTACGCCGCTGAGGGCGGTGGCGGTGAAGCGGGCGCCCTGGAGTCCGCGGTGGAGTCGCTCGGGCTCCTCCCAGGCGAGCAGGATCTGGGCTGCGGAGCCGACCTTCATGGGGAGGGTGACTCCCACCGGAACGGTGTCGCGCAGCCCGGAGAGGCGCTCGACGGCGGCCACGCAGATCCGGATCTCGCCCTGCCGGCGGTAGAGCTGGGCGCTCTCGCCGGTGACGTCGCGCAGGTGGGTGAGGACCGGTCCGGCCGCCGCCAACAGGCGGTCCTCGCCGGCGGCCGCCGAGAGCTCGGTGAGCCGGGGGCCGAGCATGAACCGGCCCTGCATGTCCCGCGCGACCAGCCGGTGCTGTTCGAGTGCGACGGCGAGCCGGTGGGCGGTGGGGCGCGCCAGGCCGGTGGCGGTGACGAGTCCGGCCAGGGTGGCGGGACCGGCCTCCAGGGTGCCGAGGATCGAGGTGACCTTGTCGAGCACGCCGACGCCGCTCGTGTTCTCCATGGATGGGTACTCCGTCTCAGATCCCGCGAGCCGCTGCAGGGCTTCGCTCGCGGACGCTCCCCGCGGGGAGCGGGGGGTGGTCAGCGAGGGCAGGCCGGAGAATTCGGCCGATTGCCTGCGCCGGGCACGAGACGGGTACGCGGAAGGGCCGGGGCCGGAAGCGCCCGGACGAAGGACAGCACAGAGAGCACCGTGTCTCCTCATCTTTCCCGCGCCACATTGGCGGCAGGCCGGAGTTGGCACTGGTCCCGGACGGCGCGGCGCGTACTTCGGACGCCGAGTCGAACGGGGAGTTGCCGGGGCTTCGTAGGGCCGGTCCCTCCACCCCTCTGGATGATTCGCCAAGCACCATACAAGATTCCCCGGGCAACCCGCCAAAGGGCCTGTCGCCGCTCACCGGTGATGGCCGCTCCTCCCGGGTGGGGCCGGGAGGAGCGGCCCGTCGCGGAGCCGGCCGTCGAGCCGGCTACCGGACGGTCGCTACCGGGCGGTCGCTACCGGGCGGTGAGGTACATGCCGGTGGAGTCGCGGCCGGCGGTGTTGCGGCAGGACCAGTTGCCGCTCCCCTTGGCGTCCAGCAGGGTCAGGCAGCGCCCGAGGGCCTGCTGGCCGTAGTAGTTGGGGTGGAAGGACTCCTCGATGGTGCCCTGCACGGTGGTGCCGAAGTCGAGGAAGCGGGCCCACTCGCTCCCGGTCGCGGTGGGCGCGCTGCTGGGGGTGGCCAGGCGGGTGGCGGTGGAGCAGACCTCACGGCCCTGGAGCATGTCGCGGAGGTCGAGGAACTGCACACCCTTTGCGGCGGCGACCCGCGCGAGCTGGTCGGAGATCTGGGGGACGAGGCGGTCCCGTGCCCAGTCGGCGTCCTGGTTCCAGAACGGGCAGCCGCCGGTGCTGGTCCGGCTCCAGCCGCTCTCGGGGTAGCGGTTCTCGGAGCTGCGCGGAATCGGGGACGGGTACGACTGGAGGACGATCCGGTAGCTGTCGGCGGTCTGGCCCGCCTGGGCCATGACGGCACGGATCTCGTCGATGGACCTGCCGACGCCGGCCATGGCCTCGGCCATCCGGGAGTCGACGGCCTCCTGCTGGTCGTCGTGGCAGTAGGAGTTCCAGATCTCGTAGTCCTCGACGCAGGAGACGATGACGTCGGCGAAGCCGAGGTCGTTGCCGCCGATCGAGAGGGAGATGAGCTTGACGTTGTAGGTGCGGGCGACCTGGGCGAGCTGGTCGGCCTGCGGGGACTCGCCCTTGTAGGACTGTCCGCCGTTGGCGGCGCGGGGGATGTTGACGGAGGTGGCGCCCGAGCAGGCCAGGTTGATCTGGTACTGCGCGGTGGTGGGGGCGCTGCGGATCTCGGCGACGTCCGAGCGGTCGCAGCCGTTACCGGCGCTGGTCCCGTAGACCCGGGACGGGTCGTAGGAGCTGCCGGTCCAGGCCCGGTCGGTCCCGGCGCGGCTGGTGGAGGTGGTGAGGCTGTTCCCCTTCCAGCGGCCGGCTTCGCCGGAGATGTAGCTGTCGCCCATGGCGACGGCGGCCGTGGGGTTGGCGGCCGTGGAACCCACGGCGGCGGGACCCACAGCAGCGGGACTGCCCGCGGTGGGGCTGTCGGCGGCCCGTGCCGGGGTGGCGGCGAGGGCCAGTGGCAGGGCCAGCGCGGCCACGGTCAGTGGCGCGAGGAGGCGGGAGGTGCGGCGGCGCGCGTGCACAGCGGCTCCAGAGGTGTGTCCCGGGCACTGGGGTGGTCCCGGGGTGAGGGTGGGGGTGACTCCACCGGCCCGCTGGGCGTGCTGCGCACTGTTGTGCGGGACGCACGTGGGGGCTGGGCTCGGGTCGTGGGCCGGCGTGTCGCAGCAAGCTTCGGGGCCGTGGGCCGGTGCGCGACAGCGTGGAATCACCTGCTCGCCCCCGCCCGACCGGTCACGTACAACCACGTGACCGGTCGGACCGATGGGCCGCGGCGCCGGGACGTGGCGCAGGGAGCCGGGGGTTCAGTGGGGCGCGGCTCGAAGACCGAAGGCCCAGGTCGCGATCTGGAGCCGGGAGCTGACGTGGAGCTTGGTCATGACGCGCTGGACGTGGCCCTCGACGGTGCGCGGGGACAGGACCAGGCGGGCGGCGATCTGCTTGTCCGTCAGACCCTCGACCAGGAGGTCGACGACCTGCTGTTCCCGGGCGGTCAGGGGCGAGCGGCCGGGCGCGGCCTCGGCGGGCGGCGTCGGTTCCCAGTCGAGGGCGAAGGCGACGGCCTGTGCCAGGGACATCTCGGCGCCGGTTCTCTCGGCCCCCGTCAGCTCGTCCTCGGCGAGGTGACGGCGCAGGAGGGTGCGGCAGGCGTCGCGGTGGTTCAGGAGGCGGCCGAGCGCGGGGGGCACGACGCCGATCCGCTCCCACACCGCGCGGGCGGCTCCCAGCAGGACGGCACCCTCGCCGGACGAGCCGGCCTGCGCGGCGGTCCAGGCGAGAACCTCCAGGGTCTGGGCCGTGGCGAAGAGGTTGTGTCCGGGTTCCTCCACCCGCAGGGCGTCCTTCAGGGCCGCGCGGGCGCCGTCGAGGTCGGCCACGAGCCAGCGCTGAAGTCCGATGACCCACAGGGCGTAGCGGCGGGACCATTGGGCGTCGTGGGCGTCGCAGAGCGCCAGGCCCCGGTCCGCGTAGTGGCGGGCGCGGGGGTCCGCGGCCAGGGTGCAGGCGACGGCCAGTAGGAACAGGGTGGTCCACTGCGCTCCCGGGTCGTCCGTCGCGGTGTGGTGGTCGAGGGCGCGGTGCAGGAGCTCGATGGCCTGGGTGAAGTCGTCCCGGAACAGCGCGCTCAGGCCGGCGAGCTGGTCGGCGAGGGCGTGGGTGGGGCCGTGGTCGAAGCGGTCGGCGATGGCCCGGCACTCGGCGAGGCGTGCGGCGGCGGTCGGGGCGTCGCCGCGCAGGAGGGCGAGCCAGCCGTCGGCCCAGAGGGCCTTGGCCCTGGCGGGGGTCGGCGTGGTGCCGAGCAGGAGGGTGCGGTCGAGCCAGTGCCGTTCCTCCTCCAGGCAGCCGTGTCCGAACCGGTGGCTCCAGAGGGCGGCGACGAGTTCGAGCGCGCCCTGGGCCTCGGTGGGTGAGGTGAGGCCGAACTCGACGGCGGAGCGGATGTTGGCGTGGTCCTGGCGCAGGCGGGCGAACCAGGCGCTCTGCCGGGGGCTGAACCAGTCGGCTTCGGCGCGGGCGGCGAGGTCGCGGTAGTGGTCGCGGTGGCGCCGCCGGGTGTCCGCCTCGCGTCCTTGCTCACGCAGCCGGGCGAGGCCGTAGTGGCGGAGCGTCTCCAGCATCCGGTAGCGGGGCTCCCCGGAGTGCTGTTCGCGGATCAGGACGGACTTGTCCATGAGCGCGGCGAGCGTGCGGAGCACCGCGTGGCGCGGCAGGTCCTCGCTGTGGCAGACCGCCTCGGCCGCAGCGAGGTCGAAGCCGCCGTGGAAGACGGACAGGGCGGTCCACAGGTGTCGTTCGCGGGGCGTGCAGAGGTGGTGGCTGGAGTCGATCGCCGCGTGGAGGGTGCGGTGCCGCTCCGGCACGGCACCGCCGGTCGGCGTGGGCAGGTGCGGGCAGGCGTCGAGCCGGTCCAGGATCTGCCGGACCGGGAGGACGCGCATCCAGGACGCCGCCAGTTCGATGGCCAGCGGGATGCCGTCGAGGCGGGCGCAGATGTGGCCGGCGGCGGTCCACTCGTCCTCGCCGTGCGGGAATCCGCCGAGGACGGCCCGCGCTCGCTGGACGAAGAGCCGGACCGCGGCGTAGCGGGTCAGGGCGTCGGGCCGCGGGAGGTGGTCGGCGTCGGGGGTGGCCAGGGGCGGGAGGTCGAGGATGTGCTCGCCGTAGACGCCGAGCCGGTGGCGGCTGGTGGCGAGGATCCGCAGGCCGGGGGCCGCGGTGAGCAGCGTGTGGATCAGTGGTGCGCACTGCTCCGTGAGGTGTTCGCAGTTGTCGAGGACCAGGAGCAGCCGCCGGTCGGCGAGGTGGTGGACGAGCGGCGTGAGCGGGTCGGGGGTCGTCGCGTCGTGGTCGACGCCGAGGGCGAGGCCGAGGGTCTGGGCGAGCCGGTCGCCGTCCTGGAGGAGGGCGAGGTCGATCAGGCTGGTGCCGTCCGGGAAGGCGGGTTGCAGGTCGCGGGCGGTGCGCAGGGCGAGTCGGGTCTTGCCGATCCCGGCCGGCCCGGTGACGGTGACCAGCCGTGACCGGGTGAGTAAGCGGCGGGCCCGGGCGAGTTCACGGCTCCGTCCGACGAGGCTGTTGGTCTCTGCGGGGATGGCCTGTTCCCCAGGTCGGGTGAGATGCATGGTTCATGACAGCGCGTCGTGGCCCGGGCGCGCCACCGTCCGTGGCAGTGGCCCGGCCGGAACCGGGGCCGGAGCCGCCCCCAGCCGGTCCGTCGGGCCCCCTGCGCCTCACGAGCCGGCGGTGGCCGCCTCCAGGGTGGTCGCCATGACCGGGCTGGTGAAGGTGTTGGTCGCGTCCCCCGAGGAGGGGTGGTACGAGCCCCACTTGAGGTAGTTGCGGTCGCCGTCCCAGGTGGTGCCCTTGAAGGTGCCGGAGCCGGTGGTGAAGGTCTGCTTCACGCCGTCGAACCAGAAGTCGATGGTGCCGTCGGTGCGGCCCAGGCGGATCTTCAGCGCGTAGGAGTGCCACTGATTGTTGGCGGTCGGCGCGGTCCACAGCGTGTGCGCGACGTGGTCGGTGTCCCATTCCTGGAGGCGGATGCGCCCGGTGGTCGCGTCGATCTCGATCGGGTGGTTCGCCGTGTCGGTGCTCGGCGAGCACTTGAGCTGGAAGACGTAGCGGCTGTTCGTGTCCTTGATGTCCACCTTGGACGACCAGCCGAGGTAGAACGTGTCGCCCTGCTTCAGATCGGGGCCCAGCGTCTCGCAGCGCTCCTCGCCCGCGGCCTGGAACGCCCGCCACACACTGCCCTTGGCGGGGTCCTTGACGACGCCGAAGCCGCCCGGCGCGCACTGCACGGCGGCGAAGGAGGACGGTCCCTTGCCGGTGCTCGGGGTCCACAGGACCTTGCCCGCCGCGGCGGCGGAGCTGCCGGCGGTGGCCCAGCCGCAGGAGATCGCGAGCGTGGTGAGGGCCACGACGCCGACAACGGTCTTGCGGTGGTCGGACAGCAGGGACATGCCTCTCCCGGGTGTATGAGTGCCGGAACGGACGCCGTCCGGGCCGACCGGCCCGGACGCACGGAACGATTCGACCACTCGCCGAAGCACCGGGCCAAGCAGCCTGCCCGACAACTGCACTTTCGGGCACCTCCACCGGCCCGCCCGCGACCGTCCGCACGTCGGCCGGGGCGGCGGTGAGCCGTCCCGGCCGGGGGGCGTCCGGCGTTGCCGCCCCCGCCGGTCTCACTTCACGGATCCGGCCATCGCTCCCTGGATGAAGAACCGCTGGAAGCAGAGGAACACCCCCACGGGGACCAGCAGGGACAGGAACGCTCCGGGCGCGAGGATGTCCATGTTGCTGCCGAACTGCCGCATCTGGGACTGCAGGTAGACGGTCAGCGGCTGCGAGTCGTTGCCCGCGAAGATCAGCGCGACCAGCATGTCGTTCCAGACCCAGAGGAACTGGAAGATGCAGAGCGAGGCGACGGCCGGTGCGGCGAGCGGCAGGGCGAGGGCGCGGAAGATCCGCCACTCCCCGCAGCCGTCCATCCGTGCCGCCTCCAGGAGTTCGGCGGGAATCTCCAGGAAGTGGTTGCGCATCAGGAACACGGCGAACGGCAGCCCGTAGCCGACGTGGAACAGCACGACGCCGGGGATCGTGCCGAACAGCCCGACGGCACCCTCCAGTTTGGCGACCGGGATGAGCCCGACCTGGACGGGGACGACCAGCAGCCCGACCACGCCGAGGAAGACGGCGTCCCGGCCCGGGAAGCGCATCCAGGCGAAGGCGTAGCCGGCGCCCGCGGCGAGGGCGACGGTCAGCAGGGTCGCCGGGACGCTGATGAGCACGGTGTTCCACAACGCCTTGGGGACGTCGCCGCCGCCGAGCAGCGCGGTGTAGTTCTGCAGGGTGAGCTGGGCGGGCTCGGTCAGTGCCGTCCACCAGCCTCCGGTGGCGGCGACCTGCTTGGGGCGCAGCGAGGAGACCAGCAGGCCGACGGTCGGCACCAGCCAGGCGACGGCGGCCACGATCAGCACGGCCTGGACGAGGCCGCTTCGGGTGAGGGCGGCGAGCCGGGTCGTGAGCGGCAGGGCGGGCCGGCCGGCGGGCACCGGTGCGGGCACGGTGGTGGTGGGGGCGGACGGGGCCGTCCGGGTGGTGGTCATGCGCGGCTCCCTCGGAAGCGTCGGACGTTGAGGAGCATCACCGGGACGACGAGGAGCAGCAGCAGGACGCTGAGTGCACTGCCGAGGCCCTGGTCGTTGCCGCCGCCGAAGGAGACCAGGTAGAGCCGGAGCGCGAGCACGCTCGCGTCCTGCTGCACCGGTCCGGGCGCGATGATGTACACGAGGTCGAAGATCTTCATCACGTTGATGACCATCGTGATGAACACGACGCCGAGGACCGGGGCGAGTTGGGGCACCGTGATGCGGCGGAGGATCTGCCATTCGCCGGCGCCGTCGATCCTGGCCGCCTCGATGGTCTCGCGGGGCAGGTTGGCGAGGCCCCCGGCGATGATGACCATGGCGAAGCCGGCCCAGATCCAGATGTAGGCGCCGATGACGGCCGGGGTGATGAACGCCGGGCCGAGCCAGTCGACGCCGCGGTAGGGGGCGGCGAAGTTCGCGGCCGGCATGACCACCGAGGTGGTGGCGGACGGGGCCGCACCGAACCGGAAGGTGCCGTCGCCGGCGGTGGTGGTGGTGTCGACCGTCCGTCCGCCGTCCCGGAGTTGGACGGTGACGCCGGGCAGGCCCTTCTTCCCGGCGTCCGGTCGGCCGGGCTCGCCGCCGCCGCCCGGGACGAAGTCCAGGAACACCGTGCCGCTGACCCCGTCGCCGCCGGCCGGCTCCCGGGCCGTCCGGGCGGTGGCCGGGAGCGCGCCGGGCTGCACGCCGACCAGCGGCAGCAGTACCACGCGCGTGGTGGTGGGCGCCGTGACGTCGCCGCCCCGGGCCTGGTCGAGGCCGCCGCCGGGGCGCGGGTGGGCACCCGGGTAGGTCGGGCGGTCGCTGAAGGTGTCGTGGACGGCGACCGCGGCGGCGTTGAGCACGCCGCGGTGCGGGTCCGCGTCGTACACCGTTCGGAAGATGATCCCGGCGGCGAGGAAGGAGATCGCCATCGGCATGAAGACGAGCAGCTTGAATGCGGTGGCCCAGCGGATCTTCTCGGTGAGCACCGCGAACACCAGGCCGACGGCGGTCACCAGGGCCGGGGCGACGGCGACCCAGATCGCGTTGTTGCGCACGGCGGTGAGGGTGGCGTGGTCGGTGAAGGCGGTGCCGTAGTTGTCGAGTCCGACGAAGCGGTGGCCGGAGGCGTCGAAGAGGCTACGTGCCACCGAGTAGCCGATGGGGTAGACGACGAGGGCGCCGAGCAGCAGCAGGGCGGGCAGGACGAAGAGCAGGGCGAGGCCCCGGTGGCGCCGGAGGGCGCCACCGGATGCCCGGCCGCTGCGGGGTGAGCGCAGGGACATGGTGGATCAGCCCTTGTAGGCCTTGGCGGCGTCGGCTTCGAGCCGGGCCGCGGCGCCCTGGACGTCGGAGGGGTTGGCGAGGAAGTCCTGGAGGTCCTTCCACTCGCCCTGGCCCGCGGTGCCGCCGAACGCGGCGGGGGCCTGGTCCGACATGTCGAAGCGGAAGCTGTCGCCGGCGTCGATCACCGACTTGGCGAACTGCCGGGTGGTGTCGTCGGGGTAGACCGAGGGGTCGACGGCCTTGTTGGGCGAGATGAAGCCGCCGGCCTTGGCCCAGACGGTCGCCGCTTCCGGACCGGCCAGGAACTCGACGAACTTCTGCGCGGCCTCGGGGTGCTTGGCTCCCTTGAGGACGACCGCCGCGTCGCCCGCGCCCATCACCGGGGCCTTGCCGCCGTCCACGGCGGGGAAGGGGAACACCTTGGCGTCGGTGCCGACCTGCTTCTTCAGCTCGGAGGCGATGACACCGCCGACGAAGTCGCCCTCGTGGGTCATGGCGGCCTTGGGTTGTGCGCCGAAGACGTCCTGGACGGAGGTCGGGAAGTCGGTCTGCAGGGCGCCCTGCCCGCCGCCGGCGACGAGTTGCTTGTCGCCGAAGACCTTGCCGAGGGTGGTCAGGGCCTTGAGGACCGACGGGTGGGTCCACGGGATCTCGTGCCGGGTGAGCTTGTCGTAGAGCTCGGGTCCGGCCTGGGAGAGGTAGACGTTCTCGAACCAGTCGGTGAGGGTCCAGCCGGCCTGGCCGCCGACCGAGAAGGCCGGGGTACCGGAGTCGGAGAGCGTCCGGCCGGCCTTCAGCAGGTCGTCGAAGGTGGCCGGGGGCTGGACGCCGGCGTTCTGGAAGGCGGTGGGGCTGTACCAGACGGTCGACTTGTCGGCGGCCTTGAAGTAGAGGCCGTACTGGGTGCCGTCGACGGTGCCGAGGCTGGACCAGACGCTGGCGTAGTCCCTCTTGGCGGCGTCGGTGACGGCGGGCGAGAGCGGCGCCAGCCAGCCCTTTTCGGCGAACTGCTTGATCACGCCGGGCTGCGCGACCATGACCACGTCCATCGGGTCGCCGCCCTCGATCTTGCTGCCGACCACGGTGGAGAGGTTGTCGCCGGTGGAGGTGTAGCTGACGGTGGCACCGGTCTTCGCGGTGAAGGCGTCCAGCACCTTCTTGAAGTTCGCCTGCTCGGTACCGCTCCACACGGCGGCGACGGTCAGGGTCTGTCCCTTGAGTTCCTGGCCGGCGGAGTCGGCGGCGGTGCCGGCTCCCCCGCTGCCGCAGGCGGTGGCGGTGGCGGCCAGGACGACGGAGGCGGTCAGGGTGGGAAGAGCGTTGCGGAGTCTCATCGTCGAGTCTTCTTCCGTGAGGCGGGTGGGGGCTTCGCGATGTGATGGATAGTCAGATGCTGCTGACAGCAGTGGTGTTGACCCACCAGGCGGCGGTGGCGGGCGGCAGGACGCCGCCCTCGCACGGGCTGCTGGCCAGCAGGGGCGGTCCGACGACCGGGGCCGGCGCGGGGGTGTCGCCGAAGTTGACGGCGCACACCAGGCCCTCGCCCCGGACGAACGCGAGGACGCCGGGCGGGGTCTCCAGCCACCGCAGCGTGCCCTCGCCGAGCTGCGGGAGTTCACGGCGCAGCTGGAGGGCGGCGCGGTACAGGTGGTACACGGATCCGGCGTCGGCCCGCTGCCGCTCGGCCGTGTGGGCGGCGAACGAGGCCGGCTGCGGCAGCCACGGCGCGGCCGGGCTGTCCGGCGGGCTGAAACCGAACGGGGCCTCGGCGCCCGACCAGGGCAGCGGTATCCGGCAGCCGTCGCGGATCCCGGTCCGGCTGCCGGTGCGGCGGAAGATCGGGTCGGTGATCAACTCGTCCGGCAGGTCGAGGACTTCGGGCAGTCCGAACTCCTCGCCCTGGTAGATGTAGGCGGCTCCGGGCAGGGCCAGCATCAGCAGGGCGGCGGCCTTGGCCCGGGCGGGGCCGGAGGCCGGGTCCGCCCCCGCGAACCGGCTCGGCGTGCGGACCTGGTCGTGGTTGTTGAGCACCCAGGTGACCGTCGACCCGGTGGCGGTGATGTCCCGCACGGCGTCGTCGATGACCCGGTGGAAGTGCGCGAGGTCCCACGGCGCGTGCAGCAGGTGGAAGAAGAACGCCTGGTGCAGCTCGTCGGGGCGGACGTACAGCGCCTGTTCGGCCGGAGTGGGCACGGACGCCTCGCCGACCAGCAGCCGCTGCCGGCCGTCGCGGACCGTGTACTCCTCGCAGATCGCGCGCCACCGGCGCCAGACCTCGTGCACCTCCGGCTGGTTCCAGGCCAGCGGGTTGACCGAGTCGCGGGTGCGCTCGTCCACGTCCGGGTCGGGCGAGTCCGGCAGCTCGGGGTGCTTGTAGAGCCCGGCCGCGACGTCGATCCGGAAGCCGTCGACGCCGCGGTCGAGCCAGAACCGCAGCACCTCCTCGAAGTGGGCGGCGACGTCCGGGTTGCGCCAGTTGAAGTCGGGCTGCTCCGGGGTGAACAGGTGGAGGTACCACTGGCCGGCCCGGCCGTCGGCCTCGGTGGCCCTGGTCCACGCCGGGCCGCCGAACATGGCCCGCCAGTTGTTGGGCGGCAGCTCCCCGGCCTCACCGCGCCCGTCGGCGAAGTGGAACCGCGCCCGCTCGGGGCTGCCGGGGCCGTTCGCCAGCGCTTTCTGGAACCACGGATGCTCGCTCGAACAGTGGTTGGGGACGACGTCCAGGACCAGCTTGAGGCCGAGCAGCCGGCAGTCCTTCACCAGGCGGTCGAACTCGGCGAGGTCTCCGTAGACCGGGTCGACGGCGCAGTGGTCGGCGATGTCGTAGCCGTGGTCGTGCTGGGGTGAGACGTAGAACGGGTTGAGCCAGACGCCGTCGGCGCCCAGCTGCCGCACGTGGTGCAGCTGTTCGCGGACGCCGGCGAGGTCGCCGACGCCGTCGCCGTCGGTGTCACGGAAGCTGCGCACGTAGATCTGGTAGATCACGGCGTCGCGCCACCAGGCACGGGCGGGGGCGGTGGTCGTGGGGGTGTGCGAACGAGCGCGCGGCAGGGTGACCGCGTCGCCGTCGGGGAGGGTGGGGTTGGGCATCTCGCTACTCCAACGGTTATGCATTCGCGTTAGGTATAGCAGGCAGATGCGGGCACTGTTAAGCCCTTGTTTGATGCCGTTTCCCAGGAGTTACGAGATGAGATGCCCGATCATGGATAGATACACGTTAGGTACTAGCGGGTAGAGGCCTCGCGGAGCAGGGGCTGAACCGCCCCCGGTCGTCGTCGGCGTCGGCTCAGCCGACGATGGCGCGCAGGTCCGCGGCCAGCCGGGGCAGCGCCGCCTCGGCGGTCCGACGGCCCGACACGACCTCGAACGCCGTCTCGCTGAACGCGAGGCTCAGCTGCTGGTACTGCGGCACACCGGGGCGCGCCCCGGCCGCCAGGATCGCCGTGCGCAGCACCGGCAGGTACGGGAACCGGGCCGTCAGGTCCGGGTCCGCGTAGAGGTCGGCCCAGACCGGCGGCAGCCCGCCGTCGGTCAGCACGCGGTACTGCGCCCGGCGGCTCGTCAGGTAGCCGATCAGCGCCCGGGCGGTGCGCCGGTGCCGGGAGAACCGGCTGACCGCCAGGCCCGAGCCGCCCAGCACACCGCTGCCGGGCCCGTTCGGGCCGGGCAGCGGCACCACGCCGAACCGCCCCTCCACGGGGGACCCGGCGGCGCCGACCGCGTGGTAGACGTACGGCCAGTTCCGCAGGAAGAGCAGGCCGCCCCGGCCGAAGGCCGCGCGGGACTCCTCCTCCTGGTAGCCGAGCACCTCGGGCGGGATCCAGCCGTCGCGCACGCCCCCGGCCAGGAACTCCAGTCCGGCCAGGGCCTGCGGGCTGTCGACCACCACGGTTCCGTCGCCGGCCAGCAGGTCCCCTCCGGCCGAGCGGATGGCCTCCAGCGCGTTGACGGCGAGGCCCTCGTAGGGGCTCAGCTGCCCGGCGTACCCGGACAGCCCGTGCGCGGGGGCCAGCGTCCGTGCCTGCCGCACCAGTTCCGCCCAGGTGGTGGGCGGCTGCTCACCGGCGGCGGCCAGCACGTCGCTCCGGTAGTACAGCAGGGCGGCGTTGGCGACGAACGGCACCGCGTACAGCCGCCCGTCGTAACGGCCGGTCCGCACGACCGGTGGCAGGAAGCTGTCCAGCGCGAAGTCCGACTCGTCCAGCGGCACGGTCCAGCGCTTGGCCGCGAACTCGGCCGTCCACACCACGTCGAGATTGAGCACGTCGAAGCGGCTTCCGCCGGCCGACAGCTCGCCGGCGAGCTGGGCGTGCACCTCGTCCGCCGCCTCCGGCAGCTCGACCAGCTCGGCGGGCTGGTCCGGGTGCTCGGCGTTCCAGTCGGCCAGCAGCCCGCGCAGGTAGCGGGTGGTGTCCCGGCCGGTGGCCAGCGTGACCGGCCCGACGCCCTCCGGGTCGCCCGCCTCCGCCGCGCGTCCGGCCAGGCCGTACCAGGCGGACGCGCCCCCGGCCGCGAGCACCGCCGCCCCGCCCACCAGCGCGCGCGTCACGCGCCGGCGGCCCGGGTCGGCCCCGGTGGGCGGCCGGTTGTCCATGGAGCTCCTTCGGTCCGCCGGCACGGGTGGGCGCCGACGCACGTCCCTTTATACGGCCTCCCTGCTGGTGGGGGCGCGTCTGCCCGTACTGTGTGACCGAGGTGTAACCAGCGAACAGGAACGAGAAGGAAGAGGTGACGCCCGGTGCGCCATCAGCTGCTGGCGCTGCTGGCCCGGCAGCCCGCCTACGGGTACGAGCTCAAGCAGGGGCTTGAGCAGACCTTCGGCGCGGCGTACCCTCAGCCGAACATCGGCCAGATCTACGTGACCCTGAGCCGACTGGAGAAGTCCGGACTGATCCGCGGCACCGAGGTGACGCAGGAGGGCAGGCCGGACAAGAAGGTCTACGAGATCACGGAGAAGGGCACCGAGGAACTCGCCGGCTGGTTCGAGGCGCCCACCGAGGGGCCCCGGGTCAGGGACGAGTTCTTCATGAAGCTCATCCTGGCCGAAGGCACCGACCTCGCCGACCGGCTGACGCTGATCAACAACCAGCGCCGGCACTGCATCAACACGATGCGCGGACTCAACAAGCTGGCCGCCACCGAGCGCGGCAACCGGACCTCGCTGCTGCTGATCGAGGGCGCCGTCCTGCACCTGCAGGCCGACCTCGACTGGCTGGAGCGTTGCCAGGAGGAGCTCACGTGACCGGCCCGGAGCCGATACCACCGCTGCTGGCCGCCGACGGCGTGGTGCGCTCGCACCTGAGCGGCTCGACCCTGATACCGGCGGTCCGCGGCGTCAGCCTGCGGATCGACCGGGGCGAGTTCGTCGCCGTCACCGGCCCTTCGGGCGCCGGCAAGTCCACCCTGCTGCACCTCCTCGCCGGCCTGCTGCGGCCCGACGAGGGCGAGCTGTGGCTCGACGGACGCCGGGTGGACCGCCTGCGCGAGTCCGCCTGGGCCCGCCTGCGCCGCCGGCAGTACGGCATCGTCTTCCAGAGCGGCAACCTGCTGCCCGACTTCTCCGTCGCCGACAACATCGAGCTGACCGCGGTGCTCGCAGGCATGTCCGGACGCACCGCCCGCGAACGCCGCCAGGAACTCCTGGAGGACCTCGGCCTCGCCCACAAGGCCGCCGCCGGGCCCGGCGAGCTCTCCGGCGGTGAGCGCCAGCGGGTCGCCCTGGCCCGCGCGCTGGTCAACCGGCCGCAGCTGCTCCTCGCCGACGAGCCCACCGGGAACCTCGACAGCCGCAGCACCCGCGACGTCCTCGCCCTGCTCAGCCGCTACCACGAAGAGGGCACCACCATCGTGCTGGTCACCCACGACGCCCGGGCGGCGAGCACCGCCGACCGCGTCGTCAGCCTCTTCGACGGCCGGGTCGCCGACGACGCCCGGGTGGAGGAGCCCCCGGCCGCGCGGCGCGCCGTCGGGGTCCGCGACGTCATCGACTTCGGCGGGTGAGCCGGTGCGCGCCGTCCTCCGCTGGATCCGTGCCGACCTGCGCTCGCACCGCCTCCACGCCCTGCTGATCGTCCTCGCCACCGGCGGTACCGCCGCCGCCCTCCTGCTCGCCGGCACCCTGCTCGGCGCCGCCGCCGACCCGTGGCAGCGGCAGTTCCGTGCCGCCGGATCCCCCGACATCCGGATCGACCTGCGCCCGTCCGCGACCGCCCGGGGCAGCGCCGACGAGCCCTCGGCCGCCGTGCTCGCCGCCGAACCCGGCGTGCTCGCCGTCTCACCGCCCCAGCACACCGCCGAAACCACCCTGGTCGGCCGACGCGCCGACGGCGCCGCCGGCGCGGGCCCGCCCGGCCGCACCACACTCGTCCTGCGCGGCGACACCCCGGACGCGGCCCGCCCGCTGCTGCGCTCCGGCCGCTGGCTCGATCCGGACGACATCCACGGCATCGTGCTCGAACAGTCCGCGGCCGACGCCGCCTGGGCCCGCCCCGGGGACCACCTGACCGTCCTCGACGCCCACGGCGGCCCCGTCGACCTCCAGGTCCTCGGCATCGCGGACAGCCCCGACCAGCTGCCCAGCCAGGCCGCCGGCTACGACCTCGGCTGGGCCCCTCCCGCCACCCTCGACCTCGTGCAGCCGGAACGGGCGGCCCGAGGACTCACCCTCGGCCTGCGGCTGGCCCACCCCTCCGACGCCGGGTACACGGCCCAGCGGGTGGTCAGCGTCCTCGGCGCCGAGCGGGTCTCCCGGATCACCACCTGGCTCGACGCGCGGGCCGCACGGCAGCAGGACAACCGGCTGGCCGGCCTGCTGCTCGGCCTCAGCGGACTCGCCGCACTGCTCGCCGCCGCCCTCGCGGTGGCCGGCGCGGCCGGCGGGCGGATCAGGGCCAGGACCGGCGACATCGCCCTGCTCAAGGCGCTCGGCTTCACCGCCGGCCAGGTCGCCTGGATGTTCATCGCCGAACAGCTCCTGCTGGCCGGCACCGGAGTGCTGCTCGGCGCCGGCGGGGCCGCGATCGCTGTCCACACCGTACCGGCCCTCGGCGGCGGGACCGACGCGCTCCCCGGGCTCGTCCCCGGCGGCACGGCGACCATCGGCGCCGTGGTCGCCGCCGCGCTCCTCGCCGTCGGGGCCGCCGCCGCACTGCCCGCCCTGCGGGCCGCCCGGGTCGCGCCCGTGCCCCCGACCGACGGCACCCGCCCGCCCGTCATGACGGCCCGGCCGGTCCGGCTCGGCCCGCTCCGACGGCTGCCGCCGGCCCTCGCCCTCGGGCTCGGCAGCGTCCTGCGCCGGCGCTCGGACCTGGTCGGAAGCGCCCTGCGGCTGACCGTCCCGGTCGTCGCCGCCACCCTGGCCCTGAGCACCTGGACGACCCTCGATGCCGTCACCCGGCCCGACGGCGGCGCCACCGTCCCGTCCGTCACCGCCCGCCGCACCACCCCCGACCAGACGCCCGGCGACGCGCAGCTCGCCGGCGCCCTGGCCGCCGACGCCGCCGTGCAGGGCGTCTATCCGGGCACCGAGCTGCAGGCCCTCGCACCCGGCCAGTCCGCCACGCTCACCCTCCGCGCCGTCGGCACCACCGACGCCCCGTACCCGTACACCCTCGTCGAGGGCCGGGCGATCCGCGCCACCGACGAGGCCGTCGCCGGACAGGGCGCCCTCGACCTGCTCGGCGCCCGGGTCGGCCAGTGGGTGCGGCTCACCACCGGGAGCACCCCGCGCATCCTGCACATCGTCGGACGCAACCTCGAACCGGAACACGGCGGCCGCGTCCTGTCCACCGGCTTCGACACCCTCGACCGGCCCGGCGACCCCACCCACCCCGACTTCTGGCAGCTGACCCTGCGCCCCGGCCACGACCCGGCAGAGGTCCAACGCGACCTCCCCGCCCGCGCCGGCCTCGCCGGGCAGACGGAGATCCGACTCCCCACCGGCCCGGTCACCCGGCCCGGCGCCCTGCGGGCCAGCGTGGTCGGCCTCCTGCTCCTGCTCTCCCTCATCGGCCTGGTCGACCTGCTCACCACGGCCACCGCCGGGTTCCACGAACGCCGCCGGGACCTCGGCCTGCTCCGGGCGATCGGCCTGACCCCGGGCCAGTCCGCCGTCGTCCTCGCCGTCCGGGGGACGGCCATCGCCCTCGTCGCCGTCGCCGTCGGCGCGGCCGTCGCCGTCCCGCTCGTCCGCCGGCTCATCGACCGGCAGGGCGAGCTGAGCGGCATCGGCGCGGGCATCGCCCGCGCCCCCTCCACCTGGACGCTCCTCGCCATGGCCGCCGTCTGCGCCACGGCGGCCGCCGCCCTCTGCGCACTCCCGGTGCGGCGCATCCCCCCGCCCACCCGTCCCCCGGACGGCACCGGGCGGTAGGAGGCCCTGTCCGGCCGCCCCGGCGCGGGCGTGCCCGCGCGGATGAGAGGGTGGGCCCCGTGAACGAGACGATCATGGCAGCCGCCCGCGAACGAGCCGCCGGGCACCGGCGCCGGTTCGACCTCCGCTTCGAGGCCTACTTCGCCGCCCTGCCGGACCGCCTCGACACCCCGCCGCTCAGCCGCTTCACCCCACGCTGCCTGGAACTGCTGCGGGACCTCTCGCTGCGCGGCGGCAAGCGGCTGCGGGTCGCCCTCCTGTACGAGGCCGCCCGCCTGGTGACCACCGACCCGGTACCCGGCCTGGCCGAGGCCGCGCTGAGCATCGAACTGCTCCAGACCCACGGGCTCGTCCACGACGACCTCATCGACGACTCGCCCCTGCGCCGCGGCGGCCCCTCCACCTACTACGCCTACCGCCAGGAATTCCCGGCGGCGGACCGCACCGCCCTCGGCCTGACCGTCCTGGCCGGGGACCTCGCCGCCTTCCTCTCGATGCGGGTCCTGCTGGAGGCGGACGTCCCCGCCGAGCTGCGCCAGGCGATGCTGGAGGTCCAGCTCGACGCCGGCGCCGAGACGGTCACCGGCCAGATCGCCGACCTCGAACGCGACTTCCGACCGATCCCGGACGGGGAGTTCCTGCACACCGTCTGCGAGTACAAGTCCACCCGGTACTCCGTGCTCGCCCCGCTGCGGCTGGGGCTGCTGGCCGCAGGCGAGGACCTGGCCCGCCACGACGCACGGCTGCGCCGGTACGCGACCCTGGTCGGCATCGGCGGCCAGCTCCGCGACGACTACCTCGACCTGTTCGGCGACGACGGCACCACCGGCAAGTCCACCGGCACCGACCTCCGCGCGGGCCGCCGCAGCTACGCCCTGAGCGCCCTGCTCGCCGCCGCGGACGAGACGCAGCGGGCCGTGGTCGAGTCCGCACTCGGTGACCCGCACTGCCCCGCCGACACGGTCGAACGCATCCGCGAGCTGGCCCTGCTGCTGGGCGTGGACGGGAAGCTCCGCTCCGACATGCGCCGCTGCGCCGAGGCGGCCCGCACCGAGGCCGGGGGCTGGCGTCCGCACTGGCGCGAGGAGGCGGTGGCCTTCTTCGAAGGCCTGCCGCTGTCGAACGTGATACCGGGCGGGTGAACGGATGGCCCGGGCTCCGGTGGGCACCCGGTCACCGGCAGCCGGCAGGCCGTCCGGCTCGGTCTCTCGGGCCCGCCGCCGCGCGCGTACGGTGGAACTACGGCCGGACGGGTAGCCGGTGCCAGGCGCTTCCGGCTGCCACCGCGGGTGACTGCACGCCGCGATGCGGTGTTCTGCTCCCCCAGGGCCTGCCTTCAAACTCCCGTCGTCCGGCCGGAGGGCGGGCCTGGCGGCGTCCGGGTGCGTGCATCGCAAGGCGGAGGAGGGAAGAGCCATGCCCGAGCACACGATCGGCACGCAGGAGGAGTTCGAGGCCGCCCGCGAGGAGCTGCTCGCGGAGGAGAAGAAGCTCACCCGACGTAGTGACGAGCTCGCGCGGCAGCGGCGGGAGCTTCCCTGGGTGGCGGTCGAGAAGGACTACCGTTTCGAGACCGCGGGCGGGGCCAAGTCGCTCGCGGACCTCTTCGACGGGCGCTCGCAGCTGCTCGTCTACCACTTCATGTTCGGCCCGCCCTACGAGGCCGGATGCCCGGTCTGCTCCTCGATCGCGGACACCCTCAGCCCCAACGCGGTCCACCTGCGAGCCCGCGACGTGACGCTGGTCTGCTCCTCGCGGGCGCCGGTCGACAAGCTCCTCGCCTACCGGGAGCGGATGGGCTGGCACTTCGACTGGGTCTCCAGCGCCGGCAGCGACTTCCACCGCGACCTCGGCTTCCAGTACACCGAAGAGGAGCTGCGGCCCTTCCTTGAGGGCGACATCCCGCCGACTGTGCGTCAGATGGCCGAGGCCTGCGGCACCGACGTGCTCGGGTACGTCACCGAGGGACCCGGCCTGAGCGCCTACGCGCTCTCGGACGGGACCGTCTACCGGACGTACGTCACCACTGCGCGCGGCCTTGAACCCGCCATGGCCTACTACGGCCTCCTCGACCGGACGCCGACGGGCCGGCACGAGGACGGCGAGGAGACCCACTGGCTGCGCCGCCACGACGAGTACGGGAAGACCTGAGGACCTTCCCTTCGAAGCCCGATCCGCCCCCCCTTGCCCGGGCCGCCGCGCTCGACGGTCGATGGCGTGATACCGACCGGCCCCCTTGTCGGCGTATGTCACCTCCGTAACATGACCGGATGTCAGATCGGTCGCGTAAGGAGGATCCCAGTGGAACTGCACTTCAGCACGCTCGGATCGCTCAGGGCCCGGCGCGGCGATCGGGAGCTGCGGCTGAACCGGGCTCGGGACCGCGCGGTGCTCGCCGTCCTGCTCGTCCACGCCGGGCGGCCGGTGCCCGTGGCGGAGATCATCGACGGCGCCTGGGGCGAGGAGGTGGACGAGGCGCCGAACCGGGCCAGGGGGCTGCCCGCCACCATGTACCGGCTGCGCAACACCCTGGCCGGCGCGGACGACACCGCCGGGGGCGGCAAGGTCCTGCGGCACGTCGGCAAGGCGTACCGGCTGGAGGTGGACCCTGCGGACATCGACCGTACGGTGTTCCTCGCCGAGCTCGCCGCCGCCACCGCCGCCCGTCGGAACCGGCAGCCCGAGCGCGCCCACGCCCTGCTCACAGCCGCGCTCGGCCGGTGGTCCGCTCCGGTGGCCCTGGACGGCGTGCCGGGCCCGTTCGCCGAGCACGACCGCCGGATGCTCGCCGGGCGCCGGGACGAGGCCCGGCTGGCCCGACTCGAACTCGACGTCGAACTCGGACTGGCGCTCGCGGCGCAACCCGGGCCGGACCCGGCCGCCGCCGTCCCCCACGCGCTGGCGCTGGCCCGGGCCGGCCGCACCGAGCAGGCCCTCGCCCTGCTCGCCGACTCCGCGCCCGGCAGTGAGGCGGCGGCTCTGGCGGCACGCCTCCGCGACCGGGCCCCGGACCTGGCGAGCTGGACGCCCTGGGCCTCCCGGACCGCCCCCCGGCCGGTTCGTCGACCGTTCCAACTCCCGCCGGACATCGCCGACTTCACCGGCCGAGCGGCCCTGCTGACCGAGCTCGCCACGGCCCTGGCCGGGCCGGGTCCACGCTGGGTCACCATCACCGGGCCGCCCGGTTACGGCAAGAGCGCGCTCGCCGTCCACGCCGCCCACCGGCTCTCCCCCGGCTACCCCGACGGTCAGCTCCACGCCGGCCTGGGCGGGAAGGCCGCCGGCACGGACCCGGCCACCGTCCTGGCCGGCTTCGTGCGGGCCTTGGGCGTCGAGGAACAGGCCGTCCCGCCGGGCCTCGTCGACCTGCGTGCGCTCTACCTCCGACTGCTCGCCGGACGGCGCGTCCTGGTGCTGCTCGACGGCGCTGTCAGTGCCGAGCAGGTCCGCCCGCTGCTGCCGGCCGAGCCCGGGTGCGCGGCTCTCGTCACCACCGGCCGACCGCTGCCCGGTGGACACACCGTCACCGTCGGCCGGATGACGCCCGACGAGGGCATCGCACTGCTGTCCCGCGCCCTGGGCTCCCGGCGCCTGGCCCGGGAACCGGGCGCGGCCCGGGCCCTGGCCGCTGCCTGCGATCACCAGCCCCGCGCCCTGCGCCTGGCCGCGAGCCGTCTGGTGGTCCGTCCCGCCTGGCCTGTTTCCGCCCTCCTTTCGCCCGCTCGTGCATAAGATCCGTCTGCGAATAAACGAGAGCGTTCATCCCTCGTCAACCGGCCCATCACAGAATCCCGTCGGCGGCCGAAACCACCCTCTGATCAGGCAGGCCGCCCGGGATCACCAGTGACGGGAAGAGGACGAACGGATGAATGGGACCCTCACACGTATCAGCCGCGGGTCGGCCGGCACCGCCGACACGGGCTCCACCGAGAGCCCGCATGTCATCCGGCCGGTGCCGGAGGCCTGCTGAGCCCCCGCGCACCACACCCCCAGCGCCTGGCGGTCAGCCACGGCCCGCTGTGCATCCCCACGCGCCACCGCCGTCCACCAGCCCCGGCGCACCGGCCGATCGCACCGGCCGATCGCACCGGCCGACCGCCGCGGCCGTCGTGGCCGGTGCCGATACCGGCCGGGCCCGACGAGCCTCCGGGAGAGCCGTCATCGCCACCGAGCCCCCGCCCGCCACCGAACGCGCACCCTCCAGCACACCGGACCTGCGATTCCACCTGCTCGGCCCGCTCACCGCCCGGGTCGCCGGCCACCGCCTCGACCTGGGCCGCAGCCAACAGCAGGCCTTCCTCGTCATGCTGCTCGCCCACCAGGGCCGGCCACTGACCGCCGTCCGCCTCGCCGAGGGCGTCTTCGACGAGGACAACCCGCCCGCCCGGCCCAAGTCCGCCCTGGCCACCCACGCCTACCGGCTGCGGCGCGCGCTGCGCGACCACCGCGCCGAACACCTCCTGGTCACCGTCGACGGCGGCTACCGCCTCGACGTCCCCGCCGAGTCGCTGGACTCCGTCACCTTCGACCGCCTCGTCTCCCAGGCGGAGGGCGCGCGCGCCGCCGCCGACCGGCCCCGGGCCCGCGACCTGTTCACCCGGGCGCTGGCCCTGCACGACGGCGAGCCGCTGGCCGGACTGCCCGGAGGCCATGCCGTCGAGCTGCGCCGCCACCTGACCGAACGCCGGGTGAACGCGCTGGAAGCCAAACTCGCCCTCGACGTCGACCTGGGGGACAACCCGTCCTGCCTGGTCGAGCTGGACCAGGCCGTGTTCGCCCACCCGTTCCGCGAGCGGTTCCGCGCCCTGCTGATGCTGGAGTACCACCTGGCGGACCGCCCGGCCGAGGCACGGGCCGCGTACGCCGATGCCCGGCGCGACTACCACGCCGAGGGGCTGGACTGCCCGGAGCTCGACGCGCTGAACGCGCGGATCCGGCGCGCCGACCCCACGCTCGGCACGGACACCCGCCCCGTGGGCCGCTCGGCCACTGCCCACGACCAGCCGGTCCCCGACCGGGGGACGACCTCCGGCCGCCTGCCCGTACCGGAACAACTCCCCGCTCCCCTCTTCGACTTCACCGGCCGGCAGAGCGCCGTTGCGGAGCTGACCGCCGTCCTGACCCAGCCCGACCCGGGCGCCGTGGTCATCTCGGCGGTCAACGGAATCGGGGGTGCCGGAAAGACCAGCCTCGCCGTCCACGTCGCCCACGCCCTGCGCGAGCGGTTCCCCGACGGCCGACTGCACCTGGACCTGCGCGGCGCCCAGGCCGACCCGCTCGACCCGGCCGAGGCACTCGGCCTGCTGCTGACCGCCCTCGGCGTCGCGGACCGGGAGATCCCGGCCGACCCGGCCGAGCGCGCCGCACTCTACCGCACCACCGTGGCCGGCCGCCGCCTGCTGGTACTGCTCGACAACGCGGCCTCCGCCGAGCAGACCACCCCGTTGCTGCCCGGCGCTCGGACCTGCGCCGTCCTGGTCACGAGCCGGGTCTGGCTGACCGGCCTCCCGGGCGCCCACCACCTCCACCTCGATGCGATGGAGCCGGCCGAAGCGCTGGACCTGCTCGCCGGCGTCGCCGGCCGCGCCCGGACCGAGGCCGAGCCCGAGGCCGCCACCGCGATCGTCACGGCCTGCGGCCTGCTGCCGTTGGCCGTCCGGGTGGTCGGCTCCCGGCTCGCCGCCGACCCCGCGCAGTCCCTGGCCGGCCTGGCCGCCGGTCTGGCCGACGAGCAGACACGACTCACCGAACTCGCCCACCACCACACGGCGGTGGAGCCCGTCCTGGCGCTCTCCTACGCCCGGCTCGACCCCGAACAGGCCCGCGCCCTACGACTGCTCGCCCTTCCGGACACGCCCGTGCTCGGCCTGGGCCCGGCCGCAGCGCTGCTCGACCGCTCCCCGGAACGCACCCGCGAACTCCTGGAGACCCTGGTCGACCTGAACCTGCTGAACTCCCCGGCCGCCGACCGGTACGGGCTCCACGACCTGCTGCGGGTCTTCGCCCGTCGGCGCGGCGCCGGCGAGGACCCCCCGGCGGAGGTCTCGGCCGCGTACGCCCGGCTGCTCGCCCACTGCCTGGCCACCGCGCGCAACGCCGAGGCGACCGCCCACCGCGTCGACCACGCCCGCCGCAGCCTGATCACGGCGGAAACCGCGGCGCCGGGCCGGATCTTCGACTCGGTCGAGGACGCCACCGCCTGGCTGCGCGACCAGACCGACCTCCACCAGGCGGTGATCCGCCGGGCCTGCCAGGACCCGGACCTGCCGCTCGCCCAGGCCGCCGACCTCACGGACAAGATGGGCTCGATCCTGTTCGGCCGCGACTACACGACCACGGTCGGCGACCTGGCGGCCCGCGTCGCCGAGGCGGCGCCGGCCCGTGGCGAACGGGACACCGAGGCGCTCGCCCGCTCGGTCCGCGGCAGCATGCTCTGGCACTCCGGCTCCTACGCGGCGGCGGGCGAGGAGCTCCGCCGCTGCCTGCCGCTGTGCACCCGGGCGGCGCTGCGCCGGCTGCGGGCCAACGTCCTCCAGCTGATCGGGGCGAACGCGCGGGTGCTGTGCGACTTCGAGGCGGCGATCGGCCCGCTCGAAGAGGCGTCGTCGCTGTTCCACCAGCTCGACGACGAGACCGCCGAAGGCCTCGCACTGGGCGAGCTCGGCTACAACCACGCGCGGTGCGGCCGCCTCGCCCGGGCCCGCGCGGCCGGCGAGCGGTGTGCCGAGCTGACCGGCGGTGAAGTGTCCATCTCCTCGTCCGTCGGGAGCTACTACCTGGCCCGGATCCTCCACCTCTGCGGCGACCTCGCGCCGGCCCTGGAACGGGCGGAAGCCGCCCTGGCCCGGTTCCGTTCGTTCGGCATGCCCGGCTTCCAGGCCGCGACCGGCGGCCTGATCGCCCGGATCCACCTCACGGCGGGGCGGCCGACGGAGGCCGTCCTGGCCGCGGAGGAGGCGCTTCCGCAGGCCCGCTGCGTCGGCGGCATGCTGGAGGGCACCGTGCTTCGCACCCTCGGCCGGGCCCTCGCCGACCTGGGCCACCGCAGCCGGGCCAGGACCTGTCTCGGGCAGGCACTGGAGCACTTCCGGCGGCTGAACCTCGACGCCGACGCGGCCGAGACCGAGCAACTGCTCGGCGTGGTCATCGAATGTCCATCGCCATGACCGAGCATCGTGTCGTGCCCCGGTCAACCGGACCGGGCAAGCAGGGAGGGAATGCACATGTCCGTCAAGGGAATCCGTCGGGTCGTCCTTGGCCTGGCCACCACCGCGCTCGCCGGCGGAATCGCGCTGACCGGCGCCGGGGCGGCTTCGGCAGCGAGTGGCGGCGGCTGCGGCGGCCCGGGCTGGAAGCAGACCTGCATCAGCGCCGGCGGCGGCCAGGTGTCGGCGCAGGTGAACACCAACTTCGCCAGCAACAACTGCACCGAGCAGATCATCATCTGGGACTACACCACCGGCAGCCAGGCGCTCTCCACCTCGTTCCCCTGCCGCTCCGGCCAGTACTCCTACACCTACACCCTCACCAACCCGACCCCGGGCCACGACTACAAGGCCGAGGCCCGCTTCTACTGGCAGCCCGGCAGCGGCTACGACTACCAGCTCAGCCCCGACCTCTGGTACTGAGCCACCCGGCGTGAGGTGACACCGCCCCCAACCCCCGCGGGCCCTGAGCCCGCACCGCGTCCCGCCCCCGACACTCACGGGGGCGGGACGCACCTCGCTCCTGCGCCCCGGCCGACCCGATCGCCCGAACGACACCCCTGCTGGATCGACTCCCGCACGGGTGTGGGCCGATGCCTGCTCATGGCGTGGCGCCCTGTTCCGCACCAGTCCGGTTCGGCCGGCCTCCCTCCCACCGGGCGGCCACGTGTTCGGCGACCATGACGGTCGGCAGGTTGGTGTTGGCCGAGGGGATGTCGGGCATGATCGACGCGTCCACCACCGACAGGCCCACCACGCCGAAGACCCGGGCCTCGGGGCCGACGACGGCGCCCTCCTCGGGGTCGGCGCCCATCGCGCAGGACCCGACCGGATGGTGGTAGGTCCACGTGTTGGCCCGCACCCAGGCCCGGGTCACCGCCGGGTCGTCGAACACTCCCGCGGGGAGACCGGCCACCGGCGCGGCGGTGATCGCCTCCCACGCCGGAGTGCGGGTGACGGCCTCGGCGAGCCGGAGGCCCTCGATCAGCCGGGGCAGGTCGGCACCGTGGTCGAAGTAGCCGAGGTCGATGTCGGGCGGCACCGCCGCGTCGGGGGAGCGTGCCAGGACGCGGCCGCGTGAGGCCGGCTTCAGCAGCGCGGCGAAGATTGAACACCCGTGGGCTCCGGCGTCGAGGGGATAGGGGCCGACCGCCACCAGTTGCAGGTCCGGTGGCCCGGTGACCGACCCGCTGTAACAGGTGGCGACCAGCTGGTACCGGGCGTGGCTGCCGACCGGGCCGACGAACGGAAGGTCGATCGAGACGGCGGGATGGTCGACGAGGTTGGACCCCACGCCGGGCAGGTCCGCCACCACGGACCGGCCGAGCACCGCCACGTCCGCCGCCGGCCCGACCCCGGACCGCAGCAGCAGCCCCGGCGAGAGGTAGGCGCCCGCCGCGACGATCACCTCGCCGGCGGGCACGACCTCCCCGGTGCCGTCGAGGCGTACGCCCGTGACGCGGCCGTGGCGGATGACGACGTCCCGTACGAGCGAGTCGGCAAGGATGTCGAGGTTGGCCCTCGACCGGCAGGGGTCGAGGTAGGCGGAGGCGGTGCTGATCCGCCGGCCGTCCACGGCGTTGACCGGCAGCGGCGCCACACCCACCGCGGCGGGCGCGTTGTGGTCCGCGATCAGCGGGAGGCCGAGCGAGGTGATGGCCTCCTCGGCCGCGTCCGTCACGGCGGACCGCTCGGCGCCCGCGTACCGGCGGATCGGCAGCGGTCCGTCGCTGCCGTGGTAGTCGGCGGCGCCGAAGTCGAGGTCGCGCTCAAGGCGCGCGAAGGAGGGCAGGACGTCGTCGAAGGCCCAGCCGGGCGCTCCGGCCGCGGCCCAGGCATCGTAGTCAGCCGGGTGCCCGCGCAGCGCGAAGGTCGCGTTCACCGCCGACGAGCCGCCCATCACCCGGCCACGCGGCAGGTCCAGTGGCGGTCCACCGCGGACGCCGACCCCGCGCAGGCCCCAGTCATGAGAGGCCGCCGGCCCCTGCATGCCCTCCGCGAGGTCCGCCGGGAGCGCCCTGGACCCGTAGTCCGGCCCCGCCTCGACGAGCAGCACACGCCGTGCCGGGTCCGCGCTCAGCCGCGCGGCGAGCACGCAGCCCGCGCTACCGCCCCCGACGATCACCACATCGTAGGAAGTGCCCATCGCACGCCTCCCGTTACAGGCTGCGCCTCAGGCCTGCCCGGGGCCAGTCGGCGGCAGGGCTCTACCCCTCCGGGACGGGCGCGGCAGCGTGTCCCGTCATCGCGCCGTTCAGAGGAGCCCGGCACCCCGACCGCTTCGCCGTTCGCCGGCGAGCAGCGCGTGGACGAGGGTGTCCCGCCGGGTGCCGTCCGAGCGCCGGGCGTGGCCGCAGTCGGAGGCGAAGGCGGCGTGGTGACGGTGTGGGACGTGCTCACCGGCGAGCACCTGGACACCTGTTCAGCCGGTGCCGGCCGGGGCGGGCGGGTGCTCCTCGGCCGCGGTGGTGGCGTGGATCGGGCCCTCGGTCCGGGTGAGCGGCCGGCCGGAGCCGCCCCAGCGGGCGGCGATGATCTCTGCTGCGACGGAGACGGCCGTCTCCTGCGGCGTGCGGGCACCGAGGTCGAGCCCGGCAGGGGCCGACATTCGAGCCAGTTCGCTTTCCGCCAGGCCGACTTCGCGCAGACGGTCCAGCCGCTCGCGGTGGGTCCGGCGGGAGCCGAGCGCGCCGACGTACGCGAGTTGCGGCAACCGCAGGGCGGTGGCCAGCAGCGGCACGTCGAACTTGTGGTCATGGGTGAGAACGGCCACCACCGTACGGCCGTCGATCCGGCCCGCCGCGGCCTCCTCGGCCAGGTATTCGTGCGGCCATCGCACCACGACCTCGTCCGCGTACGGGAAGCGGGAGGCGGTGGCGAACACGGCCCGCGCGTCGCACACCGTGACGCGGTAGCCGAGGAACGCCCCCAACTCGGCGACCGCGGCGGCGAAGTCGATCGCACCGAACACCAGCATGCGCGGTTGCGGGGCGAACGACCCCACGAACACCGCCAGTTCACCGGCCTCGGCGGGCTCCTCGCCGTCCAGGCAACGTCCCGCCGGGTCATAGTGGCGCAGCCCGGTGGTGCCGTGCTCCAGCAGGCCGCGGACATCGAGGCCCACCGCGCGGTCCAGTGCGGCCGAGGCGAGGGTGCCGGAGACGCGGTCGGGCCAGACGACGAGGCGGCTCCCGAGCGCGCCCGGGCCTTCGCCCGGGCCGGCCACCACGGTGGCCACCGCGACGGGCTCACCGGTGTTCAACGACGCCAACACGTCGGGCAGCTCGGGAAAGGTCCGGCCGGACACCGGTTCGACGAAGATCTGGATCGTACCGCCGCAGGTCAGCCCCGCCTCGAAGGCGTCGTCGTCGCTCACCCCGTACGACCTCAGCACCGGGCGTCCCGAGAGCCGGGCCGCCTCGGCCTCCTCGTACACCGCGCCCTCGACGCACCCGCCGGAGACGCTGCCGACCACGGTGCCGGAGGCCGACACCGCCATTGCCGCGCCCGGACGGCGGGGCGCACTCCGGAAGGTGCTGACCACGGTGGCGAGCCCGAAGCTCTCGCCCGCGCGGTACCACGGGTACACCGCTCGCAGGACGTCACGCACGGTGTCCTCCTCGTGGACACCGGCAGGGCCGGCGCAGCCGGCGTGCGAGCGCCAGCAGGACCAGTCCGGTGAGGACGACCGGCACCAGGCGCTTGGCCACCGGGCCGCGGGCCACGGCGAGCAGGTCCAGCGGCTCGCTCTCCGACGGGGCGGCCGGCGGCTCCCGCGCGGGCGCGGCCGGCCCGGCGGCGGGTGCGGCCGGCCCGGCGGCGGGTGCGGCAGCCGTCGGTCCGGCGGCCGCCGGCCGGGTTGCCGTCGCCGCCTCGTCCGACGCCTCGGGCTCGGGCGCGGGCTCGTGCTCGGGCTCGGGCTCGGGCTCGTGCTCGGGCTCGGGCTCGGGCTCGTGCTCGTGCTCGGGCTCGGGCTCACGCTCGTGCTCGGCGGCCAGCTGCTCCTCCAGGCAGGCCACGAACCGGTCCAGCAGCTTGCGGCTGATGTCCGCCATGACGCCCTGGCCGAACTGCGCCACCTTCCCGGTGACACTGAGCCGGGTCTCGACGCTCACCCGGGTGCCGTCGCCGTCCGGTACCAGCCGTGCGGTGATGTGCGCGTCGGCGTTGCCCTGGCCGTGCGTGTCCCGTCCGGAGGCGGTGAGCCGCACGGTGCGGTTGGCCTCGTCCCGCTCGTCGAACGCGGCGGTGCCCCGGTACTGCACGGTCACCGCACCCACCCGCACCTTGACGGCGCCGCGGAACCGGTCGCCGTCGACTTCGGTGAGCTGGGCCCCGGGCATACAGGGGGCGATCCGCTCGACGTCGGTGAAGAGGTCCCAGGCCGCTTCCACCGGCAGGCTCACCCGGAACTCGTTGGTGAATTCCATGTGCACGAGCCTCCTAGCCCGGATCCGCCCGGTGCGCCGAAGGACCCGGTGCGCCGAGAAGGCCCGGTACGCCGAAGATCCGACCGTCGACGTACGTTCCAACGACGACCGGCCACCCGGCGATTCCCTGCGGAGCCGTCCCCGGTCAACTCCACAGACTGACCCGGACGGTCGGCCGGTAGTGGTCCGCCGGCACTCCGGTGGCCCGGGTCAGCAGGCTCCGCACGGCCGCCGGCGTGGTCACGAACCGGCACAGCGCGGACGCGGACGGCGAGCGCCGGTCTCCGCGCAGGGCGGCGGCTCGCAGCAGGCCGTTGACCGGGGTGCCGGGGACGGCGACCACGGTGAGCGTGCCGTGGCGCAGCTCGTCGCGGACGACGTGGAGCACCGCGAGCGAGAGCCCGTCGCCGGCGACGGCCGCGCCCAGCGCCGCGCTGGCGCTGGGGAAGATCGACGCGTCGGCGTCGCCGACGCCGTGGCGGGTCAGGAAGGCACCGCCGGGTGTGCCGGGGTCGAGCCCGCCCGGGCCGAGCAGCCAGTGCTCGCGGGACAGGCGGCCGATCGGCAGGTGCAGCCGGCCGCCGCCGGCGTGGTCCAGCCGGGAGCCGGCGTGGTGCGGCGAGGCGACCACCACGAGCTGGATGCGCAGGAACGGGACGTACTCAAGGGTGTCCGGCCCGGGTGGTGCGGCGATTGCACCGGGGTCGGCGGCGACCGGGCTGATCGCGACGTCCGCGCGCCGGTCCAGCAGGAGCTCGCCGAGCACGGTGGACGGCACCGCGAGGGTGGTGGTCCCCACGTCCGGGTGGCGCCGAACGAAGGCCTCCAGCAGCGGCGGGACGATCTGCTCGGCGGTCGTCTCGGTGGCGGCGACCCGCAGGTGGGAGCCGCCCTCACCGGCCAGCCGGACCTGTCGACGGGTCTCCTCGGCCAGGCCCACGATCTCGGCCGCACCGGCGGCGAGCCGCCGCCCGCCGGGCGTCAGGGCGATTCCGCCCGCCCGCCGGACGAAGAGCTGGTCGCCGAGCTCGCGGCGCAGGACGGCGACCGCCCCCGAGACCGCGGGCTCGCTCACGCCCAGGGAGATCGCCGCGGCCTTGACCGAGCCGAGCCTGGCGACCGCGACGAACGCCCTGAGCTGTGTGAGGGTCATCGCCACCTCCGGCGATCGCGGACCGCCCCCACGTGTCAGCCGCGGACGGCTCTTAACCATTCCCTTCAGTCGCTGTTGACCCGGGCGGCCGCCGGGGTGACAGTGCGGTCGTGCCGTAGGTGGTCCCTGCGGCGGGCCGGCCATCGGCAGAGGCACTGCACCAGGAGGCCGTCGTGCAGGTTCCCGCGTCATTCGAGTACCGGCGGGCGGAGAGTGTGGACGACGCTCTCGCCCTGCTGGAGCGGTTCGGGGAGGAGGCCAGGGTCGTCGCGGGCGGGCACAGTCTGCTGCCGATGATGAAGCTGCGGCTGGCCCGTCCCGGGCTCCTGGTCGACATCAACGACCTGCACGAGCTGGACTACGTGCGGCAGGAGGGCTCGGAGCTGTGCATCGGCGCGCTCACCCGCCACCGCGGGCTGCTGGAGTCGGAGCCGGTCGGCCGGCTCTTCCCGATCTTCCACGACGCCGAGCGGGTGATCGCAGATCCGCCGGTGCGCAACCGGGGCACCATCGGTGGTTCGCTCTGCCAGGCCGACCCGGCGGAGGACCTGTCGGCGGTCTGCGCGGCCGTCCGGGCGGTGGCGGTGGTGCTCGGCCACGACGGACGGCGCCCGGTGCCGATGGCGGACTTCTACAAAGGCCCGTACGAGACGGACGTGGGACTCGGCGAGATGCTGGTCGAGGTCCGCGTGCCGATCCTGCCGAACGCCGGCAGCGCCTACGAGAAGGTGGAGCGCAAGACCGGGGACTGGGCCATCGCAGCGGCCGGCGCCGCCCTGGCACTGGCGGACGGGCGGATCGCGACGGCCGGTGTCGGGCTCGCGGCGGTCGGTGTGTCGGCCGTCGGCTACCGGCGCGCCGAGGAGGTCCTGGTCGGCCGCGAGCCGTCCGAGGAGGCGTTCTCCGAAGCCGGCCGGATCGCCGCCGAGGACTGCGATCCGGTCACCGACACCCGCGGCACCGCCGACTACAAGCGGCACCTGGCCGGCGAGCTCACCGAGCGCGCGCTGCGCCGGGCCGCCGAACGGGCCCGGACGGCCGCGAGTACGGGCTGATCGGACGGAACGGGCTGATCGGACGGAAGGGACGTCTCTGATGCAGGTCACCATCAACGTGAACGGGGAGGACCGCACGGCCGAGGTGGAGCCCCGGCATCTGCTGGTCCGCTTCCTGCGCGACGACCTCGGCCTCACCGGCACCCATTGGGGATGCGACACCAGCAACTGCGGCACCTGCGTGGTGCTCTTCGACGGCGAGCCGGTCAAGAGCTGCACGATGCTGGCGGCCATGGCGGCCGGGCACGAGGTGCGCACCGTGGAGAGCCTGGAGACCGCCGACGGCCTCGACCCGGTCCAGCAGGGGTTCATCGAGCAGCACGGGCTGCAGTGCGGCTTCTGCACGCCGGGGATGATGATGACCGCCCGCGCGCTCCTCGACCGCGACCCGGACCCGTCGGAGCAGGAGATCCGCGAGGCGATCTCCGGTCAACTCTGCCGGTGCACCGGCTACTTGAACATCGTCCGCGCGGTCCGGTGGGCCGCGGAACACCCGGCGGAGGGGGCCGCCGCGAGCACGGGGAGCACGCCATGACCGCCGTTCAGGAGACCGGGTCGGCGCCCGCGGAGGAGCGCCCGATCGGCTACGGGCGGCTGAAGCGCAAGGAGGACCCGCGGTTCGTCCGCGGCAAGGGACTCTACGTGGACGACGTGCAGTTGCCCGGCATGCTGCACGGCGCCGTGCTGCGCAGCCCGCTGGCGCACGCCCGGATCGTGTCCGTCGACACGTCGGCGGCCGAGTCGCACCCCAAGGTCCGCGCGGTGATCACCGGCGCGGCCCTGGAGGGTCTGGGCCTGGCCTGGATGCCCACCATGTCGATGGACACGCAGGCCGTTCTGGCCACCGACAAGGTGCGGTTCCAGGGCCAGGAGGTCGCGTTCGTGGTGGCCGACGACCACTACGCGGCCCGGGACGCCGTCGAGTTGATCGACGTCGAGTACGAGCCGCTGCCCCCGGTGATCGACGCCCGGCACGCACTGGACGCCGACGCCCCGGTGATCCGGGACGACCAGGAGGGACGGACCGACAATCGCATCTTCGACTGGGAGTCCGGCGACAAGGCCGCCACCGACGCGGTGTTCGCCCGCGCCGAGGTGGTCGTCGCCCAGGACATCCTCTACCCCCGGGTGCATCCGGCTCCGCTGGAGACCTGCGGCTGCGTCGCCGACATGGACCCGGTCGACGGCAAACTCACCCTCTGGTCCACCACCCAGGCCCCGCACGCCCACCGCACCCTGTACGCGATGGTCGCGGGCCTGCCCGAGCACAAGATCCGGGTGGTCTCGCCGGACATCGGCGGCGGCTTCGGCAACAAGGTGCCCATCTACCCCGGCTACGTCTGCGCGATCGTGGGCTCGATCCTCACCAAGAAGCCGGTGAAGTGGGTGGAGGACCGCTCCGAGAACCTGATGAGCACCGGGTTCGCCCGTGACTACCACATGCGCGGCGAGATAGCCGCGACCCGCGAGGGCCGGATCCTCGCCGTCCGGGTCAAGGTGATCGCCGACCACGGCGCGTTCAACAGCACGGCCCAGCCCAGCAAGTTCCCGGCCGGCTTCTTCCACGTCTTCACCGGCTCGTACGACATCGAGGCCGCCCACTGCGCGGTCACCGGCGTCTACACCGACAAGGCACCCGGCGGCGTCGCGTACGCCTGCTCGTTCCGGGTCACCGAGGCGGCGTACCTGATCGAGCGGATGGTGGACTGCCTGGCGGACGAACTGCACGCCGACCCTGCCGAGTTGCGGATGAAGAACCTGCTCAGGCCCGAGCAGTTCCCCTACCCGAGCAAGACCGGCTGGGAGTACGACTCCGGCGACTACCCGGCCACCCTGCGCAAGACGCTGGAGCTGGCCGGCTACGACGAGCTGCGCCGCGAGCAGGCCGAACGGCGCGCACGCGGCGAACTCATGGGCATCGGGCTGTCGTTCTTCACCGAGACGGTGGGTGCGGGGCCGCGCAAGCACATGGACATCCTCGGCCTCGGCATGGCCGACGGCTGCGAGCTGCGGGTGCACCCGACCGGCAAGGCGGTGGTGCGGCTCAGCGTGCAGTCCCAGGGGCAGGGCCACGAGACCACGTTCGCCCAGATCGTCGCCGAGGAGCTCGGCATCCCGCCCGAGGACATCCAGGTGGTGCACGGCGACACCGATCAGACGCCGTTCGGCCTCGGCACCTACGGCAGCCGCTCGACCCCGGTCTCCGGCGCAGCGGCCGCCGTGGTGGCCCGCAAGGTCCGCGACAAGGCGCGGATCATCGCCGGGGCGATGATGGAGGTGTCCCCGGACGACCTGGAGTGGGAGAAGGGCCGCTGGTTCGTCAAGGGCGACCCCACCGCCTCGAAGACCATCCAGGAGATCGCGCTCGCCGCGCACGGTGCGCTCGAACTGCCCGACGGCGTGGAGGGCCATCTGGAGGCCACCACGGTCTACAACCCGCCCAACCTGACCTTCCCGTACGGCGCCTACCTGTGCGTGGTGGACGTCGACGCGGGCACCGGCGCGGTGAAGGTGCGCCGCTTCGTCGCGGTCGACGACTGCGGCACCCGGATCAACCCGATGATCATCGAGGGGCAGGTGCACGGCGGCCTCGCCGACGGCGTCGGCATGGCGCTGAGCGAGATCATCAGCTTCGACGAGGACGGCAACTGCCTGTCCGGGTCCTTCATGGACTACCTCGTGCCCACCGCGCTGGAGGTGCCGGCCTGGGAGCTCGGGTACACCGTCACACCGTCCCCGCACCACCCGATCGGGGCCAAGGGCGTCGGCGAGTCCGCGACGGTCGGCTCGCCCGCCGCGGTCGTCAACGCGGTGATGGACGCCATCGGCGTCCGGCACGCCGACATGCCGCTGACTCCCGGGCGAGTGTGGCTGGCGATGCACGGAGGCGTGGAGGCGCCGCAGTGAACAGGCTGGATCAGCGGGTGCGCGCAGCGCGAGTCGAGGGGGTCGAGCCGGTCGAGCGGGCCGAGCGGGCCGAGCGGGCCGAGTCCTGCGGGGCGTCGGTATGAGCGCGAACCCGGCCCTGGACCGGCGGATGGCATACCTGACCACTCATCAGGTGCCGTTCGTCAAGGCCACCGTGGTGCGCGCGCTGCACCCGACCAGCGCGCAGCCGGGAGACACCGCACTGGTCCTGGAGGACGGCCGGATCGAGGGCTTCGTCGGCGGGGTCTGCGCCGAGGCGACCGTCCGCGTGCAGGCACTGCGGCTGCTGCGCAGCGGTGAGTCGCTGCTGCTGCGGATCTCGCCCGACGCTCCCCCGGCACCGCCGGACGAGGGCGAGGCGGGCACCCTGCTGGTCGCCAACCCCTGCCTGTCCGGCGGTGAGTTGGAGATCTTCCTGGAGCCGCTGCGGCCTGCCCCGGTGGTGCTCGTGCTCGGCGACACCCCCATCGGCCGGAGCCTGGTCACGCTCGGCGCCGGGCTGGAGTACGACGTCCGGACGGTCGGCGAGGAGGTCAGCGCGGACGTGAGCGCGGACGTGAGCGCGGACGTCACCGCGGACGTCACCGCGGAGGAGCTGGGCGGCGTGGCGGCCGTGGTGATCGCCTCCCACGGACGGCAGGAGGAGGGGCTGCTCACCCGCGCCGCGCGGGCCGGGGTGCCGTATGTCGCGCTGGTCGCGAGCCGCCGTCGCGGCGCCGCCGTACTCGCCGGCCTCGACCTCGACCCCGAACAGCGGGACCGGATCCACACGCCGGCCGGGCTCTGGATCGGAGCCCGCACGCCCGGCGAGATCGCCGTGTCGATCCTCGCCGAGCTGGTCGCCTCGCGGCACGCCCTGTCGGTGCACACCGAGGAGGCGGCCGCCGTGCCCGCGGCGCCGTCCGCCGAACCGCTCACCGCCCTCGACCCGGTCTGCGGCATGACCGTCGCCGTCGTCGCCGACACCCCGTACTCGGACGCCCGCGGGCACCGGCACTGGTTCTGCTCGACCGGCTGCCGCGACCGCTTCGAGGCAGAGCCCGCCCAGCCTGCGGAGGTACCGTGACGGAGGCCGTCCCGCCCGGGCCGGCCGAGTCGGCCCGGGCGGCAGTCGCGCGGATCGTACCGGACCCGCCGACCCTGCGCGCCTCGCTGGACTCCCTCGGCTACCTCGCCGACCCGGGCCTGACCACCGCGCTCTACCTCGCGGTGCGGCTGCCCCAGCCGCTGCTGCTGGAGGGCGAGCCGGGCGTCGGCAAGACCGAGGCCGCCCGGGCGCTGGCCGGCGTCCTCGGCAGCCCGCTGATCCGGCTGCAGTGCTACGACGGACTGGACGCCGCCGAGGCGCTGTACGAGTGGAACTATCCGCGCCAGCTGCTGAGCATCCGGCTCGCCGAGAGCCGGGGAGTGCCGCTGGCCGAGGCCGACCTCTTCTCCGACGACTTCCTGCTGCGCCGCCCGATCCTCGCCGCGCTGACCCACCCCGGCCCCATGCCCGCGGTGCTGCTGATCGACGAGATCGACCGCGCCGACGACGACTTCGAGGCTTTCCTGCTGGAGGTGCTGGCCGAGGCCGGCGTCACCATCCCGGAACTGGGCACCGTACGCGCCACCGTCGCACCGGTCGTCGTCCTCACCTCCAACCGGACCCGCGACCTGCACGACGCCCTCAAACGGCGCTGCCTCTACCACTGGATCGACTACCCCGACACCGCACAGGTCATCGAGATCGTGCGCCGCCGCGCCCCCGGCACCACACCCTCGCTCGCGGCCGACGTGGCGGCCTCGGTACGCCGGATGCGGACCCTGGAGATCCAGAAGCCACCCGGCATCGCCGAGAGCATCGACTGGGTCGGCGCGCTCGCCCTGCTGGGCGTGGAGCGACTCGACACCGAGGCCGCCGACCGGACGCTCGGCGTCCTCGTCAAGTACCGCGAGGACATCGACCTGGTACGCGACCGGGGGCTCGCCTGGCTGGTCGGCACTCCCGAGAGCTGATCCCGAGAGCTGATCCCGATGGCCGCTCCGCCCGCCTCGCCCCCGGCCTTCGACCGGCCCGCCTTCGCCGCCCGCCTGGGCGCCGCACTGCACCGGGCGGGCCTGCCGGTCACGCCCGAGCGCTCGGGCCGCTTCCTGGACATCCTGCGTCTGCTGCCACCCGTCGACCCGCCGGCCCTCTACTGGGCGGCGCGACTGGCCTTCGTCACGGCCCGCGAGCAGATCGAGCCGTTCGACCGCGTCTTCTTCGCACTCTTCGGCGGGCAGACGGACCCGGCCGACCAACGGGGATCCCCCGACAACCCGCCACTCCCCGGTCTCGAAGCCGGACCCGACGCACCCCCGGCCGCCGCGCCGGCGCCGCCGCCGCGCCGGACGAGCGGGCCCCTGCCGAGCGGACCACTCCGCCGGGACACCGTCGGCCGATCGCGAGAGAACCCGACCCGCACCGGCGTGGAGCGGCTGGTCGGCAGTACCGCCGAGGCGCTCGCACAGCAGGACTTCGGCACCTTCGGGCCAGGCGAACTGGCGGAGCTGGACCGTCTGTTGGACAATCTCGCGATCAGCATCCCGCTGCGCCGCACCCGCCGCCGGGAGGCCGACCCGCGAGGCCGGCACGTCGACCTGCGCCGGAGCCTGCGGCGCAGCCTGCGGACCGGAGGGGAGACCGTCCGGCTGGCGCGCTCACACGGCCGGCTGCGCCGCCGACCGCTGGTGCTGCTGTGTGACGTCTCGGGCTCGATGGAGCCGTACACCCGGGTCTACGTGCGGTTCTTCTCCCGCCTGTGCGCACGGGCGGGGTCCGGGGTGGCCGCGGAGGTCTTCGTCTTCGCCACCCGGCTGACCCGTCTGACGCCGGTGCTGCGGCACACGTCTCCGGATGCCGCGCTGCGCCGGGCGGGCCGGGCCGCCCCCGACTGGTCCGGTGGCACGCTGATCGGCCGTGCGCTCGCGGAGTTCACCGACCGCTTCGGACGGCGCGGCATGGCCCGGGGAGCAGTGGTAGTGATCTTCTCCGACGGCTGGGAGGGCGAGGACCCGTCGGCCGTCGGCCGGGAGACGGCCCGGCTCGGCCGACTCGCGCATCGCGTCATCTGGGTCAACCCCCGTAAGGCCGCGCCCGGTTACGCCCCGCTCGCCGCCGGGATCGCCGCAGCGCTGCCGCACTGCGACGCCTTCGTGAGCGGGCACAGCCTCGCAGCAATGGCGGACCTCTTCGACGCCATCGCGGACTGCGGGCCGCCGCCGGCGAAGAGAACTGCGCGAACGGGGTAGGGACCACGCCCGACTCGGGCCGCGACCATATCCCGGCTCCTACGACTACCGCGGCACAAGGCACCCGGGCCGGCCTCCGAGCGCCCTGCACAGGAGGCGCTTTGAGATGCCGCTTCATGACGTCACGGCCGGCGCGTACCGAGGCGTCCGCATCATCGGTGCGCGGGCGCGCAGGCGCCGGTGGCCAGGTACAGCGCGGACGCCTCGGTACGCTCGGCTGCCGCGCTCGGGGCGTCGCCGAGGGTCTGGTGGATGTCGGCGAGGAGGCTGTGCGTGCGTGCGGCGCCCAGTCGGTGGCCGGTGTCCTGGTGCAGGGACAGTGCGGCCCGCGCCAGGCGGAGCGCTGTCCGCGGGTCGTCGGCGCGATGGCTCTCGGCGAGCTCCGTCTGCGCCTGGGCCTCCACGAGGCGGAACGTGTGGTGCCGGGCGACGTCGAGGGCGAGCTGCGCGGACGGGAGACTCTCGTCGGCGCGCCCGAGCCGGCGCAGCGCGGCGGCCAGTCCGATCAGGCTGTCGGCCTCGGCCCGTGGGTTCTCACAGGATCGGGCGAGGTCCAGCGCGCGTTCGTGGGACTGCCGGGCATCGTCGAAGCGGCCGAGGTTGCGCAAGGCGGTGCCGGCGGTGTTGAGCGCTCCGGCGTGGACGAGGAGCCTGCCGCCGTCGTGCGCCAACCGGGCCGCCCGTTCGGCCTCGGCCAGGCCCGTTGGGTGGTCGCCCCGGTCGATCGCAACCCTGGCCAGGACGTCGTAGGCCAGCGCGTCGGCACTGTTCTTGGCGAACGGCCGGTTGACGACGAAGAGCCGGTCGAGCTCGGCCGACGCCTCGGCCAGCCTCCCGGACTCCCACAACGCCAGTGCGTGGAACTGCAGCGGGATGGTCTCGAACCGTGAGCCGGCCTGTTGCTGACAGGCGACGGCCTCCCCGAGGAACTCGACCGCCGTCCGGAGGTCCCCGAGGTCTCGGTGGATGCTGCCGAGGCCGGTCAGCGGCCACTGCAGGAAGTCCTGGCGGCCGATGGTGCGGCAGACCACCAGACAGCGGCCGAAGTGATCCAGGGCTTCCTGGAGTCTCCCCAGCCCGGACCCGACGAGTCCCAGGGCACCCAGCGTCATGGCGAGCTGTGCGGGCGGGCCGATCCGCTCGTGCAGGGCAAGGGCAGAACGGTGGTGGGCCCAGGCCTCGTGGGTGTGCCCCATGTCCCAGTGAGCGAGACCGAGGCTGCGGTGCATCGCCGCCGTTCCCGGCTGCGACCCTTCGGCCTCCGCCGCGGCCAGCGCGGTCTCCGCAACGGCCCGCCAGACCGAGCGTGGGGCGCAGGCCCAGAAGTAGCGGGACAGCGTGGTGGTCAGTTCCCACGCCGGCCGGGCGGGTGGGTGGGCTGCCGCGGCTTCGATGGCGGCGATCAGATTGGGCTGCTCGCTCTCCAGGAGATCCATGGCTTGCCGGGCGGCCGCCGCTGCAGGCTCACCGTGGGTGGTCGCGCCTTCGAAGGTCTCCGGAAGGTGCGGGAAGACCCATGGCAGGGCGCTGACCGACGTCTCAGCGGTCCGCCGGTACCAGCCGAGCAGCCCGTCGAGCGCGGACCGGCGGGTGTGCTCCGGGTCCTCGGCCTCGCCAAGCTCTCGGGCGAACTCCCTCAACAGGTCGTGCAGGTGGAACCGTCCCGGAGCTGCGGACTCCAGCAGGTGGGCACCGCGGAGTGTGGCGAGCAGCCGCTCCGTCTCGGCCCGGGGAAGCTCCGCGAGCGCGGCGACGGCAGCAGGCGTGAAGTCGGGGCCCGGTACCAGGCCGACACGGCGGAAGAGCCGTCGGGCGTCCTCGGGCAGCGACAGGTAGGACAGGCTGAAGGCACTGCGGACGACGGAGTGACCGTCACCATCGACCTCCAGCCCGTCGAGCCTGCTTCCGGCGCTGATCCGCTCGACAAAGCCGGCCACGGACGAGTGCGCCCCGAGGGCGAGTTGGGCGGCCGCCACCCGCAGTGCCAGCGGGAGGTGGCCGCAGTGCCGGGCGAGCTCCGCGGTGGCCTCCGGTTCCGCACGGCGTCGGTCCTCGCCCAACACGTGTGCAAGGAGGTCCTGGGCCTCGGCGGGCGCCAGGGCATCGAGCGGCAGCGGGACGGCTCCGTCGAGCGCGACCAGACCGCCGAGCCGGTGCCGACTGGTCACCAGTACCGCGCATGAGGCGCTGCCCGGGAGCAGGGGCCGGACCTGCTCGGCCGAGGCGGCGTTGTCCAGGACGATCAGAATCCGGCGACGGGCGAGCAGTGACCGGTAGAGCCGGGCCTGCTCGTCCTCGTCCGCGGGTACCTGAGCGGGTGTCAGCCCGAGCGAGCGAAGGAACTGCCCCAGCGCGTCGGCCGGACGAACCGGCTCGCGGTCGCGGTCGAAGCCGCGCAGGCTCATCCAGAGCTGGCCGTCGGGGAAGCTGTCGCGTGCGCGGTGAGCCCAGTGGACGGCGAGCGCGGTCTTGCCGACCCCTGCGGTACCGCTGATCGCGGCGATCACGGGCTCCGTCCGGGAGGCGGCCCCGCCGAGTACCAGCCGGTCCAGGACGTCGATCCGGTCGGCGCGGCCGGTGAATCCGGGAACGGGACGGGGCAGCTCCGCCGGCGCGATGCGCTCGGGGCCTCCGGCGGCGCTGTCCGCGCCGGCCTCGCCACCGGCCTTCCCTGGCCGTACGGCATCGTCCGGGTGCGGTGGGCCCAGCCGGGGGTCGTCCCGCAGGATTCGCTCGTGCAGTTCACGAAGCCCCGCACCCGGATCCGCACCGAGCCGGCCCGCCAGCCGACGACGCGTCCTCTCATAGTGCTCCAGCGCCTCCGCAGCCCGGCCGCAGCGGTGCAGCGCCAGCATCAGCTGCCCGACGAGCGCTTCGTCGTCGGGTTGCTCCCCGGCCAGGGCCAGCAGTTCGGGCAGGAGCTCGGCGTGGTTGCCGAGCGCGAGGTGCGTGTCGTGACGCTGCAGGCGGACGGCGAAGTGCTCGCGCTCCAGCCTCAGGCGCAGCGCGTCGACCCATCCGCCCGTCTGTCCGCTGAGGGCCTGGCCGCGCCAGAGGCCGAGAGCCTGCTCCAGTAAGGCAGTCCTGCCGCGCAGGTCACCATCGGCCGTGCGAGCCCTGGCAGCGAGTTCCCGGAAGTCACGCAGATCCACCCGCGAGGCTCCCGCATCGAGCCGGTAGCCCCCGCCGGCGCGACCGATGGCCGGCGCGTCAAGGACGCCGGAGCGGGTGGCGGTGCGCAGCACGGCCCGCAGCCGGGCGACGTACGCGTAGAGGGACGACTGTGCCTCCTGCGGAGGGTGTGCGTCCCAGACCCGGCGGATCAGGGTGTCGGTCGGGACCACCCTCCCGGCATCAACCACGAGAGCGGCGAGCACCAGGCGCTGCTTCCGCGGCCCCAGGGCGACGCCACCTCCGTCGACCTGGAACTCGACCGGCCCCAGCAACCGGAACTCCACCGTGCAGCCACCCCCGAATTCCGCCCAAGGCCACGCCGACGAGGCCTGCGAGGCCATGCTCTCCTACCAGGGCGCCCGGGCGGCAAGGTTTCTGCAAGGTCCGCGCCCAGTGTCGCCTGCGAGAGTCGGCTGCACGCCGCGACGGGCCGTCGGTCGGACCCCTCGGCGTGCATGGGGAGCGACGATCCACACCGGCAACCGTCCCTGGATCCGCCGTGCCGCTCCCCGCGGCCCCAAGTCCGGTTCCGCGCCGACGTGGCGGCCGCCTCCCTCTCCACCACGTTCCCGGCGCTCTTCCCGAAGTGGGCCGCCTCGGGTCCGCGGACAGCGCCAGCAGGACGATCACGACAGAGGAGCCAGCGTGACAGACCATCACCGGAGCACGGACCCCGCAGCACCGGCACCCGCCACCGGGCAACAGACCGCGGGGGCGGTGCCTGTGCAGCAGGCGACGGCCCCGCAAACCGCGTCTTCACAGGGTCCGCAGACAGGTCGGCCCGGTCGAACGCCGCGCCGGTGGCGGCTTCTTCAGGCGTTCGCGGTCGTGTCCTGCCTCGTGCTGGCCGGCGCCGGGTGGTGGAGCTGGCCGCGTCAACCGTCAGACTTTCCGCCTCACATCGCTGCGGGTACCGTCCAGGCGGACCTGCTCGCCCCGGACGAGGTCAGCAGGCTGGCCGGGACGACCGTGGTCTCCGGTCCGAGGGGAACCGAGCCACCTGAGGCGATCGCCGTCGAGCCGGCCGACTGCGCGCCCGCGGCAGGTCCGGCGACCAAGGCGGTCTACGGGCAGGCCTGGTCTGCGTTCCTGTCAGCGACCTACCAAGACGCCGCAGGGACCGGTGACTACACGGTGACGCAGATCGTCGGCGTCTACCCCGACGCGGACAAGGCCGGCGCGGCGTTCCGAGCGCTCAGCGACGGGCTCAAGAAATGCCCGTCCGCCGTGCGGACCGACCAGGACGGCCGCACGTCGAAGTGGACCTACAAGACCGACTCCTCCACTCCGGACACCGTCGTCTGGACAGCGACTCAGGACACCGGGGACGGCTGGGCCTGCTACCGCCAGGCCCGGCTCAAGGGCAAAGCCGTCCTGCAGGTGGCGCTCTGCGCAGCAGGCGACGGCCGACCGGCCGTCGCGAAGATCGCTGACCGGGTCGCCGCGAAGGTGACCGCATGATCGCCCGGCGATCAGCACGGCGACGGGCCGCCACCCGCGCTCCGGGCTCCGTCTGGCGCGGCTTGTGCCTGATGCTCCTCGCGGCAGTGGTACCGGTGCCCATGGCCGGTGAGAGCGCCGCAGCCCCGGCTGCCGACCCGGCAGTGGCCGGCCCGGCCTCCGGTCTTTCCGTTCCCGAACCGCTACGGCCGAGCGCGAACTACCCCGCGGACCTCAACACCAGGATCACCGCCTTCGGCCAGCAGATCGGGACGCTGCCCCAGCGTGCGAGCGAACTGGCGGCGGAGACCGGAAGGCTCACCAGGAGCACGGCAGAACTGAAGGCCGGCTCCGAGGCCGCCGCCAAGGACTCCTCCGCCGCCACGAGCAAGGCCGCCGCCCTCAACGCCAAGAGCACCGCCCTCAACTCCCGGATCGCCGCACACAACGCAGCGCCGCACGTCTTCCAGTTGCCCGCCGAAGCCGGGGCCGCGAGCGCGTACGACGCGGAGAAGGCCGGGCTCGACGCCGAAGCGGCCCAGCTCCAGGCGGAGCGGGCCGCGATCGAACCGGAGCTGTCGAAAGCCAGTGCCAGGCAGTCGCAGCTCGCCAACGAGGCGGCGAAGCTCAGCGCGGACGCGCTCGCCCTCAGCACGAAAGCGACGGCCCTCCGGAGCGAAACGCAGCGACTGGTCTCCCAGCGCCGGCAGATGCTCCAGCAGATGGCCACCGCAAACCAGGGCCTCATCGACACCCCTCCCACCCCGGCCTCGATGGCGCGTGGCGGCGACGCCCCGCGCCCGCCGAACCCCGCCACCCGCAGCACCGGCGCCTCACCCCAGGGCGGCGACCTCCGCTCCCCGACCGGCAAGAACGCGGCCATCGACGCATACGCCAAGAGGCACGGCATCAAGGTCGACAAACGCCCCGCCACCGCCTACCTGACCCCCGACGCCGTGAGCCGCCTCCCCGAGTCCGACCTCGCCCGGCTCACCCCCACAGCCACGTACGACGGCCTGGTCCAGAAGCCGAACGGCCACTACAAGGCACTGGCGGTCCAGGACACCGCGGCCGGGCCGGGCGCAGGGCAGCGGGCCTTCAACTCCGCGCTCACGAAGGGCGGCCAGGCCAGCACCGTCACCGGCGGCGGCAAGAAGATCATCGACGAAGTCGAGACCCTCACCGCCTGCGAGCCCAACAGCTTCGCCGCAGGCACACCGGTCCTGCTCGCCGACGGCAGCAGCCTGCCGATCGAACAGATCACCCCCGGCACCCAGGTCCGCGCGACCGACACCACCGTCTGGAACACTGCACCCCACACGGTGACCGCGACGGTCCAGCACACCGGACCGCACATCATGGTCGACGTCACGATCACCGGCGGCGAGACGCTGCACGCCACCGACCGGCACCCCTTCTGGGACGCCACCTCCGGTAACTTCACCGACGCAACCGACCTCAACGTCGGCGACGAACTACGCGAAGCCGACGGCACAACGGTCGAAGTCATCGCAACCCACACCTACCCGCAGGACCTCACCGCCTACAACCTCACCGTCAGCGGCGTCCACACGTACTATGTCCTGGCCGGTAATACGCCGGTGCTCGTGCATAACACTGGACCGGGCTGTGGACTGCTTGAGGGTGAGCGGGATTACGATGTGTATCATCCAGAGACCGGAAATAGGATCACCGACATTGATCACGTCAGCGGGGGTGTGCTCTGGGAAGAGAAGAGCGCACTGTACGGCGATGACGGATGGATTTCGAAGCAGATTGACGGGAAGCTGAAGAAGTATATCGAGGCTCGACAGTACATGCCTGGATATGAAAATGCTCCCATCGGTTTCCGGCTGACTAATTCATCGATTGATTCTCGCTTTCGATCTGCACTTGAATCGCACATCGATAATCTGAGGCAGGCGAATCCTGGCGTGGATATCAGGCTGGAGTTTGCTCAATGAGCTACTATTTCGAGGTTTCCGGCGAAACCGCATGGAACCCCTCTCTCCGCATTGGAAAGTGGTACCTGTCCTTCGCGGAGACTGCGGCTGAGCTGATCCAGCGCCCGACCGGGTTGACGCCGTCGGATGATGATACTTGTGCCGTGAACATGCAGATGTTTCGGCAGTTCGTCGAGGGCCTGCTCGAATGCTACGCCTCAACGCGACACCCAGTTCAACATGGCCTAATGCGAGGTGTGCTACTCACATCTCTCGTCATATTGGAGCGCGGAGGTGTTGCGATTGCTCCGAAGTCCGAGAGGGAAGCATCCCTTCTAGAGGAAGTGGAAATCTTCGCACGCTCGATGTAGGGGCTAATCAGATAGCTTTCGATGCGATCGAGCGATAGACCGATGACTGGCGCGAAATAAGGGTCGAGAGAGGACCCTCTTGAGTTGAGCTGGAACATTATAATCCCCCGCCGGAACGGATTCCGGCGGGGGATTTGCCATCTTGACGGCAGTAGTTGACGGCAACGTCAGCGGACGGGTGCTGCACAAAGCGGAGCCCTCGACAAGGCGTGGACCGCAGCCTCCTTCCACACGCCCACCCACACGTGGAACGACTACCCAGGCCCTGGCCGGCCAACCGCGCCTGATGGCGGTCGGCGGCGGCTGCCCGATCATCGACAACGGCTCTACCGGGCGGTTTGGATCATCCGCTTGACGCCGATGGCTGTCCCGATGGTCCCCCGGCCGGACCGGCCCGTCGACGGTTCGCCCGCCGTCGACGCATTCCTCCCTGCGACGTGCGCTGGTGCCCACCGACGGGCAGGCGCAGGCTGGGAAGTGCACACCCGCCGACGGACGACCGTGAAGGCCCCACCGTCATAAGCGCCACAACAGCCCCGGCCGTCTCCACGCCCGCCGAGATCCTTGGAGGTCTCCCGTGACCGATCCTCCTGTCCCCCACCCGGTCGGCCCGATCGTGGTCGGCACGGACGGTTCGGACCTCGCCAGGCAGGCCATGACCTTCGCGCTCCGCGAGGCCCACTTGCGCGGTACCGGCCTGCGGGCCGTCTGCGCGTACGAGTACTCCCCCACCCGGCACTCCGGCTTTGAATGGACGGCCGCATCCGGCCCCGACAGCGGCCCCATCCCGCAGCAGCGCGATCTCGTCACGCAGGCCGTGGCCGACACCGTCAAGGAACTGCAGCAACAACTCGGCGGACCGCCCGTGGACGTGGAGATCGTCTGCGAATCCGGTCGTCCGGCGCAGGTGCTCCTCGAAGCAAGCAAGGACGCCTGCCTGCTCGTAGTCGGCTCCCGAGGGTCGGGGGCCTGGGGACGTCTCGCCCTCGGATCGACCAGTACCGAGGTCGTCCACCACGCCCGCATCCCGGTCGTTGTCGTCCCCGCGGAACACGACACCGTGTCTTCCTGAGCGTCGATTCCGGCACGGCGCCGACTTTGACCTGACCGAGCCCCATGCGTCCCGCCGCCGCCACGGAGGCCAACTACCTTGACTGAAGATGGCGGTGATTACTGATCAGGTCGCGGCACCAGGCATACGAGGCCTTCGGCGTGCGGCGCTGCGTCTCGAAGTCGACGTGGAACAGGCCGAAGCGTTGGTGGAACCCCTCGGCCCGTCGAACGCCCTGTCATTCTGTTCGATTCATCCCCCTCCGGTGATCCCGACGGTGGCGGTGTCATTCGCGGAACGGCCGATTGCGGGCCTCGATGGCCTTGATCGTGTTCCTCAGCGCCTTCTCCAGCAGGCCCTTGCCCACGCTGCCCAGCAGCAGCCCGGTGACACGCCCTTTGAGGTTCTTGCCTTCGCGAATGATCACGGCGTCCAACTGTGTCGTCCCGTCCGGCAGGGGCGTGAAGGTGTACGTGTGCCCGGAGCGGCCACCCCAGATGTTGGAATCGACGGTCGTCATCACCACCCGGTGCGGATCGGACCAGTCGTAGTGCAGCCGCTCCCAAACGCCGCCCGAGCCCTCGGTGACGTCGGCATGGTCGGCATCCTTCGCGTGTACCTGCAGGTACTCGTCGGCACTGTTGCCGAACAGCTGCCGGCGGCCCGGCCCGAAATCGGTGAGGCACGCCACGAACTGTTCCGGTGTCGCATTCGTCCGCTCGGTGAAGTGGATGGTCGCCATGGTGTGCTTCTCGTGCTCCTCGCATCGGTGTGGTGATCGGCAACACCCAGGTTCCCGGTCGGCACCCTCCGTCGAACCGGTGTCGAGCCCTGGTCCCCTCGGCCCGGGGCCCTGGCCGGAGTCCCGGCGGACACGGGCCCGGGTCACCACCAGGGTTCGCCCCTGGGGCGACAGGTCGCCGGTCCCGGGATCGTTGGCAGCGGGTGCCGATCGGCATCTGCTGCGGCGAAGGAGCTGACGATGGTGGATTTCAGGATCGAGGTCGTGGTCGTCCCGGTCTCGGACGTGGACCGGTCCAAGGACTTCTACACGCGGATCGGCTTCCGCGAGGACGTCGACTTCTCCGGCTCGGGCGGCTTCCGGATCGTGCACCTGACCCCGCCCGGCTCGGCCGCATCGATCGTCATCGGTAGCGGCGTGACCGACGCGGCGCCAGGGTCGGAGCGCGGCGTGCACCTCGTCGTGGACGACGTCGTGACGGCCCGCGCCGAGCTGGCGGCCTGCGGCGTCGACGTCAGCGAGGTGTTCCACGACGCCGGCGGCGTCTTCCACCACGCCGGCACCACCGACCGGGTCCCCGGCCCGCACCCGGCCCGGCAGTCCTACGGCTCGTTCGCGTCGTTCGCCGACCCGGACGGCAACACCTTCGTCCTGCAGGAGGTCACGACGCGGCGGCCCGGCCGGATCGGCCACGTGGTCTACCGCTCGGCCGCCGAGGTCGAGCAGGCGCTGCGCGACGCGGCGCTCGCCCACGGCGAGTACGAGGAGGAGCTCGGCCACCACGATCCGGACTGGCCGTCGTGGTACGCCGCCCACATGGCCCGCGCCGCCGGCCTCAGCGGCTGACACCCGGTGACGGTGGGGAGGACTGGCATGGAAGCCGGCAGCACGCCGATGGTGGGGCGGGCAGGCGAGCAGGCGGAGCTTGCGGCGTTCGTGACGACCGCCGCAGGACGGGCCCTTGTGCTCCGTGGGGAGACGGGAGTCGGCAAGACGTCTCTGCTCGGCCACGCCGTTGCTCTGGCGGAGCAGGAAGGCCATGCCGTCATCCGCGCAGCCGGTGTCGAGGCCGAGTCCGAGCTGCCCTACGCCGGGCTGCATCAGTTCCTTCATCCGCTGCTCGGCGAGGTCGCGCAGTTGGATGACGGGACCCGGGCAGTCCTCGACGCCGTCTTCGGCCGGGCCGAGGGGGACCCGCCCTCGGTCATGAGGCTCGGTATCGCGGTTCTCGGCCTGCTGTCTCTGGCGGCGGCGCGCCGGCCGCTGCTGGTGGTCCTGGACGACGGGCAGTGGCTGGACGACTCCAGCGCCGACGTCTGCGGCTTCGTGGGCCGGCGCCTGACCGGCAGTCGGATGAAGCTGCTGGTCGCGGTGCGTGCCGACCTGGCGTCGCGCTTCGACACCGCCGCACTGCCCGAGCTGTCCGTCGCCGCCCTCGCCGACGAGGACGCGGCGCTTCTGCTGGACCGGAGGTACCCGCGGCTGGGCAGGCAGATCCGCCGGACGGTGCTGGAGCAGGCCCGGGGAAACCCGCTGGCGCTGCTGGAACTGCCCACCCACCTGGGCAACCGAACGGTGCACGAGGTCGATCAGCACGGCGTGTCGTTGCCCCGGCGGCTGCAACAGCTGTACGGCGCCAGGATCGCGGCCATCGGCGACGGTGTGCGTGCCGAGCTCCTGATGGGTGCTCTCGACGGCGTTGCAACCGAGCCCGGCGGCGACCCGTCCGGCGCGCGCTACCGCATGCGCGACGCCGACGAGGCCGTGACCGCCGGGCTGCTCGACTTCGAGCCGGCCACCGGCGACTTCACCTTCCGGCATCCGCTGGTGCGCTCCGCCGTCGTGCAGCTGGCCACCCCCAACCAGCGCCGCGCCGCCCACCAGGCGCTGTCGCAGGTCCATCGGGAGAACCTCGAACGCCGGGCGACACACCTCGCCGCGGCCACCGTCGACCCTGACGAGGAGGTGGCCGACATCCTGGAGGCAGCCGCCGAGTCGGCGACCCGGCGCGGCGGCGCGCTGACGGCCGTGACCTGGCTGACCCGCGCCGCGGAGCTGAGCGAGAACCACTCCGACCGGTCCCGGCGCCTGGCGGACGCGGCGTTCGTCGCGGGCCACGCCGCCCGTCTCGGCCAGGCGCACCGGCTCGTCGTCTCCGGGCTCACCCCCAGCCGGGCGGAGTCGCCGGCTGCGGTCCTGGCCTCCGCCTACCAGGCGCTCTACCAGGACGGAGACGTCCGTTCCAGCCGGCGGCAGGTCATGGCCGCGATCGAGCACCTGCGGGACGGCGGGAGCACCGGGCCCGACGAGGTCCTCACCCGGCTGGTGGTCCTCCTGCTGGCGATCAGTCAGTACGCCGGGGAAGGCCCGGCCTGGGAGCGCACCCACGAGCTGCTCGCCTCCCTGGGTGGCCTCGTCACCGCCCGCACGCGGATCCACAGCGCTGCCTGGAGCGACGTGATCCGGTACGGCACCGAATGCGCCGGGACGGTGGAACAGGCCACCGCGGACCTGCCGGGCCTGGAGCCCTGGGAGGTGACGCGGCTGGCCGTGTCCGCGTACCACCTCGACGTTCTGAGCCAGTACCGCCCGTATCTGCAGCGCGTCGTGGAGCGCGAGTTGGAGACCGGGGCCGCGGCCAGCGGGATGGTCATGCTGCACCTGATCACGCTCGACCAGATGGCGGTCGGCGAGTGGAACGGGGCCGAGGACACCGGCCGGCGGGTCCTGGAACTGGCGGCCGAGCACGGCCACGAATTGTTCGCGGTTCAGAGCCGCGCATACCTGGCCCAGCTCGCGGCGATGCGCGGACAGGTCGGTCGGGCTCGGGACCTGCAGGCCGAGGTCGACGCCTGGGCACGGCCCCGCGGGCTGGGGTTCCTCACCCAGCTCGCCGACTCCGCCGGTGCGACCGCCGCGCTGAGCGCCGGTGACTACGAGGCCGCCTACCTGTACGCCATCGGCATCACGCCGCCGGGCACCTTCCGGCCCTACACGTATCAGGCTTCCCGTACCCTGCTCGACCTCGTCGAGGCCGCCCGGCACACCGGCCGGGTCGAGCAGGCCAGGGCCCACGCCCTCGCCGCGCGCGACGCCGGACTGCCGGAGCTGTCACCCCGCCTGGCGCTGATCACCCATGGCGCGCTGGCGATGACCGCGGACAGCGAGTCGGAGGCCGCCGAGATGTTCGAGCGGGCCGAATCGCACCCGGACGCCGCCCGCTTCCCGTTCGAGCTGGCCCGGATCCGACTGGCGCACGGCGTACAGGCACGTCACGCCCAGGGCCGGGTGGCAGCACGGCAGTACCTCGTCCCGGCGGCCGAGGCGTTCGAGCGGCTCGGCGCCGCCGGCTGGGCCGAGCGGGCCCGGGCCGAGCTGCGGGCCACCGGGACGCCGCCGCGCTCCTCCACGCTCAATCCCGCCTCGCTGACCTGGCAGGAACGCCGGATCGCGGACCTGGCAGCCGGCGGGCTGACCAACAAGGAGATCGGCAAGCGGATGCACCTGTCGCCGCGCACCGTCAGCTCGCACCTGTACCGCGTCTTCCCGAAGCTGGGCGTCACCACCCGGGCGGCGTTGCGCGACGCCCTGAGCCGGACGGAGGAGGTCTCGCAGGCATGACGGCCTCAGGCTCAGCTCTCCGGCGGCCCTGGGCTGGGCCCTGTCCGGCCGATCTTGCCGGGCAGGGCCTGGACGCCGTTGGCGGCCAGCCAGGCGAGCACGTGGTCGGCGACCGCGGGCCAGCCGCTGTCGACCACGAGCGAGTGACCCCGGTCCGCGTACTGCTTGAGGCCGGTCACGGCGGTGGAGTCGCCGTAGAGCTTGTAGACGGAGCGTGTGCCGGCGTCGGCGACGATGCGGTCCTCCTGGCCGGACACGAGCAGGAGAGGCCCGCGCGTGGCATTGCCCGTGTCGACGGTGACGGCGTGGGGACCGAGGTCTGCGAGCAGCCGGTGCGGGGCCGGAACGGCGTGTCTCTCGAAGAGCTTCGCGGCCTCCTCCTCCCCGACCGTGTTGGCGACCGTGTGCCGGAACCGGGACGGGGTCAGCGATACGAAGCCCTGATGCCGGTCCGATCCGGCCGGGACGAGCGGCCACGGCCGGGGCCGGGCCTCGGCCGGCACCACGCCGGCGACCGGCACGGGTGCAAGGGCCACCGCCGCCCGGCCGAGGCCGGCGCCGATGAGCTGCTGGACGATGAGGCCGCCGACCGAGTGCCCGATGAGGACCGGCGGAGTCCCGAAGGAGCGCACGATCCTCTCGTAGTGGACGGTGAGCGCGTCGAGTCCGAGGCCCCGGAGCGCGCCGGGATCCCGCCGCGCCTGCGCCGCGGTGCCCGCTTCCCCGGGCCAGCCCGGGACGCACACCGCGAAGCCGTGCGCCGCGAACCGTTCGGCCCAGCCCTCCCAGCACGACCTGTGCAACCACGCACCGTGGATGAGGACTGCGGGAGTTCGGTTCACGGCAGTGCCTTCCGATTGCGGTACGACGATCCGCCGCCGGTCCCGGGGCAGCACGTCAAGCGTCGTCGACGGCCCGGCGCGGCGGAAACAGTCGGATGACTGCATGTGACGGCCCGGCCGGCGTGACGCCTGTCTCGGCGTCATGTGACTGATGTGCTCGGGCCCGGGCCGGACCGACAGTGGAGCGTCAGCAGGCTTCCAGGAAGGATCAGACGTGATCAACAGGCGTACGTTCACCAAGGCGGTCGGTCTCGGGGTGGGCGCCACGGCCCTGCCCCTCGGCGCCGCGGCCGCCGCGCCCGCGGCCTTCGGCGCCGCCTCCGACCGGCCCGGCCGTCCCGCCCCGGTCATCCCGGCCGTCGCGCCGGGCACGCACACCGCGTTCACCGAGCTGAAGCAGGTCCGGGCCGGCGTGCTCGACATCGGCTACGCCGAAGCCGGCCCGAAGCACGGCCCTGTGGTCATCTGCCTGCACGGCTGGCCCTACGACATCCACAGCTTCGTCGACGTGGCCCCGCTGCTGGCCGACGCCGGCTACCGGGTGATCGTGCCGTACCTGCGCGGCCACGGCACCACCATCTTCCTGTCGCCGACGACGGCCCGCAACGCCCAGCAGTCCGCGATCGCGCTCGACATCGTCGCCCTGATGGACGCCCTGAAGATCCGCGAGGCGGTCCTGGCGGGCTTCGACTGGGGCTCGCGCACCGCCGGCATCATCGCGGCACTGTGGCCGGAGCGGGTCAAGGCCCTGGTGGCGGTGAGCGGATACCTCATCACCAACGTCCAGGCGCAGCAGAACCCGCTGCCGCCGAAGGCCGAGCACACCTGGTGGTACCAGTACTACTTCGCCACCGACCGCGGCCGCGTCGCCATGCAGACCCGGCAGAACCGGCACGACCTGTGCCGGCTGGTCTGGGACGAGGTCTCTCCGACGTGGAACTTCGACGACGCCACGTATCTGCGCACGGCCGCGGCCTTCGAGAACCCCGACTACGCCGCGATCGTGATCCACAACTACCGCTGGCGCCTCGGTCTGGCCGACGGCGAACGCCGCTACGACCGCTACGAGGAGCTGCTCGCGGACCGGCCGGGCATCGGTGTCCCGACCATCGCCCTGGACCCGGCCCTCGACCCCTTCCTTGCCGCTACCGACGGCCTGGGCTACCGGAGGTTCTTCACCGGCGAGTACGAGCACCGGGTGCTCACCGGCATCGGGCACAACGCACCGCAGGAGGCCCCGACGGCGTTCGCCCAGGCCGTGGTGGACGCCGACCGGCTGGGCCAGGAGACCCGAGAGTGAGCAGCCCCCGTACGGACGAGAACGCGGCGGCCGTCCGCAAGGCCCGCTTCGGCACCCTTCCGGAACGCGTCGCCTTCGAGGACCTCGCCGAGGAGCGACCCCCGCTGCCCGCGAAGGCGGTGGACGGCTACGACCCGGACGGCCTGGCGGTCCGATTCGCCTGCCTGGCGGAGCACCTGGGCCTCTGACCCGGTTGTTCGAGGGGGTTGAAGCTGCCGCAGCGTCAACGCCTACCGTCGGACCCGGGACGGAACGAACCGGCCCACGGCGAGAGGAGGTGGCTGATGGCCTGGCCGATCGCGGAGGTCGCCCGGATGTCGGGCGTGACCGCCCGGACGTTGCGGCACTACGGCGAGATCGGGCTGCTGCGGCCCGCGTGGATCGGTGTCAACGGACACCGCCACTACGGGGAGAGCGAGCTGCTTCGACTCCAGCAGATCCTCGTGCTCCGGGAGTTGGGACTCGGGCTGAGCGAGATCAGCGAGATCCTCAGCGAGCAGGTGGACCAGCTGGAGTCGCTGCGCGCACACCACCAGCGGCTGGTGGAGGAGCGCAAGCGCCTCGACATCCTGACCAGGACGGTAGCCCGCACCATCGCCGAACTGCAGAACGCGAAGGAGGACAACACGATGCCGAACATCAACCGTCCGGAGAACCTGTTCGAGGGCTTCAGCCCGAGCGAGGACCACTTCGGCGATGACGTGCGGGAGAACTGGCCCGAGCTGACGGAGGCTTCGCAGCGGCGGGCCGCCGCCATGACCCCCGAGGAAGTCGAGCAGGGCCAGCGGGAGCGAACCGCGCAGATGATCCGGATGGCCGAGCTGATGGTCGCCGGGACGCCGGCCGACGACCCGGCTGTCCTGGCCGAGGTGGACGCCCAGTACCAGGCGATGGCGCAGGTCCACGTGATGGGCGCGGAGGAGTTCACGGCGATCGGCGAGGCCTGCGTCGCCAACGAGCAGTGGCGCGCGGCGTACGAGCAGATCGCGGCCGGCCTCGCCGAGTACCAGCGCGACGCCATCGTGGCGTACGCGGACACTCGGCTCGCCTGACCTGGAGGGCCCCGGCAGGCCACCACCTGCACGGGGCCCTCGCCGGCACGCGGCCGCCGCGAGGTCGTCGGCCTCTGCCGCCGCCCAGCCCGCAGTGCGAGAGTCAGCAGAGGTCGTTTCATGATCGCTCCTCGGGTTGGGGGTTGCGCCCTCACAGTGGCCGACGGGTCGGCGCCGCCGCATCAGTCACCTGACGCCCAGTCGACCGGGTGCGCGCACCCCCCTTCGGAGCGACACGACATGGCGTCACATGACCGATGTGGACAAGCCGCACCAGGGGCAACAGTGAGGGCTGTCAGACCCCTTGTTCGGATTCCTTGGAGCGTGATCCCTCATGTCCAGCATCGAGAACGGCCGCAAGCGGCGGTTGATCGCGGGTACGGCCGCGACGGCCGCCGCGATCGGCGCCTTCGCCGTCGCCGGGCCCGCGAACGCGGTGGCCCCCGACACAGCCGCCGACCGGGCCCCGAAGCCGACCATCGTGCTGGAGCACGGTGCGTTCGCCGACGGCTCCAGCTGGGACGGCGTCATCCGGGACCTGCGCCGCGACGGCTACCCGGTGGTCGCCGCCGCCAACCCGCTGCGCGGCCCGGCTTCCGATGCCGCCTCGCTGCGCAGCCTCATCGCCCACATCAACGGCCCGGTGGTCCTGGTCGGCCACTCCTACGGCGGCTCGGTCATCAGCGCGGCGGGCCACGACAACCCGCAGGTCAAGGCCTTGGTCTACGTCGCGGCGTTCCTGCCGGCCCCGGGCGAGACCGCGTTGGAGCTGACCAACCGGTTCCCCGGCTCAACTCTGCCGGGCACGCTGGACCCGGTGCCGTACACCGCCGCCGACGGCAGCACCGGCACCGACCTGTACATCCGGCAGGACAGCTTCCGGCACCAGTTCGCCGCCGACGTCCCGGCCGGGCAGGCCGCGCTGATGGCCGCGACGCAGCGGCCGATCGCGCAGGCCGCTCTGACGGAGAAGGCCACCGTCGCCGCATGGGAGACCGTTCCCAGCTGGGACATCGTCGCCACGCAGGACCTGAACATCCCGCCGGCCGCGCAGGAGTTCATGGCCCGTCGTGCGCACGCCCACATCACCGAGGTGGCCGCGTCGCACTCCGTCGCCGTCTCCCACCCCGATGTCGTGGCCGGGGTCATCGAGAAGGCCGCCCGCGCCACCCGCTGACCGGCCGCCGACCAGTGGCCCCTGAACGCCGAGAGGGCGGCTCTCCCCCTCCGCCCTCTCGGCCCGTCCACCACGGCGACCCCGTGGGCGACCGCGGTCATCGGCCGGACAGGGCGCCGTCGAGCTCGCGACGGGAGGTGATCCCCAGCCTGGCGAAGACCTTGCGCAGGTGCCACTCGACCGTACGAGGGCTGAGGAACAGTTGCGCGCCGATCTCCGCGTTCGAGTGTCCGGCGACCACGAGCCGGGTGATCTGCGCCTCCTGCGGCGTCAGGACCGGTGCACCGACGGTTCGGCTGCGGACGGTCTCGCCGGTGGCGAGCAGTTCCCGCCGGGCCCGCTCCGCGAACGCCTCCATACCCATCGTCACGGACGCCTCGTGCGCCGTCCGCAGCTCGGTGCGGGCTTCCGCCCGCTGGTTCTGGCGGCGCAGCCATTCTCCGAACAGCAGCCGGGCACGAGCCTCGAACGATCCGAGCCCGCCCCGGCTGAAGTGGTCGATCGCCTCGCGGTAGCGGTCCTCGGCCTGGTCCTGCGGTCCGGCCAGGGCGTCGGCGACCGCCGACGCGCCCAGCGCCCAGGGCGTGCCGGCCCGGCTCCAGTCCGCAAGCCGCTCGCGCGCCTGCGCCGCCACGGCCGGGGCGCCGGCCCGGGTCGCCGCCTCGACCAGCTCGCTGCACGTCCAGTGGTGCACGACCAGGTCCTGATGTTCTGAGCCCCGCAGCGCCGCTTCCAGCGCGAGCGGATAGTTGCCCAAGCCGTTGTGGAGCACCGCCCGCGCACACACCGCCATGGCGATCAACCGGCCCAGACCGCGCTGCTCGCCGTCCCGTTCCACGGCCTCGGCCAGTTCCAAGGCCGACCGCTCCCGCCCCCGGTACGCGCTCAGCAGGGCCGTCGTGGCCATGCGCGTCGCCCTGCCGGTGGCATCCTCGGCGTTCGCACCCTCGGCCAGCAGATCCCAGGCCTCGGGGAAGCGACCCGCATAGCCCAGCGAGGCCGCCCGGTAGGGCAGCGCTGTCGACAGGATCGACAGGGCTCCCGTCGTCCGGGCGAAGCGGACCGCCCGGTCCGTGATGTCCAGCCACGCCGTCAGGTCACCCAACTCCACGGCCGCGCTCGCAGCCGGCCACAGGACAGCCAGATCCTCATCGTCGGTGACGGAGTGCAGCGCCCTCGCCAGCAGCGGGAAGGCCGCTACGGGACCGTCGACGGCCCAGGCGACCAGAGCGCGCAGGAAGACTCCGGCCGTCTCCTCGCCGGACGGCAGGTCGCAGGCGGCCTCGGCGGCTCGCCGCAACCCGCCTTCGTCGAGTCGGCCGGCCCAGATGGCCGCACCGAACGCCGAGAGGTAGGTCTCCCGCGCGGCGGCCGGGTCGAGCTCCCTGAGCTTGCCCGCCGCCGCGAGCAGGGGCTGTACCGCGCCGAGCCCTGGGTTGGTCATGGACGACGCCTTGGCGCGCAGCCTGCTGGCATCGGCCTGCTGCAGCGGGTCCAGCGGCCCCAGTTCGGCGGCGGCCAGCAGGTCGGGCACCCGGGCCGTCGCGCCTGCCTGAAGATGGGCCCCCGCCGCAGCCAGCGCCCGCCGTGCCCGCTCCTTCGGGTCGGGGCTGAGCGCTGCGGCACGTTCCAGGAAGGAGGCGGCCGCCGCCCGGCCGCCGCGGGCCAGGGCCCGGTCGGCCGAACGCTCCAGCGCGGCGGCGACCTGCTCGTTCGGTCCGACCGCGGCGTGGGCCAGATGCCAGGCGTGCCGGTCGGGATCGCGCTCGGCATCAGTGGCGGCGGCGAGCGCACCGTGCACCGCCCGCAGGGAGCCGGCGTCGGCGCCGCGCCACGCCGCCGAGCGCACCAACGGGTGCCGGAACCGCACCGGGGCGCCCAGCTTGAGCAGGCCGGCGGCCTCGGCCGGTCCCGCCGCGTCGGGCCCGATGCCCAGCAGGCAGAGGGCGCGCCACAGCAGCAGTTCGTCGCCGACCGGCTCGACGGCCGCGAGCAGCAACAGGGTGCGGGTGTCGTCGGACAGCAGGTCGATGCGCCGGCGGAAGCCTTCCTCGACCCGGGTCGCCAGCGGAGCGACACCGGGTCCGCCGAAGCCGAAGGCCAGCTCCGCCGACGACAGACCCTGGGGCAGTTCGAGCAGGGCGAGCGGGTTCCCGCCGGTCTCGGCGACGATCCGGTCCCGCACGCGCGGGTCGATCGGCCCGGGCAGCGCCGAGTCGAGCAGGGCCCGGGCGTCCGCATCGGCCAGCCCCCGCAGGGGAAGGTCCGGCAGACCGGAGAGGCCTCCCTCGCCGTCGGTGACCCGCTCGGCGAAGACCAACGCCACCGATTCGGAGTCCAGTCGGCGGCCGACGAACCCCAGGATCCGAAGGGACATCAGGTCCAGCCACTGCGCGTCGTCGACCAGGCACACCAGCGGGGTCTCGGCCGCCGCCTCGGCGAACAGGCCGAGGACCGCCATCCCGACCAGCAGCATCTCCGGCGCGGCCCCGGCGCTCAGGCCGAAGGCGACCCGCAGCGCGTCCTGCTGCACCTGCGGCAACCGGTCGAGATGCGACAGCAGCGGGGCGCACAGGCGTTGCAGGGCCGAGTACGCGAAATCGGACTCGGCTTCGATGCCCTCCGTGCGAACGGTCTGCATCCGCGCCACCTGCGCGGCCACGTGGTCGAGCAACGCGGATTTGCCGATGCCCGCTTCCCCGCGCAGCACCAGCACCCGGCTCCGCCCGTCGCGCACCTCACGCAGCAGCCGGTCCAGGGTCTCCAACTCGCGGTGCCGCCCGAGCAGCTGGTGTTTCGTGTCCTGCCCCATGTGCTTCCTTCGGCGCGTGTCCCCTGCCAGGGGTCCCCCTCCCGGAGGAGCTTCGCCCCCATCCTACGAACATCGCGCGATGGCCAAGATCCTTCCGGCGCCGACCTCACGTGACCGACACCGACGCGGCCCGCGCCGCGGTGCGTACCGCGGTCGACACCGTTGCTCGTGGCGGGCCCGCAGGTCCGCCGGCCCGCGGGTGTGGCCGCCTGTCCGCCGGCCCGCGGGTGTGGCCGCCTGTCCGCAGGGTGCGCGGGTGCGTTCGCGGTCCGCGGGTGCGTCAGGAGACGAACTGCTGCCCCCCGTCGATGTCGTACGTCGCGCCGGTAAGGGCCGTGTTGGTCATGAGGTGGACGGCCAGCGCCGCGACGTCAGCGGGCTGCACGACGCGGCCGATCGGCAGCATCGCGCGCAGCTCGGCGCGGCGTTCCTCAAGCCTCTCGCCCAGCAGCGAGGCCGAGAGCGGGGTGTCGACGAATCCGGCCGCGATGAGGTTGACGCGCACCGGTGCGAGTTCGAGTGCGAGGGCAGCGGTGAACGGTGGAAGTGCGTTGGTGGCGGCGGAGGCGACGCCGAGGCCCCGGCCGACGCGCCGGGCTCCGGTGCCGCCCATGAACACCAGGCTGCCCCCGGGTCGGACCCGGCCGGCGGCGCTGCGCGCGACCTCGAGTTCCAGCACCGCGTGGTCGCTGATCGCGTCCCGTACCTCGGCGGCGCTCATCGCGAGCAGCGGTCCGTAGCTGGGGCCGCCGGCCGTCACCATCACGTGGTCGATCGGCGTCGGCAGGTCCTGGAAGAACGCCGCCAGGGCGTCGGCGTCGGTGGCGTCGAAGGCCGCGGTGCTCCGGGCGCCGACTTCGCCGGCCGCGCGCTCCAGGCGACCCGGGTCGCGGCCGACGAGGACGACCTCGGCGCCCTCGGTCCGGGCGCGTCTGGCGGTCTCCAGGCCGATCCCGGCGCTGCCGCCGAGGACGACGACGCTCTGGCCGAGCAGTTCGGGCTCGTGTGCTGGGGTGGTCACGCGCGGACTCCTCTCTCGTCGCTGCCGTCGCGCCGGGGGTTACGGCGTCCTGCGGTCAGCGGCCGGGCAGGCGCGTCCTGATCTCCTGGAGCAGCCGGCCATTGCCGTCCGGGTCGCCGAACGAGACGAAGGAGCCGTAGTCCGCGTGCTCGGGGGCGGCTCCGTCCACGCGTCCGCGGGTTGCGGCGTGGTGGAAGATGCCGGTGACGTCAGCCGGCCCACCGGTCGCCGGCGCGGCTGACCCGGAAGCGCGACGGCGCCCTACGTCATGGAAACCTCCACCGCGGGGTGCCTGCAAGTCGGGGCCCCGGGGACCTCACCAGAGGTAGCCGTCAACGGGCACGGCCCTGGCGGGGCGTTCCGGGACGTCGACGAGTTCGAGCAGGTCGCGTTCGAGGTTGATGGCCAGGGCGGCGCCCAGGACGGTGGCCACCAGGGAGGGCAGTTCGAGCCAGGAGATGTCTGCGACGCCGAGCACGACGTCCGACATCTACGTCTCCCTGCTCCCGGATCAGCAACAGGCCTCCGCCGAGGCAGTGACCGACCTGATCGCCAGGCACAGGCGCAGGGCGTAGCGTCACCGATCAGTTCGGCATCGTCATCGACCGGCCAACGAACAAGGCCGGGTCGGACGCACAGTGTGCGTCCGACCCGGCCTTCTTGGTAGCGGGGACAGGATTTGAACCTGCGACCTCTGGGTTATGAGCCCAGCGAGCTACCGAGCTGCTCCACCCCGCGTCGGAAACACCGACCCTACGGCACCGAGGGCAGGAACGGAAATCCATGAGCTACCCCGCTGTCGGGTCCACGGCCTCCGGCGGGCGCGCACGACCAGGGTCGCCCACGTCGTGACATACCCGAGCATCCAGGGCAGCACCGTGATTCCCCCGACGTACACGGCGAGGTAGCCGAGGAAGTGGTCCCACCAGGTCGGCTCGTCCCAGGTGTCCGTGGGCAACACCAGGGCGGTCGCCGAGACTCCCACCGGTCCCGTCTACCGTCCCGCCGAGGAACAACGCGTTGCGTCGGTGACGGAGGAGGATCTCGGCTACCGTGGCGAGCTGCAGCTGATCCTGGACGCAGGTGATGGCCGGGAGCGGGTCACCGTCCGGCTCGACGAGCGGTAAGCCCCGGACGTGACGGCTGCCCGCGCCGCCTTCCTGACCGCCGTCCCGAGCTGGGTTCCGCCGTGGCCGAGGGGCTGCTCACCTGCACGGTCGACACAGCCGGCACCACTGCCTTCGAGCGGACGCCCACCAGCGGCAAGCTGCGGGCGGTGATCGACCGGCGGCAGATCACGGTGTGATACCACCGGCGCCGGGCCCGGGACACCGGGCCCCGGCCGGACGCCGGGCCGAACCGGGCGGCCACTCGCGGGGCCGGCCGGCCTACCGGGCCGGCCTCGGCAGGCCCGCACGGGGAGGGCCGTACCCTGGCCTCGCGGCGGAGGACCGTCCGGAGCAGCCCGCATGAGTGTGTTCGTACTCCTAGTTGACAGGGCAGGACTGTGCCAGCTGCTGCTCCTGCCCCGTCAGTGTCAGCCGCTCGCCTTCTGAACCGCCAGTGGAGTCAAAGCGAGCGCTGTCGGCGACCTTCTTGCAGACGCTTGCCTGCTCGCTGAGCTTCTTCACCTGGTCCTGGGCCTCCGCCAGATTCTCGGTCGGGATGGAGTTGGTGACCACTCTTCGCTGGTAGGCCGGCAAGTACTTGAGCTCGACATCGGTGTACTTGACGTAGGGCGAGGAAAGGCTGACGCCGGCCAGGGTCTGATTGATGCCCCGGTAGACGGAGACGTGGTCGCCGTCGGCGCCGACGTAGTACTGCGTCTGGGTCCAGCGGTAGCCACCGAATGCCGCTCCACCAACGACCAGCAGGGACGACAGCCCAGCGATGACCAGGACACGCGGAGCGAACCGCCTCCTACGTGAGCGGTCCGGATGGCGTGGATGCGTCGTGCCCAGGACGTCACGCACCGGTCTGCGCGTGGACTGCTGGGGCCCCACTCGGGTGGATCCCCCGTTCGGATGCGTTCCGGGGGTCGACACAGTGACACACCCGTGCGGCACGGGCGGGAGCTGTACTGACCAGTACCCCGTGGGCGTGGAGACCTGCGCCGACGGGACACGGGTGCTGTGCGGCAGAGTCGGCCGGGGAATGGTCGGCAGCGACCAACTCCGGTTGCGGGCGAGACAGATACGCCCCGCCGTGTTGCGGTTGCGCTGCTGAGGCAGCGGTCGGCCCTTCTCCCGCAGTTCCTGGTATGCGGTCCGGTAGAGGGTGTCCATGTCCAGCAGTTCGGGGGCCCCCGCCACGCCATGTTCCAGCGCCCGCACGAGTTCGCCGGTGAACGCCGTGTAGATCTCACCGGGGGGAGCAAGAGCCTTGCGGGTCTCGGACGTGGCCGTGAGCACGCAAGTGCCAGTGATGGCTACCTCGTCGCCGACTTGACCGGTGCCACTCATCACCCCCACCAGTGCGCGTCCGCTCCAGCAGCAATCCAGGACAAGGACCTTTCGGGTCGCCCTGACCTCTTGTCCCAACATCACCTGACGCAGGTCCTCGTAGCGCAGCGCTTGGTACCACCGGTCTGGACGGGACTGCTGGAGGGCAAGGTAGAGCTCGTCGTTTTGCGGGTGGACCAGGCCGTGTCCCGCGTAGTAGACCACGAGGGTGTTCTCCGCGTTCTTCGCGGCTTTGCTGACGGCGTCGAGCACCACGTCGGCGGAACCTGGTTGCTCGACAACAATGCACCGGTCGGGTGGCAGTCCCCATAGGGACGTATCAGTGAACAGCCGGGACAGCGCAGCCAGGTTGTGCCGGACTGCAGGGAGGTCCTCCAACTCCGTGAAGCTGTGGACGCCAATGAGTACGGCGTGCGATGCCTGAGGGTCGGACAACACAGTCGCTCAGACTTCCCGGTCGCTGGCTGAGTCGTCCGCCTCTCCCAAGGCTTCCAGCATGCGCTGCACCTGCTGCGGCGTCCCGTCTCGGACTTCCACAGTTGTCCCGCCGCGCACCAGCCTGACCTCGGGCAGACGAGCCCGGGACTCCCGCCAATTGGCGACAGAGATCGCCAGGCTCCCCAGCGCGATGCCGTTACCCAGAACCACGCTGATCAGGTCCAGGCCCGGCCCCATGGTATTGGCGACCGGCTCGTCGTCGCCCAGGGAGATCACACAACCTTTTAAGTCCTGATCAGCGGTCAGCCATCGGTACAGCGAGGGGACGGCCACTCCGTCCTCGTCTCCAGTCACGCTGATGTCCAGACGCACCCGCCACCTCCGAGATCCGAACCCGTCGCAAGAAGGACAGCATTCTCTCGCGAGTCCTGCGCGTTGTGCACCGGTTGCCCGAACTTGGGGCGCGCGGAGGTGAACGCTGGGATCCTGTTGGGTGGGATGCCCTGAGCGACCGCGCGCGGGCGTTCTCCCTTCGATGAATCCGCCCAGCAAGGCCGTTGGAGATTTGCAGGTCGGCCGCGTTGAGTGCGACCGTGAGTAGCAGCAGGTCCGCCGAGCCCCACGCGCGGCGGCGCCTGTCATCGAGTGGGACGGGCACCGCGCAGTCGATAGACCGTCCGCCTACCTCCTGTGCCGGGATCGGTGGGAAGCGATCAGGTCGCGGTACCAGCCGTACGAGGCCCTGGGGGTGCGCTCCTGCGTCTCGAAGTCGACGTGGACGAGGCCGAAGCGCTGGTGGTAGCCCTCAGCCCGTCGAACAGGGTGTCATTGTAGCGAGACCGTCACGTTCAGTTACCCTAGGTTCTCCAAGCTAGCTATTGCTGTGACCGCATAGGTTCACCGGGTTGGGGTCCGCGGGCTTGGATGCGCAGTGGCGTCCGGTTCTCATCCTCGCGGGCCTACAGCTCGGACCCCGAGGGCCCACGCCTTGAGTATGTCGTGTGAGGGGAATCCGGCATGGTCCTTTGAGATGGCACTTACCCCATACCCCGTGGGAGTTGACCCATTTTTTTGTGGCCTGAGTATCCAAAGCATCTGTCCGGGCTCGTTGTAACGCACCTCCGCCCCAATGCCGGTGAGAGCAAATCCAAATGGCAAAATTGCCGTTGCTACCGGGTGGTCTGACGGTCCGGCGAAAGCGCTCGAGAATCCTACTTCCAGGTTGAGTGTGCCCGAGCTTTCCGTGCGTAATTGCCTGGTGATGGCGATGGCGAAGGATGTCATAGTGGCTTCGGAGGGCATGCCATGATCCTTTGCCTTGACGCTCCATTCCTGATCAAACTCTGGGTAGGAGGCAGTGGCCAGGTTTCCGGGATCGCCTGGCCGCATGTTCACCCGGAAGCCGCCCCCGATCAGGAAGTGAGAACCCAGCGGCGCTTGTGCAGAAGCCATGGGGTGTTCGGCTGAGAGGCCCGTCGCATTGGTGACCTGGATAGCGGACAAAAGCTGGTCCTTAGTCATGTCATGCACTTGCATTCCGAAGGCGTAGCACGAGAGAAGGTGCGGCGAGCTTACAAGGTGGTCCTTGGTGGAGACCCGCCATGCCCCGAGGTCATCTCGCGGGTAGGACGCGAACATGAAGGCGCCCGCCCCCGCATTATTGTCGCCCCCACCCCCGATTACCACGAAGTCATCGGGGACCTCGCATTCATGATCGATGTGGATGCTGGCTGAGGTTGGTGTGTTTTCCCGGAAAACTGACACGAGAATATTGCCCGACGCGTCGAACGAGTCCCAGACATGATCAGCCATGAGACGTACCTCCAGGCCGTATTGCCCCGTCGGGATGCGCTTCCCTGAACTTGCACCTCCAGGCTAGGGCTTTTTGATCTGCTGCGCCTGCCTGAGACGGGCGGGCAGGACCGTAACTGCTGGCCCTCATGATGCGTCAGTCTCCGGACCCTGACCAGCTCCGCCACCCAGGCCTCCCCGAACCTCGGATGTCCGCCCACATCCAACCGGCTCAGGCCCCGCCACCGCCAACCCGGTGAACCTATGCGGTCAGAGCACTATCTGACAACGGAGTTGACGGATCCGTCTAGCTGGCCAACTACGCGGACCTCTTCCGATGTCCAGCGATCAGGTCCGCCGTGCCAGGCGTACGAGGCTGTCGCGTACCGGCACCCAAACCTCAGTGCAGTGGAGCATCCTCGCGGTCTGCGGCTGACTCCCGAGGCAGCGATTCAGGACCGCGAGCGGCCGCCTCCGCGTTGTCCGCGGAAGTCCAGGGCTCCTTCCGCGCCTCGCCCGTCCGCTCGCCGGATCCGTTGTGCCCGCTGGTGTCCCTGGTACGCGAGCAGCTCCACCACCTTGCGCACTGCATGCTCCACTGCCTCGTGCTCCCAGACCCGCAGCGGCAGCCATCCCAACCTCACGAGCCGCGCATCGGTTTCCTTGTCACGGCGGGCGTTGTCATCGAGCTTCCGCCACCACCATTCGGCGTTGTGCTTCGGCGCGTGCAAGTGTTCGGGACGCGCATGCCAGAAGCAGCCCTGAACGAACACTGCGGTACGCCATCGCACGAAAGCGATGTCTGCCCTTCGGAGAGCGAGTTCCGGTCCCGTGTTCACGCTGCGCTGTGCCTGCATCACTCGACGGGCATTGGCATCCCTCGGTGGTGGAACATCCGTCTGGTCAGCCCTGTCTCCCATACACCGATCAACCTCGGTCGGGGTGCAATGGTCACTCGGTTCCCGGAGACGGCAGTGTCGCGAAGCTCTGGTGACTCCGCGGACCGCCAAACAAGTTGTCAGCCCGTCCGACTTCCGATCGGTGCGCCGCAGCCAACCGCCGCCCACCACCGAGACCATACGCCTCCCCCGAACCCGCCCCCGACCCATGCGGCGCCGCGAAGTGGCACCCCGAGCTCAGTCACGCGGCAATGCGGCCAGGCGCAGCTGTTCTTCCTCCACGATCCGCACCGCCAATGATTGTTCCGAGACATCCATGGCCTCCGGCGTCGACTCCGCCACCTCGCTCCGACGGGCGTACTGGTCGAAGAGCCGATCCTTCTCCCGCAGGATCTCCAGCATCCGCTGGTCGACACTGTCGGCGACGAGCAGCCGGTGCACCTGGACGCCCCGGACCTGTCCCATGCGTTGGGCCCGGCCCACGGCCTGACTCTCCATAGTGGGCTTCACCTGCGGCTCGCAGAGGATGACGACCGATGCCGCTTGGATGTTCAGCCCCACACCTCCGGCCTGGATCTGGCTCAGCAGCACCGCGTGGCCCGGCACCGCGGCGAACTGGTCCACCACGTCCTGGCGCCGAACCGCCGGAAGACTGCCGTCGATCGGACCGAATGCCCCTTGGCCCAGTGATTCCCGGACGACCGCCAGCACGTCGCGGAAGAACGAGAACACGACGACCTTCCGCCCGTTGTCGGCAGCCTCCTCGATGATCTCCCGAAGTCGCTGCAGCTTCGCCGACCGCTCAGGGTCCGCGTACGCGGCACGACGCATGGCCATGAAGTTTCCGGCAGCGACGGCGTCCCGGTACGCCGCGAAGTCGGCCGGCGTGAACTCCTCCCACTCGTCGACGTGAACGACATCGGGAAGCTCGGTGAGGACATCCTGCTGGTTGCGGCGGAGGTAGGCCGGAGCCACCGCCTTCCGGAACGCCTTCGGACCGGCGGCGGCCGAGCCGTTGTGGATCTGAGGCAGCAGTTCGGGCTGGAGGTAGTGCACCAGGTTGCGGAACTCCTCGACCCGGTTCTCCATCGGCGTGCCGGTGAGGAAGAGCACCCTCTCGACCCGGTCGGTCCACGCCGCTACCGCCTGGGAGCGCTGCGCCTTATGGTTCTTGACGTAGTGGGCCTCGTCGACCACGACCATTCCCACGGCCTGCTCCGAAGGGACTTCCAGCTGGCGGAGGCCGTCGAACGTCACCGCCGCGACACCGCCGTCACGGAGCCACTCGGCACGTGCCGTCTCCCGGTCCTGGCCGTGAAACCGGTAGGCTCGCAGGGCGCTTCGAGACTCGATCTCCCGGGTCCAGTTGATCAGGACGCTCGCCGGACAGACAACGAGGAAGTGTGTGCTCCCCTGCGACCGGAGGTGTGCCATCGCAGCGATCGCCTGGACGGTCTTCCCCAGGCCCATCTCATCGCCGATGATCACCCGCTTCTGCCGGAGCGCGAAGCGGGCTCCGAAGGCCTGGTAACCACGGAGCGACACCTTGCACTGTGTGTCGTCCAACGGCTCGGCCCGGACCCGGTCGGACAGTTCATCGGGCAGGAAGCCCTCGGAGGCGCTCACCTCGGTCGGAGCGATCCCGGAAACCTCGCCGAGGATGCTGTAGAACTCGGCCGCGTGGTGCTCGAACTCCGTCCACGCCTCGGTCTCGGAGGCCGGCGGACGCAGGAGGTCCGCAGACGTCTGGGCGAAGAGCACCGGCACCGCCCGCAGCTCCGACTCCGCGAGCAGAGCCGTGAGCTGATCGATCGCCACGAGGGCTTCCTGCTTCCGCTGCCGTCCGGCGAACAGGGCGCGGATGGCACCTCGGGCCGGTTGAGCAGTGGAAATGAGGCCGGAGACCTCGACGACCACACGCTGCGCGATCTCATAGGCGCGGGCAGCCTCGGGGCCGGCGACGACCAGCCGGTGAAGCGCGATGACCAGGGTCGTGCTCATCGCGTGCTGGTGATCGACGTCGAGCCGGATCGCCACGGTCTGCTCGGCCGCCTCGGCGATCCGGCGGGCAGCAGCAATGGTCTGGGCAGCCGTCTGTGTGCCGATTCCCGGGATCAGCTGAAGCGAGTAGGCCGAGGCGTCCACGACCTGTTGCACGGTCCTGAATCCCGCAGACTCCAACGCACCGACCCTGAGGCGCCCCTCGGTCACATCCCTGAGCCGGGCCACGGGGATGGCTCCCAGTTCGTCGCGAACCAGCCGGTCCCTCAACGCGGCTGCTGCCTCGGCCACCTGTGAGACGGCACGCTGGTGATCTTCGGTCACCGCGAGCGCGGCCATGTGGAGTCGCTCGGCATCCGCAAGGACAGCCCGGGGCTTCCGAACGGTCCGCTGCTTGTCCCCCACCCACGACTCCCTACCCCGGCTCGACCGTCCAGCGCCTCTCCAGACCCCCACATGATTCCACCCGGCCCCGTCCATGCGGCCGCGATCGTCTTCATCGTCCGTGACTCGCGCTCGCCGCTGGCACGACAGCGACGGAACCAGAGCCCCCACGGACGTTTCGCTCCTGCGTCGGCTGAGCTCACCAGCGCGTGACGGCTCCGGTGGGGCCGAAACCTCCCACCGAAGCCGAACCCGTCGCTTGTCGACCGAGTGTCAACCCAGGACGCGGATGGCCAGTACCGAACCGTCCCGGTTCAGGGAGACCGGCCCGTTCCACTTGGCGTCCCACTGCTCGCCGGGCCACTCCTCGCGGAGGGCGTGGGCCTTCTGCCGGTACTCCTCGATCCGGCCGGCCGCAAGACCCTTGAAGAGGTCCCTCGCGATCCCGGAGAACGCCTCCACCCGCGTACCGTTCAGCCGAAAGACGTGATCCGTGCCCACGAAGTCGACGCCGTGTACGGAGTACGCGATGTCCTGGACGATGCCCGTCCCCGCATGCGTGAACAGCTCGAAGTGGCGCTTTCCCTGGCGCTTCGACAGGTACCGCGCGGTGGGCTCACCTCCGCCTGTGAAGGCCATCAGACCGGCCGCGTCCGCATGCGCCAGGACGCGGCGGAACCATCCGTGGTCCTCGGGCCGAACGTGGTAGCCGGACACCATCCGCGGCTTCTCACCGGTCCCCCACGCGAGGTCGATTCCGGGTACGACGGCACGGTCGTCCGGCGGGCTGTCCAGGTCGACCTCATCAGCTCCAGCAGGGATGGACAATGTTCCGCATCCGCTCGCCTCCAGCACATGGAGCGTGATGGGCTCCTTGCCCGGAATCTCCGTGCCGAACACCATGGCCGGCGTCTCCTCCGACCTGCCGATGTGGACGGCCTCGACGTGCACCGCAGCGGTGGACAGCTGGGCGTGCACCTGCGCGGGCTTACCGTGTGTCCCCTTGCAGGCGACGAGCACGATCTTCGAGGGCACGCCGGGCTTCCACACCTCCAGGAAGAAGTGCGGGCGCTTGGGCGCCCGGTGCGTCGAGTGGTCCTTCCCTGTCAGCGTCCACCCCGCACGAAGGGCGATCTCGGCATCGATGACCGAGAGCGAGTGGTCCGGGAAGCGCCGCCCGAGCACCTCCTGGGCGACGGCCAGGGCGAACCCGATTCCCAGTTCGCCCGACTGGACCGCCTTGTAGTGACGGATCGGGTTGCGGCCCTCATCGGAGAGGGTCATGAAGCCACCGTGGTTGCCGTTCAAAGCCTGGCAGTACTTGAGGCTCGCCCAGTGCTCGGCCAGCCCTCGGCCGGCTCCCTGCCTCGCCAGGACGTTGGCCCTGCCGAGCGTGTGCAGCAGCTTCCACGGCGTGAGCTGGATCGACTGCCCCCGGTTCCCGACGGGCACGGCGCGAAGCCCCGGCTTCCGACGCAGCAGTTCCTGGTTGTTCTCACGCCGCGCCCTGTCATCCGCGGCAGACACCTCGGCGACACTTCCGGTCAGGCCGGAGGTCGAGTGGATCGCTACGTTCCACGGCTGGACGAGGTCCCTGAGTACGGCAGCTGCGTTCTTCCCCATCATCTCTCCCCTGCATAGGTTGCGGATCGCACAGCTCGAAGTCGGTCAAGCCCCGACGCAGCTACCGGGCGCGGCCCGGGCGCGTCTCGGCGAGGTCGTTGAGCGCGGCGTTCACCACCTGCCAGCAGATGCCCAACGTGTCGCGGTCCGGCCGGTGGTTCTGACGGGCCTCGGCCTTCGGGTGGACGAAGTTCCGGTACTCGCGCAGCTCGTGGCTGAACCTCTTGGCGTCCGCGCCGATCCACCCGGCGTGGTGACACGCCTCGATCAGCGCGTGAAGGGTGACGCGGTCCTCCGAGGCTCGCCCCAGGAGGGAGGGATCCCGTTCGAGGACCGTCTGAAGGAGCACGCCCTCCATGAGGGAACCGAGCATGATGATCGCCGCGACGTGGGCTCCGTTGGCGTAGCAGGTCCGGGCCTCGTCCAGGCGCCACTCGAGGAGCTCGGCCATGGCCTCGTCGACGATGAGGTCCGTCATCACGACCTTGAGCTCTGAGGCCCCGTAGTGCGTAGGACGGGCCAGCGCCGGGTCACACGGAACCAGCCGGGCGGCACCGCCGGGGTTCTCCAGCCGGTAGCCCTCGTGGATGAGGAAAGTGTTGACCGCCGCCACCACCTCGCCAAGCAGTTCGGGCTCGTCGAGGTATTCACGGGGGTCGGCGAGCCGAAGCAGCACCTTCTCGATCTCCCCGGGCTGGTCACGCCGCTCCATCAGCAGCTCGGTCGCCCACTCCCTGCGGTACTGGCCGTCGTACTCGGGTACCTCCTGCCAGCCGGACCGCTTGAGGAAGCCTGCGATCTCGAAGCCACGACGGTAGTAGAGGTCGTCGTCGCCCGCGACGACGCGGGCGAGCTCCTGCAGGGTGTTCTCGTCCAGGGTGAGACCGTGCTGCCGTGTCTGGGACTGGGTCATGCCGCTCCTTCGGTCGGTTCGGTCTTCGGGCCGGGGCCGGATCCCGTTGGGATTCCGTCCCCGTTGTCGGGGCTCTGCAGCCCCTCCGGCTCGTGGTCCTCCGTCCCCTCGTCAGGGAGGTCGTCACCTGCCGGTAGTTCGAGCGGTGTCCACGGCTGTGCGTCCTCCGGCGGAACGGTCGGCCGGGAGTAGTTGGCCGCATGGATCCCCTGCCGGTCGAGCTCCTGCCACAGTCCGGCCAGGGCCTCGTCCGGGTCGAACCTGAACTCGCTCTCGCGGATGCGCCAGAACCTCCATCCGACACGCTGGAGTTCGCGGTCGCGCTGCTGGTCGTGCCGGAGCTGGTCGAGGGTCGAGTGGTAGTAGTCGCCGTCGCACTCCACACCGAGGCGGCCTCGTGCACCGACCACCACGAGGTCGATGCGTTTGCTGCCGGCCGGGTACTGCGGTACCACGTGGTACCCGCGCTGCTTCAGCCGCAAGTAGACCTGCTGCTCGAAGAGGGAGTCGAAGGGTGCGCGCCGGACGTCGGGGAGCACCGAGCCGATGTCGGCGGCCTCGGCAGCCGCCGCGGGCGGGTTCTGCATGTAGCTGAGCAGATTGAGTCGCAGGTCGCCGGACTTGAGCTGGTCCGGCGGCACGGAGTAGAAGAGTCGCATCTGGTCCTGGGCTCGGCTGGCCGCCACGTTGTAGGCCTGCTGTTCGCTGCGCAGGCCGCCAGAGATGCGCCTGACCCGGTCCACGACCATCGAGAGCAGAATGACGTGCCGCTCGTCGCCCTGGAACTGGGCCGGTGTGCCTACCCGGATACGGTGGCGTTCCCGAACCGGAGCAGGAAGACGCTGTTCGATAAGCTGCTCCAGAAGCTTGACCTGGCCGAACGTGCCCTGAAGCACGATGACTCCCATGGTCTTGTTCTCGTAGACCGGATCCGCGGTCAGCTCGGCGAGGCAGTCCACGATCGCCTCGGCCTCCTTGGGGTTCCGGATCCGACTGTCGCGTCCTTCCGCGCTTCCGCCTTCGACGTAGTGCGTCAGCAGCGGGTCGAGCCGCTCGCCGCCGTACTGCCGGAGCGGGATGAGGCCCGGCGGTGTGTAGAAGGTCTCCGAGGACCAGCCGATGATCTCGGGCATGCAGCGGAAGTGCTCCTGCAGGCGGATCGTGGACGGGAAGAGCGCCGACAGCAGCTGGTACAGGTTGGAATGCGGCATGTACAGCTGCCGCAGGTGCGCCGGCACTTCCGGAAGGTGCGCGGTCAGGCGGTCCTGGATCTGCTGGGTGCGTCCGAACCCGGTGACCGGGGGCGTGCACTGTTTGTCGTCGCCGACCACGATGATCCGCGGCGCTAGCCAGAGGAGGAAGAGCGCGTCCATGCCGGCCTGGCTGGCCTCGTCGACGATCACCACGTCGAACGCGTCCTGCCTGGGCCGGATCATCTCCGCCACTCGTGCGATGGGCATCACCCAGGCCGGCACCGCCCCCTGGGCGATGTTCATCGCGCTGCGGGCGGCCGCCTTGAAGTGCGACGCGTTCTTGCCCTTGCCCTTGCCGTACGAGGCCATGTGCGTGCGGTAGGCCTGCAGCGCCGAGCGCTGCTCCGAGGTCATGCGGACGAGACAGTGCAGCCGGCCGTGCGCGGCAGCCAGGTCCCCCGTGAGCTCCTCCAGTTTCACCTCGTGCTCGGTCAGCTCACCGTCGAGGCGCTGCTCCCGGCCTGGCGCGCGTTCGTCGTCGATGAACTCACACGCCTTCGCCCATGCCCAGGCCTCGCGGAGCCTTCCGAGCCGCTCGTCCCAGGCCGGATCGTCGGCCTCGGCTTCGAGCCGACCCGCGAGCACGGGCGACGCCCTGTGGAGGCTCCCGACCAACTCCGCGCAGCGCCGCCGCCTCTGATCCCGCCGCTGCGCCGCCGCGAGGGCTTCGAGCTCCTTCCCGTACCGGTCAACGTCTCGGTCCCGCAGGGCCTGGGCCATGGAGAGCGCCTCGACCGGCGGAGCCGCACCGTCGTCCTCACCACGTAGGAGCGCGTCCCAACGGGCCAGTCGCGCCGACGCCTCCTCGGCACGCTGCCGACCCGCCAAGACCGACGCGGCCTCGGCGAAGTCCTGCCACTCCTGCGGTCGGGTCAGGTCGAGGTAGATGCCGTGGCGTACGAGGACCTCGTCGATCTGCTCGCGGACCCGGCCGAACTCGTCGATCTCGGCCAGCTGCCGGTACCGCTCGCGCAGCGCGGCGAGCCGCACCTCCAGTGGCCCCTCCGGCACGGTCGCTCCCACCTGCTCCCAGCGGGTGGCGACGGCCGCAAGTGCCGCGTAGGCCTGCAGGTGCGCGAGGACAGCGCTCAGGTCACCCGTTGAGGCCGGCGCATTCCCGTCCACCCGACAGGTACTGAGGAGCTCGTCGGCCTCCCGCTGAGCCCTCGACGCGAAGCGCGTGCGCAGCTGGCGGCCCCCGGCGAGGTACTGCATCAGGGCCGGGATCGTCGCCGCCATGCGCTGGGCACGATCCGGCGTCAAGGAGTCCGGGAGGACGACCGTCCGCAGACCGACCCGTTCGAGGCCATCAGTCACGTCGGACAGGACACCCGCGACATCCGTGACGCGCTGCCAGAGATCAGGATTGCGCCGGGCGAGCCGATCCGCCAGGGCACGCGCAGCCCAACTCTCGGTCCCCCAGCGTACGGCCTCCCATGGGACGCCCAGCCGGTGCAACCGGCCTCGACCGGAGCCGAGCAGCGCCGTCAGCTCGTCGGTCCTGGAGGTCTCCAGCGTCGCCAGCAGGTTCCGTACCTCCACCGCTGCCGGAGAGAGCCCGTTGACACTCAGCTGACTCGCCGCGAAGGCTGCCGCGACCTGGCCGGGCGTCGGCAGCGTCTCGGCCGACGGGCATACCCCGAACTCCGCCCACTGCCCGGCGCCCTCCCTCAGCAGTGCGAGCACTTCCTCCGCTTCGACGGGCGACAGCGGGGGCGTGGCGGGCGCCCGGTCGGGCAGCCTCCCGATCCAGTTCAGCCGCACCGCCTCGTCCTGCACCTTCTGCACGATCGCGGCGAGCGTTCCCGAGTAACCCGGTGCGACCTCCGGGTGCTGGTAGACCTCCGCTTCGCGCAACGACACCACCTGCTCGGTCAGCAGCTTGATCCGGCTGCGGACCTCGTACCGCCGCTGCGTCAGCCTGCGGATCTCGTCCCGCAACTGATCGGTGTCGCCCGCCGCCACCTGATCGCTCAGCGCGTTGATGGTGCGTTCGAGCTCGTTCGCGCCGTCCTGGCTGGTGCTGCTGAGCAGGAGGACGCACAAGTCCCGCACAGCCGGGGGCAGCTTGTCCCGGAGCACCGTCAAGGCCTGGTCCCTCGCACTGGTGACGAGAACCCGCTGCCCCTGGGCCAGGAGCGCGGAGACCAGGTTGGCGATGGTGTGCGTCTTGCCGGTTCCCGGTGGGCCCTGCACCACCACGCCCGTGTCCCGCTGGAGTCGTTGGAGGACGGATCGCTGCTGCGCGTTGGTCTTGCCGGGGAACAACGGCTCGTCGCCGAAGAGCGCGGGAACCTGCCTCCCGCCCCAGTTCTGCCGGTCTTCGGAATTCAGCGACATCACCAGCTGTGCGAGCCCGAGCGGAGCCTGCCGATCGGAGACCACGCTCTCGGCAATGCGCTCGTAGAAGCTCAGCACCGCGTTGCGGTCCCTGGGCCGCATCAGGATGGCCGGCGCGAACGTCAGCCTGGCCCCGGCCTCCGGCCCCGCCGGCGGGCGCCAGTTGCTGCTGAAGGCCACCGGTCGGGGGAGCACCAGGTCCTGCCACTGCGAGAGGCACTCCAGCGCCTGCTCGCTCAGGAGGTGGAGAGGCCTCGCCGAGAGCTCCTCGTCGAACGCCGCGGAACGTTCCGGTACCCATCCGTCGTCCGTGTCGAGGAAGTCGCGGTCCTCGAGACGAACTGCCCCGCTTCCGGTGAGCCTCACGGTGATCCGCGCGGACCGCCGGTCCACCTGGGTCTCCACGCGCCTTGAGAGCACGTGCCGGTGGACCACCCCGCCGTTCGGCTCGCTCCAGGACAACAGGCCTACCCCGAGGACGAGTTCGTACTGGTCGTCCTGCTGTGCCAACTGCTGGTGCCAGTGGTAGATCTTCTCGTAGAGCTCCCGCTGCGACCGCTCGGCCCGCTCACGTTCAGCCCACAGGCGCCAGCGTGCGAGCCATGGTCCGTAGGCCCGCAGGACCTCCTCGGCGTCCTTCCTCGCGACGGTCGCCTCGCCGTCCTGCCAACGAGCGTCATCACCCGCTCCCGGAACCCAGCTCCGCCACGGTCCCTCCTCCGCCAGCGGCGGATCCTCGGCCTCCGCGTCCTGACACGACCGCTCGTCGACCCACCCCTCCAGTACCGGCGGAAGTTCAGGTGCCGCGGCCTGCGGGACGTGGTCCAGGACCAACAACGGACGGTCGTCCTCGTCGGACGGCCTGGGTACCTTCGCCGGCAGGTCTGCCAGCCAGAGCGGGCCCCAGGAGCGGGTATCCCGGAGCCGCTGGTGACTGCTCTGCACGACCTCGCGCAGGAACCCGACCAGCGCAGCGGTCTGCCCGATGACATCCGGATCGCTCGCATGGCGTCGTGGAACGCTCACCTTTCTCCCCTCGGTCGGTGACGAACGTTCCAGGATGGGGGCGAACGCCACGGTTCGAAGAGAGTCACAGCAGAGTGGCCAAAAATACACTTAGCGATGACCGGGATACATCAAGTCACAGCTGCTCCCACAGCTCGGGCGCTGTCCGATGCCGAACTGACATCCGATCATGCGAACTGGCGATCGACATCCGAGGAATCCGGCCGCCCGTCCAGAGCACTACTCGCCCACCTCCGAGCCGCACAGCGGCGCGGCGGGATCGAGCAAGGAGGCACGATCTCGGCCGCCTCCAGCAGAACGGTGCGCCTCCACACCGGCCACCAAATGCATCCCTCTGCAGCTGGTGGAGGCTGATCCGCTTCCGTCCTGAAGCGATGTGCGCTATCTCAAGGAGCGGGTCCCCCTGGGATGACGTCGCCTTCGATCCGAACATCAAGGACTGGGAGCGGTAACGCGACCTGTTACCCCCAAGTGGTAGCGACCGCAGTTGAGCCGCCTCGGCGCCCGCTGCGGGGGACCGTCGGGCATCCGGCTAAGCAGTAGGCCGTCGACGGCTCGGGCGGGCCACCAACCAAACCGCTGGCAAGAGCCATCGGACGAACGACTGCGGGGGCGTCTTGGAGGAGGAGGTAGCTGTGTCGCTCTCCGCAGCGGGTGGCCTATGCGGTGCTGGTGCGCGGTTGGGTGGCGTTCCTGCACAGCTGCCGCGCCGTCGTAGGCGGTGCATGCCGTCGGCCATCTCGTGCACCTCGCCGCCATGATGCCCGACCTCGGCGAGACCGCCCTCGGCCCTCTCGCCAATTCACCGCCCACCGACCTGAGGACCAGCATGGTCGGTGATCCTGCCGGCACCACGACGATCGACCCGAAGGCTGCGGGAAGGCTGTTCCACGCCCAACTCGGCGAAGCAGAACGTGCCCGCCACGCCTCCGAGCTCGTCCCCCAGAGGATGGCCCCCGGCCATCAGCCGACGACCATCGCCGCCTGGCACCAGCGGCCCAGCACCTACGTGGTTTGCGCCGAGGACCGCGTCATGCACCCGGACCTCAAAGGACATGGCCCAGTGAACGGCCTCGCACGGCTGCTCGGCGAACGCACCCTGGTACCGCATCGAAGTGTGACCAGCGGCATGCAAGGTGGAACCACCAACCACTTCGCCTCCGCCAGACTGTGGCCACTTTCGAACCGCTGGTGACGGCCTTCTCAAGCATCGAACACCCTGTCTTCACGCCCCACGGCCGCGCGCGGTCACGGGCCCGCGCTCGACGGCGCCCTCATCGCATCGGATCGGTCCTGACGAGTGCCACGGCTGGCACAGAGCTCAACTACTCTGCGTGGTGGAGCCGGTGGGCGGCGATCAGGTCGCGGTACCAGGCATACGAGGCCTTCGGCGTCCGCTTCTGCGTCTCGAAGTCGACGTGGACGAGGCCGAAGCGCTGGTGGTAGCCCTCGGCCCATTCGAAGTTGTCGAGGAGGGACCAGGTGTAGTAGCCGCGGACGTCGATGCCCTCGGCGACGGCCTGGGCGAGGGCGTCGAGGTGGGCGGCGAGGAAGTCGATGCGAGGCTGGTCGGGGTCGATCGACTCTTCGACGGAGCAGCCGTTCTCGGTGATGGTGACGGCTGGGAGGGCGGCGCCGTACTCGTCCTTGAGGTGGAGGAGGAGCTTGCGGAGGGCGTCGGGGACGACGGGCCAGCCGAAGGCGGTGTGGGGGACGTCGGGGATGTCGACGAGGTCGAAGGGGAGGGCGGGGTCGGTGGGGGCGGCGACGCGGGTGGGGTTGTAGTAGTTGATGCCGAGGCCGTCGAGGCCCGGGGCGTGGATCAGGTCGATGTCCCCGGGGTGGACGGCGCCGTAGATGTCGCCGGGGACGCCGAGGACGGAGAGGTCGGGGTAGCGGCCGAGGAGGACGGGGTCGGTGAACAGCCGGTTGTGGAGGGTGTCGTAGGCCGCGGCGGCAGCCCGGTCGGCGGGCGAGGAGGAGGCCGCTTCGACCGGGGTGAGGTTGTTGGAGAGCATCACCTCCAGACCGCGCTCGTGGAGGAGGGACGCCGCCAGACCGTGGGCGAGCAGTTGGTGGTGGGCGGCCGGGAGGGCCTCGAACATCAGGGCACGGCCGGGGGCGTGGGTGCCCAGGGCGTAGCCGAAGACGGTGTGGACGAAGGGCTCGTTGAGGGTGATCCAGGCGGGGACGCGGTCGCCCAGGCGGTCAGCCATGACGGTCGCGTACTCGGCGAAGCGGTACGCGGTGTCGCGGTCGAGCCAGCCGCCGCGGTCTTCGAGCGCCTGGGGCAGGTCCCAGTGGAAGAGGGTGGGCAGCGGGGTGATGCCCCCCTCCAGGAGCGCGTCCACCAGGCGGTCGTAGAAGGCGAGGCCGGCGGCGTTCACGGGCCCGCTCCCCGTGGGCAGGACGCGCGGCCAGGCGACGGAGAACCGGTAGCCGTCCAGTCCGAGGTCCTTCATCAGGGCGATGTCCTCGGGGTACCGGTGGTAGTGGTCGCAGGCGAGCGCGCCGGTGTGCCCGTCGCGGATGGCCCCGGGGCGGGCGGAGAAGGTGTCCCACACCGAGGGCCCGCGACCGCCCTCGGCCACCGCGCCCTCGATCTGGTAGGCGGCGGTGGCGACACCCCAGCGGAAACCCGTCGGCAGGTCGAAACGGTCCGGCATGGCAGCCCTCCTGGACAAGAATATGAGGAGTACTCATGTTACTGGCGTCACGCCGAACCGCCAGAGTCAGCTCGCGAGGGAGACGGCGAAGGGCCTGAAGCCGTGCCGGCGCAGGATGTGGGGAACCACGAGGATCATGGCCTCGGTGGCGCGGGCTGTGGTGATGCCGCCGAGGTCCTCGATCCATGCGGGCTGCCAGCCCAGGTCGCCGAGCAGGCCGGCGACGGTCTTCTTGGCGTTCGGGTCATCGCCCGAGAGGTAGGCGGTCGGTGGGGTGGCCAGGGTTTCGGGAGCAGTCATGACCATGAACAGCATGGTGTTGAGGGTCTTGACCACATGGGTGTCGGGGAGGGCGGCCTGGAGTTGCTCGGCGAGGCTGCTTCCGGGATAGCACAGGTCGCCGGGCAGGCCGTCATCGGCGTCGTGGGTGGCGTTGGAGACATCGACGAGGAGCTTTCCGGAGAGCTCGGTGCGCAGACCGGCCAGGCGGTCCAGGGAGGTGTCGCCGGGCGTCGCGTTGATCACGAGTTCCGCGGTGCGGGCGGTGGTGCGCTGGTCGGCGAAGGCGATCTGCGGGGCGGTGCCGGCGGAATGGGCTGCGGTCTCCGCCGGGTTCCGGACGCCGAGGGTGACACGGTGTCCGGCTGCGGAGAGCTTGCCGGCGAGGTTGGCGCCGACGCGGCCGGCGCCCAGGATGCCGATGCTGGTCATGAGGTGATGCTCCTTGCGGTGTGAGGTGGGCAGAACAGAGGTGTCCCGTCAGGCGATCGGCGACAGGACCTTGCGGGCGGCGCTGTGGATACCGGGGGCGGCGGCCAGGAAGTCGCTGCTGCCCGTGTTCCAGGGCTCGCCCGCAAGGTCGGTGACGGTGCCTCCGGCCTCGGATACCAGCAGTGCACCGGCGACGAGACCGGAGCGGACGTCGGAGAACTGCCAGAACGCGTCCGTGCGTCCGGCCGCGACGTGGATGAGCTGCATCGTGGCCGGAACGGAGACCCGCACGACCAGGCCGTTGATGAGCATGGCGGTGACCGAGTCACCGATCCGCCGGAAGGTGCGCTCGTCCTCGCCGGGCCGGGCCTGGCCGGTGCCGACGAGCGCGGCGCCCAGATCGGTCTTGGCGGACACCTGCAGGGGCCGGTCGTTGAGGCGGGCGCCGCCGCCGGCGACGGCGGTGTAGGTGTCGCCGGTCAGTGGCAGGTGGACGACGGTGAGTACCGGCTGGTTGTCGCGGACCAGGGTGGCGGTCACGGCCCAGTCCTCCATGCCGTGAACGTGGTTGATGTTGCCCTCGGCGGGGTCAACGACCCACCACTCCCCCGACGGGAGCGCACCACCGGCCAGCTCGTCCTCGGCCCACTGCGATCCGGGCCGGGCCCGCAGCAGCGGCTCCCGCAGCACGTCCAGCACCGCGTCGTCGTTGGCGTGGATCTCGGCGACGACCTCCTCCAGACTCACGCCCCGGGCCTGCGGGGTGTGGCGGTCGCGCAGGGTGAGGCCTGCGGTCTTCACCGCGGCGGTCACCTCGGACAGCAGCGTCGTTCCGGTGGCGAAGGGCATGGCGGTGCTCATGGTGGGCTCCCTGGGTTCGATGGGTGCGGGCGGCTTGTTCCGCGCCCGCACTTCGAAGGTAGGCCCCCCGATCATTAACAACAAGTGCATGCTGTTCACTTGTAGAGTTACTCCCATGCAACTGGATCTGAACCTGCTCACGGCCCTGGACGCGCTACTGGAGGAGGGCAGCGTCGCCGGCGCCGCAGCTCGCCTCCACGTCACCGCACCGGCGATGAGCCGCTCCCTGGGCCGCATCCGCAAGGCCACCGGTGACCAGATCCTGGTCCGCACCGGCCGCAGCATGGTTCCCACCACCCGCGCACTGGCCATGCGCGCCCAGGTCCACGCCCTCGTCCAGCAGGCCCACCACCTCCTCTCCGCGCAGCAGGAACTCGACCTGACAGCACTGGACCGGGTGTTCACCCTGCGCTGGCACGACGCCCTGACCGCCGCCTGCGGCACCGCCCTGATCACCGCCGTCCACCACCGGGCCCCCGGCGTCCGCCTGCGCCTGTCGGCCGAACCCGGGACGGACGACGCCGAGCTGCGCCGGGGTGAGGTCGACCTCGAATCGAGCTCCAGCACGCCGACGCTCCCCGACATCCGCCACCGCCTCGCCGGCAGCGACCGGCTGGTCGTCGCCGTCCGACCGGGCCACCCGCTCGCCGAAGGCCCGCTGAGCATCGAGCGCTACGCGGCCGCCGAACACCTCACCGTTTCGCGACGCGGAAGCCTGCGCGACCCGATCGACGACGCCCTGAGCACCCGCGGCCTCGACCGGCGCGTCGTCGCCGCCGGGCCCACGGCCGCCTTCGCACTGCAACTCGCCCTCGGCAGCGACCTGGTGGTGACCCTTCCCGACGCGGTCACCCGCACGGCCCGGGACCGACTCGGCCTGACCACACTGCCCCTGCCCCTGCCGTTGCCCGAGGTCCCCCTGTACCTGCTGTGGCACCAGCGCTACGACGACGACCGCGCCCACGCCTGGCTGCGCGACCTGGCCACCGAAACCGTCCAGGCACTGTTCGCACCGCCGGCCGCGTCTCAACAGCCCCTCACCAATGGAACCGACGAGTGACGGACACGCCGGGCGGAAGGCCTGCGGCAGCTGACTCCCGCTCCGGACAGTGGGGCGTACCGGGTCAGGAAGTGACCGGGATCCTCCGGTCGCCGCGGACGGGATTTCACGTCGCGGTACGCCGGGAAAACGGCGGTGCCCGGGTGTGCTTCACGCACACCCGGGCACCGGACCGTCGGGCGGTCAGCCCTGTTGCTTCTTCGCGTCCCGGAGCGCGAAGTACTCCGTGACGCCGGCGACGAGCCGGCATTCGCCGGTCTCCCGGTCCACGATCACCGGGAGGTTCCCGCCGACCCGGACGCGCCCGCGCGAGTCGGGCACGGTCGGCAGGTAGCCGAAGACGTACGCGCCCTCGACGGAGATCCCCTCCTCGATGCTCAGCCGGTACGCGCGCTCGTCCCAGTCGCGGACCCGCTCGCGGCAGTACGCTTCCGCCGCCAGCCGTGCCGTGTCCTGGTCCATGGTCACAGTCTGCATCCTTCCCGGGTCACCACCACGTGATCATCAGTTCGAGATTCTCCCACTCGGAGGTGTTGGCGAAGGTCTCCGACTGGTAGTCGAGGAACTTGATCACACCCGCGTCGTTCACGACGTTGAAGTAGTGGCCGACGCTAACGCCGTCGGTCCAGCCGAACACGATGCCACGGGTGCCGTAGCCGAGCGCGCCCAGCTGGTGCTCGATGTCGGCGACGCCCTGGGTCTCGTGGAACAGTGAGTTGAACTTGTACTCCAGTTCCTCCGGGGCGAGGATGCCGCTGTCCCAGGCCGTGGCGCCGCTGTGGGTGCCCGCGAGACGGCTGTCACCGGCCTGGGCGCAGGCGCCGCAGTTGTCGTTGTGCCCGCCGGGGTTCGCACCGTCCAGCGTGTCCTCGGCCTTGCCCGCCTTCGGGCCCTTGACACCGGCCTGACCGCCGCCGGTGTCGGGCGAGCCGCCACCGCTGGGGCGCCCGGCGTCCTTGCCGGCCGCCGGCTTGTCGGACGCGGGAGCGCCCGGGTCGTCGCCGCCCTTGCCGGTGCCGGACTTCGGGCTGCTCGGCTTCTCCGTCTTCGGCGTGGTGGGCGCCGGGTCCGCCTTGGTGGTGGTGGGGAGGTCGCCCGAGAGCAACTTCTTCACCGCGCTGACGACGTCCTCGCCCTCGGACACCGCGGTCTTGACCGCCTTGACGGCCTTGACGCCGCCGCTTATCGCCTTGACCGCGCCGTAGCCGTCGACCGCGAAGGACCCGACGACGCCGGTCACCTGGCCCGCGAAGTAGGACGTCGAGCTGGTGTCCACCCCGAAGAGCTCCGCCAGCGGCGAGTCGTCGACGTACCCGGTGTGGCCGAGCTTGAACGGGGTCTCGTTCGAGTACCCGAACATGTCGTTGAACGCCTGGTTGTCGCCGTTGGCGATGTCGGCGAACGAGTTCCAGCCGTCGGAGAGGGTGTTGACGCTCCACTGCCACGGGTCGCCGACGATCGAGTCGCCGACGCCGGTGAAGAAGCTCCCGACGTCGCCCCAGCTCCACCACAGGCCGTTGGGGTCGCTCCCGGAGGTGGGGTTGCCGGCCGCGTACCCGTAGCCGCCCATCTGGTTGGGATCGGCCGACTCGAAGACCGGGTCGACGGTGAGGAACCGTCCGATCAGCGGGTCGTAGACGCGCGCCCCGAGCAGACCGAGCCCGCTGGTGACGTCCGAGGGCTTGCCGAGGAAGCCCCGGTTGTCGGCCCAGGCCGCGGGCACGGTGCCGCGCGGGTTGCCGTACGGGTCGTACGCGCGCCGGGTGACGGCCAGGGTGCTGCCGTCCACCTGGAGCTGCGCGGTGCCGTGCGGGGTGGTCGGCTGGTAGTTGACCGTGCCGCCGGAGGAGCGGACGATCACCGTGCCGTCGGGGCTGCGGTAGTAGCGCAGGCCGGTGACGGTCTTCTTGACGGTGTCGAGGCTGAGCTGCTCCGTGCCGCCGAAGAGGTAGAGGACGTCGTTGCCGGGGTTGCGCTGGATGAGCAGCTGGCCCTCGGCGTCGTAGAGGTAGCCCGCCTCCTTGCCGTTGGTGGTGACCGACTTGGTGCGGCCCTCGGCGTCGTACTCGAAGCCCTGGCTCGCCGTCCCCGGACCGGTCCGGGTCTTGGTGTTGCCGGCCCCGTCGTAGTCGGGCACCACGGTGGTGCTGCCGGACGGGCCGGTGGTGGTGATGGCGTTGGCCGCGTTCGGCTTCTTCGCCGGCGTGGTGCCGCCGCCCGGGTACGCGAGGGTCTGGGTGACGTCCTTGGCGGCCGCCCCCTTCACGTCGTGGCTGACCTGCTGGACGCGGTCGCCGAGCTGGTTGAACTGCCAGTCCAGCCAGTACGGGGCCGGTCCGCCGATGGTGCTCGGCGACGGGGCCGCCGTGGTGCACTTGGCGAGCTGCCCGGCGGTGGCCGCCGTCAGGCCCTTGGTGTCGGTCCAGGCGGTGGTCAGCCGGTTCTGTGCGTCGTAGCCGAAGCACTGGGTGTCGGTGACCCGGTCGGTGCCGCCGCTCGACTGGACGTCGGAGACGGCGGTGACGCTGCCCGCCGCGTTGTAGCCGTAGGTGGTCGCCGAGATCGGGTTGGCCGTGTTGTTCTGCAGGGTGACCCTGCTGGTGGCCAGCCGGCCGGTGGCCTGGTCCCAGGTCTGGGCGGTCCGCAGCTGCTTGCTCGGCGTGCCGATGGTGGTCTGCAGGACCTTGCCCTGCGGGCTGTAGGCGACGGTCGCGACGTACGGCCGGGCGGGCGTGCCCATCCCGACGAGCTTGCCCTGGAGGTTGTAGCCGTAGCCGACCGTCTCCGCGGGCAGGCCGCCCTCGGTGCCGAAGGTGGTCGATGCCAGCAGGCCCACCGTCTCGGTGTAGGCCGCCGCGGTCTTGTAGGTACCGGCGAGCTTGCCCTCGACCGGCGGGATCACCGTGGTCGACCCGGTCGGCTGGCCGACCGCGTTGTAGCCGTTGACCTTCTTGACGTAGGCGCTGCCGCTCTTGCCGCCCACGTAACGGGTCGACGAGGCCGGCATGCCCTTGCCGAGGGAGTCGTACGTCCACTCGGCGAGCAGCTTCGCCGCGTCACCCGGGGTGTCGCCGTCGTACTCCCCGGTCTTGCGGCCGAGCTCGTCGTAGGTGTACGAGAGCACCTGCCCGCGCCCGTCCTTGGCGGTCAGCACCCGGCCGAGCGGGTCGTAGGTGCTGCTGGAGCTGCCGCTGTCCGGGTCGGTCTGGGAGACCGTCCGGCCCTGGAGGTCGTAGGTGTAGGACCAGGTGTTGCCCACCGTGTCCTTGACCGTCTCGACCTGGCCGCGGGCGGTGTAGGTGAAGCCGGTGGTGAGGTCCGCGGGCGTCGCGCCCGCGGTGCCGGCCGACCAGAGCTCGGCGTCGGTGCCGTCGTACATGACGACCCGGCCGTCACCCTGCACCTTGAGGTAGCCGCCGGTGTGCCCGCCGCTGGCGCTGGTCCAGAGCGTGGTCTTCCCGGTGGGGTCCAGCACGACGAGGCTGCCGTCGGCGAGCACGCTCGCGTAGGCGCCCGGGTGGCCCGCGGTGCCCGAGGACCAGATGGTCCGCCCGCCGACCAGGGCGGTCAGCACCAGGTTGCCGTCGGCCTGCACGGCCAGGCGGACGCTCCGGGAGACCACCGACGTCCCCGAGGCGATCACGCTGCCGCCGGAGAGCTTGCGGTCCGGCGTGGTGTCGCGGACCACCGTCGAGGTCGCGCGGCCGAGCGCGTCGGTGTACTTCGTGGTCGCCTTGCCGCCGGGCGGCGGCGTGACGTCCATCCGGTCGACGCCCCGGTAGGTGTTGCTCGTCTGCCAGAGGGTGCTGGCGAACGACACCTGCTGGACCGTCACCGGGCGGCCCTGGCCGTCGTAGGCGGTACGGGTCACCGCCGGGCCGGTCTTGTTGGTCTCCGCCCACATCGAGGTGCCCGGCGCGTTGGCCGCGTCGTAGTAGCTCGCGATGGCGGAGGAGGTCCACCCGTGGGAGTCGTAGAAGGTCGAGGAGACCAGCCGGCCCACCGAGTTGTCCGCGGTGGTCGTCTGGGTCTGCCGCGCCTGCAGCGTTCCGTCGTAGAAGTTGACCTCGGTGGAGTACGTCCCGTCCTCGCGCAGCGTCCGGGTGGTCACCGTCGACGGGTCCGGGTTGTCGCCGGCCCCGTGGACGGAGTAGGCGAAGGTCCGGTCGGGCGTCTGGGTCGCCCTGTTCCGGCCCGGCATCCACACCTTCACCCGGCGCCCGAGGGCGTCGTAGGCGGACTCGGTGACCCGACCGTTGACGTCCTTGGCCTGGGTGATCGAGCCGCGGCCCGGCGAGACCGTGCTGGTCGCCGCCCACTTCAGCGGGTTCTCGGTCGACACTGCGGTCGGCAGGATGCCCGAGACCGGCGCGTACGTGGTCGACGTGGTCCCACCGGCCGCGTCGGTGCTCGCGCCGACCCGGCCGTAGCGGTCGTAGCTCATCGCGCCGAGCACCTGGAACTGCGCCTTGCCGGCGGCGTCGTAGCCGGTGACCGACTCGGTGGCCGTGACCAGGCCGAGCGAACCGGGGCGCTGGCCCAGCCGGCCCAGGGTGCCGGGATTGGTGACGGTGCCGTCACCGTCGTAGTAGACCCGCTTGTGGGAGAGCGTGGTGCTGCGGCCCGGCTTGGTGTCGCAGGAGCCGGAGACGCTGATCGTCTCCTTCGGGTAGACCAGCATCATCGGGTTGTCCGCCGGAGCGTCGGCGTACGTGGTGATGGTGCAGGTCCGCTGGGAGGGGTCGGACAGGTCGCCCTGGTCGTCGGCCTTCCAGATCCGGCCCAGGTCGTCGAAGACGGTGCTGGACCGGGTGGTCCGCCACGTCTTGTTGTCGCTGAGCAGACCGAGCGAACGGCTGCTGCTGGACGTCGCCCGGCGCGACACCAGGTCGGGCAGGGTGGAGAGCTTGTCCGGCTTCGGGTCCTCCGAGGTCCAGGCGGTGCGGTCCGCGGTCGCCACGACCACCGAGGCCGGCGGGTCGGTCAGGGTCTTGGTGACGACGGTGCCGCCGGCCTTGGTGAAACCCTGGCTCTCGTACGGGGTGCCGGCCAGCCAGGGGCTGTCGGTGATCTCCTCGCCGAGCGAGTTCTTCACCTTGACGCTGCGCCGGGTCCCGTCCTTCTTGTAGTCGCCCTCCATGCCCTGGAGGTAGGAGACGGTGCTCTGGGTGATCGGGTCCGGCGCGGCGCCGGTGGTGGTGGTGACGGTCCGGTAGCCGCGGAAGTCGTTCCACGTCCGGTGCTTGTCGTCGGTCAGCTCGGCGTCGTCCCGGTGCCAGGCGGCGCCGTCCGCGTAGGTGTAGTTGGTCACCTTGGCCGGCGAACCGGCCTTGGTCCGGTCACTGGAGGTGACCTGGGCGACGAGGGTCTTGTGGAACCAGTCCTCGATCGGCTCGACGCCGCCGGGGGTGTTCCAGAACACCGGGTAGCAGGCCATGGTGTTGGAGTCCGCCGAGGCCGGCATGGTCTTCTTCTCGCGCGAGCACTCCGGGGCCCGGTAGGTGACCGCGACCGACTCGCCGGTCTCGGTCTGCACGCTGGAGATCCGCGGGTGGTACAGCGGCGGCGCGGCCGGGGTGAGGCCGTCGACCCGGTTGTCCATCTCGATGCCGACGAACGTGACCGGGTCGAGGGTGATCGGGCCGTCACCGCCGGCGGAGGTGTCCTTGCCGGTGTGGACGATCTCGGAGAGCCACATCACCGACTGCAGCGAGCCGCTGGCCTTCGGGTCCTGGGTCTTGCCGGTGACCGGGTCATAGGTGCCGCCGGCGTCGGAGAAGACCTGCTTCAGCTCGTAGGTGTCGACGTCCTGCCAGCCGGACGCGGTCCGGACCTTGGTGTCGATGCCCTTCAGCCGGTAGGTCTGCCAGAAGGTCGGCCCGCTGATCAGGCAGACGCCCTTGGTGTCGCCCTCCTCCCCGATCTTGGTCTTCCAGTCGGAGGGGCAGTTCAGGTCGTACGGGGTGTCGGGCCAGTCGGCCGCGGTGTCCGAGGAGAGGTTGCCGTCCTTGCAGACGGTGTCCGACGTGGTGCACCGCTGCGCCGTGCGGAAGACCACCTTGGCGGCCGGTTCGCGGCCCGCCCGGGCGTCCGCCAGCTGGTAGCCGTAGGAGATCTGGGTGAGCCGGCCGCCCCGGGTGTACTTGGTGAGGGTGCCGCCCTTCTCGTCCTTGTCCTCGTCGGGGACCTGGCCGAAGCCCATGTTGTAGTAGTTCGACTCGGTCGCCCAGTCGTAGCGTTGCACGTTGCCGTGCGGGTCGACCACGAAGTCCAGGTTGAACCGGTAGCCGACCGGCTTGTCACACTGGGAGTCGTCGCCCTTGTCCGAACTGTGGCAGGGGTCACCCGACTTGGGGTGGTAGACCGGGATGCCCCAGGCGCTGTCGGTGGCGTCGTCGGTGGTGCCGCCCGGGGCGTGGTTGAGGCCGAGGTAGTAGGCGGTGCCGTCGGTCGTGGTGACCTTGAAGTACTCGCCCTGCCAGAGGCCGTTGCTCGCGCCGGACAGCCGCTCGATCTTCGTGCCGTCGTCGGTCTGCAGGTGGTAGACACCGTCGGAGTCCCTCAGCAGCTGGCCGTTGTGGCTGCCGAGCGAGATCGTGGCGTTCCAGCCGGCCCAGCAGGAGTCACCGGAGTCCTTGATGCCCTGGTCCTTGCAGCTCTTGTAGGAGCGCTCGATGAAACCGGGGCTGTAGGACCAGCCGTCACCGATCCAGGAGGACTGCGAGTTGCGCGCCGAGGTCTCGCCGTCCACCGACTGCGAGTCGTACGCGAGCCCGACGGTCGGCGCCGCGCCGCCCAGGGACGGGGGCGCCGTGATCGGGTAGCGGTAGGTGAAGGCGCCCGAGGCGGAGGCGGACCAGGCGCCCGAGGCGGACAGCGAGGTCGCCCCGTAGTCGCCCTGGGAACCGCTGGTGCCGGCCACCGCCGCCACCGCCACGCCGCCGGAGGACTGCGCGGCCGCAGCCGCGGCCGGTGCGGCGAAGGCACTGCCCGCCTTCGCCGTTCCGGCGCCGGCGGCCGCGAGCGCGACGGTGCCGCTCAGCTTCCGGTTGACCGGGTCGTTGACCGCCTCGATCGGCGTGCGGGTGCGGCAGGCGGCCAGCTGCGGAGTGCTGAGCGCACACGCGGGCATCGCCACCAGCTGCAGCCGGGAGGCCCAACCGCCGCCGTACGCCTGCTCGATGGCGCCGTAGTCCAGGGAGACCGCGACACTGCCGGTCTCCGTCCGGGCGTCGGCCCGGTCCAGGCCGACCAACAGGCCGTCCACGCCGGCCCGCTTGGCCTGGCCCCGGTCGGCGAGCTTCACCCGGACCGAGGAGACCGGGCTGACCGGGGCGACCGCCGGCGCAAGGGACTTGGCCCGGACGCCGAGCGCCGTCGGCGCGGCGGGCGAGACCGAGACCGGCAGGCCGGCGGCCTTCGCCTCACCGGCGGGCGCCGAGAGGCTGCGCACCGCCGGGGTCTTCCCCAGGTCGACGGTGGCGGTCGCGGCGGCCGGCCACTGCACGGGCTTCACCGCATGCGGCACCAACTCCCGCGCCCCGGGCGGGATCGCCGGTGCCGGCAGGCTCTTCCCGCGGCCGCCCACCGGGGCGCCGGGGACCTTCGGCTGATCGGGGAGCGGGTCGGCGTCCCAACTCCGGTCCGTGTACTGATATCCGCCGACAATGGAGTCGGCGACGGCGAGCGGGGTCGCCATTGAGAAGAGGGTGGCCGTCGCGACGGCGACGATTCCCCGTTCCATCCAGGCCCGTTTGCGGGCACATCTGACTCCGCGCGGTCCTGCGCGCATGTGCAATCCCCCAGAGAAACAAAAATGGCCGGTGATCTGACGAATCACCAGCTGACGGCACGTCTGGCCGCTCGGAACGCTATTGCCATGGCCGAGTCAGAGCAATAGCCTTCCCCAGCGGCCACTCTGACCTCTTCCGCCACACGGGCCCCAAATGGCCTTCACAACAGGCACCAGGGTGAGTAAACGACCGCAATTCCGACACGTGGCGGGGGGCCACGGGGCGATCACCCTGTGAGGAGAAACACAGCGGCGCCCGGGATCGCCCGCCGCCGGTCCCTGAAAGGGCGATCCATGGGGGAGTTCCTCCGCGCCCGGAGAAATCCGGCGCGCACACTGACACGCCGTCTGGCGCTGTCGGCGGCGGTCACCGGCCTGCTGCTCGGCAGCGCCGGACCGGCGCTCGCGGACGGTCCGACCGCCGCCGGGCCCGCGAGCCCGGCGACCCCCGCGGCGGACTCGCCGCTGGCGGCCGCCAAGGCCGAGGCCGCGCGGACCGGCGGGCCGGTCACCGTCGAGAGTCTGACCACCGAGACCACGCAGACCGTCGCCAACGCCGACGGTACCTTCACCGTCACCTCCCACCTGCAGCCCGCCCGGGTGCGCAAGGACGGCCGCTGGAAGGACGTCGACGCCTCCCTGACCAGGAACGGCGACGGCACCCTCTCCCCCGCGGCCACCCCGTCCGGGCTGGCCCTCTCCGGCGGGGGCGGCGGACCGCTGGCCACCCTCACCGACGCCGACGGGCGCAAGCTCTCCTACAGCCTCCCGTTCCCGCTCCCCGCACCGGTGGTGAGCGGCAGCACCGCGCAATACAACGGCGTCCTGCCGGGCGTCGACCTCAAGGTCACCAGCACCGACCAGGGCGGCTTCCACGAGGTCCTGATCGTCCACGACGCCAAGGCGGCCGCCAACCCGGCACTCCGCGCGCTCAAGCTGACCACCGGCGTGAGCGCGGGCCTGTCGCTGACGACCGACCAGGACGGCCGGGTGGCGGTCACCGCCGCCGACGGCAGCGCGGTCTTCCGCTCGCCGACCCCGCTGATGTGGGACTCGGCCACGACCGCCGCGCCCTCCTCCGCCCCGACCGCCGCAGCGCCTTCACCGGCCGCCAAGTCGTCGGCCGCCAAGTCACCGGCCGCGCAGGCCGCACCGCAGGCCGACGCCCCCGCGGACACCGCGCCCGCCGGCACCGCCCCCGCCACGGTCTCCACCCCCGAGCAGCCGGGCAGCTCTGCTCAGGTCAAGCGGATCGCCGTGAGCCAGGAGGCCGGCACCCTCACCCTGGTGCCGGACGCCGGCCTGCTGGGCGGCGCCGACACCGTCTGGCCGCTGTACATCGACCCGTACACCAGCCCGATCACCAGCAAGAAGAGCCACTTCGTCACCGTCAAGGAGGGCTGCGCGAGCCAGAGCCCGTACGACGACGCCCAGGACAACGGCGAGGGCGTGGGCTACCAGCGCTGGCAGGACTGCTTCGGCCTCAACCGCGCCTACTTCGAGCTGAACATCGCCAACCTCGACAAGAAGATGGTGATCTCCAAGTCGGTGGTCCACCTGACCTCGACCTACGGGGCCTCGTTCGACTGCGACAACGAGACCGGCGTGAAGCTCGCGACGGTGACCGCGATCAGCGGCTCCACCAGCTGGAACAACCAGCCTGACATCACCGGTGACGGCTACATCGGCGGCACGCAGAAGGTCAAGAGCTCCAACATCGGCCAGAAGTGCGGCAACCACGACGCCAACTTCGACGTCACCGGCCAGATCAGGAAGCTCTCCGGCGTCAAGGACAGCTGGACCTTCGGGCTCTGGGGCAACGAGTCCAAGTCGAGCAGCAACGACGACTTCGTCCGCTTCGCCAACAACCCTTACCTGACCACGGTGTTCGACATCGCGCCGGAGGTGCCGGACGGCCTGGGCACCACCCCGGCCACCCGTGCCCCGGCAAGCAACGGCTGCGCCGGCGCGGCGGACGGCTGGATCGGGCAGTCCGGCCTGGCCGGGGACGCCTCCGACATCACGCTCAACGCGCACCTCGACACCGAGATGAGCGGGGTCAACCTGCGCTCCCGGTACGAGGTCTGGGACACCAAGACGGCGGCCGCCGACGGCGGCTCGACCGACAAGGGCGCCCCGGTCAGCGGCTGGGTCAGCGACGGCGGCACCACCCGGGTCAACATCGGCTTCAAGGTCGCCGACGGCCACCAGTACGGGTGGCACGTCAAGGCCGAGGACGGCACCCTGGCGAGCCCCTGGTCCGCCAACTGCTACTTCAAGGTCGACCTGAGCGCGCCGAGCATCGCCTCCTTCACCGACTCGCCGGTCTTCCCGCCGCTCGGCGGCGACAAGGCGCCCACCGGCCACGCCGGTGACACCGGCGTCAAGATCACGGTGACCTCCAACGACCCCACGCCCACCGGCTGCACCCGGGGCAGCTGCGTCAGCAGCGGCGTCGACCGCTTCGAGTACGCGCTGGACGCCAACATCCCGGCCAACGGCGCCGCCTCGGTCAACGCCGTGGCCACCACCGGTGGCAGCGCCACCGCCGAGGTCCCGATCGTGCTGAGCGCCGCCCAGTGGGGCGCGCACACGCTGTTCGTCCGGGCCGTGGACAACGCCGGCAACAGCCAGGGCACCGTCGGCCAGTACAGCTTCTTCGCTCCCTGGAACCCGGCCACCAAGGTGACCGCCGGCGACCTCGACGGTGACGCGGTGCCCGACCTGCTCGCCCCCACCACCGAGGGCGACCTCGTCCTGGTCCGCGGCAACGCCGACCCGGCCGGTCCGCCGGTCAGCGCCTCCGCCAGGGCCCAGAGCCCGGACGGCACGGGGTGGAACAACTACCTGGTCGCCCACCGGGGCACCGCCACCGGCACCAACGTGGACGACCTGTTCGCCTACTCCAGGTCGACCCACGAGCTGTACCTCTACCAGAACGACGCCGTGACGCCCGGCGGCACGACGGGGCGCTTCACGCTCACCCAGAACGTGGTGCCGATCCGGAACTCGTCCTCCTGCCCGGCCAAGGGCTCGGACGGCACCTGGAACAACGTCACGCAGATCCTCGCCCCCGGCAAGCTCGCCCAGTTCGCCGACGCCCCCGACCTGATCACCGTCGACAAGGGCGAACTCTGGTACTTCCCGGGGACGTTCCAGGCGGGCTGCAACCTCGGGGCCGGCGTGCGGATCGGCACCGGTGACTGGAGCGGCACCACCCTGCTCGCCCCCGGCACGGTGGGCGGCCAGCCGACCCTGTGGGCCCGGGACGACGTCACCGGCGCGGTCAGCACCTTCCCGCTGACCTTCAGCGCCGGCGTGCCGACCACGAAGATCGCCGCGCCGACCCACGCTCCGCTGGTCTCCGGCGTGCTCGACACCGGCAACAAGAACCTCTGCCTGGACATCGCGGGCGGCAAGACCGCCAACGGCACCGCGGCCTGGATGTACACCTGCAACGGCACCGACGCGCAGCAGTTCACGCTCGGCGCCGACGGCAGCGTCCACGCCCTCGGCAAGTGCCTGGACGTGCTGAAGGGCGGCACCGACAACGGCACGCCGGTGCAGCTCTACCAGTGCAACAACACCGCCGCCCAGCAGTGGGTCCCCGGCCCGAACCCGGGCACCCTGAAGAACCCGCAGTCCGGCCGCTGCCTGGCCGACCCGGCGGGCAACCGCAACCCGCGCACCCAGACGATCATCTGGGACTGCCTCAACATCGCCGACCAGAAGTGGGCCGCCACCACCGGCAACGTGCTGCCGACCGCGCAGAAGGTGCTGCCGCTCGGCGTCGCCGACCGGGACCACCCGGTCGTCGCCTCCCCGGGCGACGTGCAGGGCACCGGGTTCCCCGCGCTCTACGCCGGCTCCCGGTCCGGCCGGCTGACCGAGTACCCCGGTGCGGCACCGGCCGCAGGCCTGGCCCAGTTCGGGGCCCCGGTCGGCATCGGCAACGTCCGTCAGCCCTCCGCCTGGTGGAAGCTGGACAGCACCGCGGACAGCGTCCGCCCGACCGGTGGGCTGACCCTCAACGGCGGCGCGACCGTCGGGGCCGACCCGGCGCGCGGCGGGGCCCTGACCCTCAACGGCTCCACCGCGTACGCCGAGGCCGCCGGGCCGGCGGTGGACACCGGCCGCAGCTACACGGTGTCGGCCTGGGTGAAGCTCACCGGCCTCACCGCCAACTCCACGTTCGTCTCGCAGTCCGGCACCAACGCCAACGCCCTCCAGCTGTACTACTCCAGCGGGGCGCACGCGTTCGCCTTCGGCCACGCCCACGCGGACGACACCACCGGCACCTTCACCAGCGCCTACGGCCCCACCAGCGGCGCCGCGGCACCGAAGACCAACACCTGGTACCACCTGGTGGGCGTCTACGACGCGGACTCCGCGGACCTGCGCCTGTACGTCAACGGCGAGGCCGCGGGCACCGCCGAGTACGCGGGCACGGTCTGGAACGCGACCGGTCCGCTGGAGCTCGGACGCCGCCTCTACAAGGGCACCTACGGCGAGTACGCCGCCGGCCAGGTCGCCGACGTGCAGCTCTTCCCCGAGGCGCTCACCCCCATCGGGGTCGCCTCGCTCGACGGGAAGCGGCCGGTGCCGACCCGGCTGAGCTGAGCCCGCTCCGGTGAACCGACGCGGCCCGTCCACCCCCGCCCGGGGTGGGCGGGCCGTTCCGCGTTCCGGTCCCGGCCGGGGGTGGACGGGCCGCGGCCGCCGGGGCGGGCCGTGGCCCCCACGGCCGGCTCCGGGTTTCGGTGCGGCGGCCCCGGGCAGCCGCTCGGTAGGCCCGCGAACCGCTCCAGGAGGTGAGGTCGTGGCTGCCGACGACGGACGCCTCGGGCGCGTCCTCACCCGCGCGATGGCGCGGGCCCGGGTGGGCTGGCCGTGGGAGGTGCCCGACCTGGTGCGGGAGGCGGCCCGGGGGCTGGGGCTGTCGGAGGCCTGGGTGTTCCTGGCCGACCTGCAACAGCACCGGCTCGTCCCACTCCCGGACCCGGCCTCGGAGGTCCGCCACCCGGCCGTCGCGATCGAGGGCTCGCTCGGCGGGCGGGCCTACCGGCTGCAGCGGACCCAGGTGTCGGCGGGCCCGCCGGCGGTGGGCTGGCTGCCGCTGATCGACGGCGTGGAGCGGATCGGGACGCTGCGGGTGGAGGCACCGGCCCTCGACGAGCGGGCGCTGGCCGACTGCGAGGCCCTGGCCGGCCTGATCGCCCTGCTGGTGGTCTCCCGGGCCGCGTACGGCGACGTCATCGCCCGGACCATGCGGCGCACGACGATGAGCCTGCAGGCCGAACTGCTCTGGGGCTTCCTGCCGCCGCGCACCATCGGTACCCGGACCGTCACCTCCAGTGCGGTGCTGGAGCCCGCCTACGACGTGGGCGGCGACGCCTTCGACCACAGCATGATCGGCAACGTCCTGCACCTGTCGGTGTTCGACGCCATGGGGCACGACCTCGCCGCCGGCGGGACCAGCGCGGTCGCCCTGGCCGCCTGCCGTTCGACCCGCAGGGCCGGCGGGAGCCTCGCCGAGGTCGCCCGCACGATCGACCGGACTCTCGTCGAGTGGATCCCCGGCCGCCTGCTGACCGCCGTCCTCGCCGATCTGGACACCACGACCGGAAGGCTCACCTGGGTGAACTGCGGCCACCCGTCGCCCCTGCTGATCAGGGACCGCCGGGTGCTGCCCGAGGCGCTGTCCCGCCGGGCCCAGCTGCCCCTCGGCCTGGGCTTCCACAGCAACACCGCGCCGGTCACCCACCACACGGGGCTCCAGCCCGGCGACCGGCTGCTCGTCTACACCGACGGCGTGACCGAGGCACGCTCGGCGAGCGGCGAACTCTACGGAGAGGAGCGCCTCGCCGACACCATCGTCCAGCACATGGCCGGCGGCGACCCCGCCCCGGAGGCGCTGCGCCGGCTCATCCACAGCCTGACGGCCCACCAGGACCACCGGCTGCGCGACGACGCGACCATCGTGCTGGCCGAGTGGCACCCGGTGCGGCCCGGCGACTGAGCCGCGGACCTCCGCCCCCGGCCGCCGGCGGATCCGCTCCCGCCCGACAGCGGCGCGCGGCTGCCCCGGGCACCGTGCGGCACCCGGGGCAGCGCGGGCCGTCGCCCTGCCGATGGATCGGCGGGGCGGTGGATCAGTAGGTGAGGATCCCGGGGTCGGAGACGCCCGAGGCACCGGTCTCGACGTGCCCGGCCAGGCGGCGGACGAAGTCCGTCGAGGTGCTGGAGGTGACGGTCACGTCGTACCAGCGGTGCCCGGCGGCCAGGTCGACGGTGAAGGCGACCGTCGCGCCCCGGCGGACGGTGACCTTGGTCGGCGCGCCCCCGTAGGCGTCGGCGACGGTCAGGACGGCGTCGGCACTGCCCGCGTTGGTGAACGTCAGGTCGAGGTTGCCGGTGGTCGCGTTGTGGCGCGCGGTGACCTCGGGGCCGGCCGTCCTGCCGGGGTTGCGGAAGCGGCGCAGGAAGCCGTTCGGACCGTGCACGGTCAGGTCGGTGAGGCCCTTGGAGTACTTGGTGTTCCAGGCGTCCGCGACCGACCTGCCCGCCTCGGCGGTGTACGTCCACGGGCCGTCGGGGCGAATCGGCGAGGTCACCAGGAACTGGGCGCCGGCCGCGGCCCCGCCGCTGAAGGTGAGGCCGAACTTGCCCGCGACGGTGTCGGCCGCGCCGTCGACGTACGGCGCGTACTTCAGCGGGCGGGTGGGCTTGCTCCCCCGCTCCTGCTTGGGCATGGTGCCGGTGGCCGGCGGGGTCGGCACGTAGTCCGGGTGGCGGTTGCGGTCCGGCGGGAGGTAGCCGGCCGTCGAGGGCAGCGCCGCCGGCGCCGCGTTCGAGCTGGTGAAGTCGAAGGCCGCGGTCAGGTCGCCGCAGATCGCCCGCCGCCAGGGCGAGATGTTGGGCTCCTGGACGCCGAAGCGGCGCTCCATGAACCGGATGATCGAGGTGTGGTCGAAGGTCTCGGAGCAGGTGTAGCCGCCGGTGCTCCAGGGCGAGACGACGAGCATCGGCACCCGCTGGCCGAGGCCGTAGGGGCCGGCCGCGTAGCCGGTGCTGCCCGGGTGGTAGTCCGCCGTGGTCGACGCCGTCGACAGCCCCTGTGCGGCGGAGGACGGCGGGAACGGCGGTACGACGTGGTCGAAGAAGCCGTCGTTCTCGTCGTAGGTGATGAACAGCGCGGTGCGGGCCCACACGTCGGGGTTGGAGGTCAGCGCGTCCAGCACCTGGGAGACGTACCAGGCGCCGTAGTTGGCGGGCCAGTTGGGGTGCTCGGTGAACGCCTCGGGGGCGGCGATCCAGGAGATCTGCGGCAGCGTGCCGGCCTGCACGTCCCGCCGGAGGCCGTCGAACAGGCCCTCGCCGGCCTTGGCGTCGGTGCCGGTGCGGGCCTTCTGGTAGAGCGGGTCGCCGGGCTTGGCGTTGCGGTAGTTGTTGAAGTACAGCAGCGAGTTGTCGCCGTAGTTGCCGCGGTACGCGTCGTTGATCCAGCCCCAGCCGCCGGCCGCGTCCAGGCCGTCGCCGATGTCCTGGTAGATCTTCCAGGAGACCCCGGCCTTCTCCAGCCGCTCCGGGTAGGTCGTCCAGCCGTAGCCGGCCTCCTGGTTGCCCAGCACCGGGCCGCCGCCGGCACCGTCGTTCCCGGTGTAGCCGGTCCACATGTAGTAGCGGTTCGGGTCGGTGGAGCCGATGAACGAGCAGTGGTACGCGTCGCAGATGGTGAAGGCGTCCGCGAGCGCGTAGTGGAACGGGATGTCCTGGCGGGTCAGGTACGCCATCGTGGTGGCCGTCTTGGCGGGGATCCACTGGTCGTACTTGCCGTTGTTGAAGGCCTTGTGGCCGCCGGCCCAGTCGTGGTTCAGGTCCTGCACGAACTGCATGCCCAGGTCGTTCACCTGGGGGCGGAACGGCAGCACCTCCTTCTTCGAGCTGTCCGTCTGGTACCAGACCGGCTTTCCGCTGGGCAGGGTCACCGGGCGCGGGTCGCCGAAGCCCCGGACGCCCTTCATCGCCCCGAAGTAGTGGTCGAACGAACGGTTCTCCTGCATCAGCACGACGATGTGGTCGACGTCCTGGATGGTGCCGGTGCTGCCCTGCGGGGCGATGGACGCGGCGCGCGCGATGCTCTGTGACAGTGCCGAGAACGCGACTGTCGCGCCGGTCAGTTGGAAGAATCGCCGGCGGCTCAGCTCAGCCATGGTGGGTGACCTCTGCGTGTCGGGGGGAGGACGGCGCCCCAAGGACAGCGTGGGCGGGGTACCACCCGGAGGACCGCTCGTGGCGGCCGGCTGTACGTCAGGCGAACGCCTTGAGTTGTCCGTACAAGCTGTCGGGCGGGCGTGGCCGGTGTCACCCCGGGCGGCGGCAACGGCGGCGCCCGGACGAACGGTGCCCCCGCCGGCGGTCGGACCGCCGGCGGGGGCACCGTCGGGTGGTGCTCCCCCGGATCACTTCACCGGTCGGCAGAGCAGCGCGTCCGGGACGCCGTAGTGGAGCCACTTCCAGGTGAAGGCGACACCGGCGACGTACTCGTCGTCCGTGCACTGGCCCTTGTAGTAGCCCGGGGCCCAGTCACTGGCCGTGGAACCGCCGGTCGCGGGCCGGTTGTCGCCGTGGTCGAACCAGACGTTGCGCCCGGACAGCGGCAGCGCGGCCGCCGGGGCGCAGAGCAGGGCGGACATCGCGTTGGAGCGGACGCTGTAGCCGACCGCGTACGTGTTGTCCGGGCACTGCAGCTTGTTGTAGCCGGCGGCCCAGTCCCCGTGGGTGACGTACCGCTCGTCGGTGACGGTCACCCAGTCGCCGGTGCGGGGCGCGGGCGCGCCCGCGTCCGTGCACAGGCCCCGGCTGTCGCTGCGGGCGAGGCCGACCAGGCGCTGGCCGTCCGGGCAGTTGGCCTTGCGGTTGCCGGGGCTCCAGTCGGGCTGCGCGAGCATCCGCCGGGAGACGTTGAAGTCGGTGTGGTCGAGGTCGAGCATGTTCCAGCGCGGGCCCGGTGCGACCTGACCGGTGCGGGAGGGGGCCGCGAGCAGCCGGTTCCAGTACGGGGCGCGCCAGTCGCCCGGGTCCTCCAGGCTGAGCGCCCGGCCTGCGGTGTCGAAGTGCAGCAGCGCCCAGCTGTCGTTCGGGACGCCGGCGTTCTGCCAGCCGACCAGCGGCCAGATGGCGAAGTCGGTGTCGTTCGCCGCCAGGATCGCGGTGAAGTGGTCGAACCAGGCCTGCCCCTTGGCGTCCGTGTCGCCGCGCCCGCCGGCGCCGAACTCGCTGATCCACACCGGTGCGGTGAAGTGCTGGCCGGACTCCGTCACGAACAGGGCCTCGTCGTTGACGACCTGCGCCAGCTGCTCGGGGGTGAAGTCCTGGTAGCGCGGGTCGCTGGTGGCCCCCGGGCCGCTGCCCGCACCGGTGTTGGCCGGGCCGGTGTAGCCGTAGAAGTGTGCCGCGTAGACCAGCTTGCCCGAGTCGATCAGGGTGTTGGAGAGGGTGCGGACCGGGGTGAGGTTGGGCCGGCCGTGGCTGAAGATCGCGGCGGGGATGCCGTACCAGTTGATCCCCTCCATGACGACCAGCATGTCGGGGTCGGCCCGGAGGATGCGGTTGCCCGCCTCCTCGAAGGCCGCGAACTCGTCGTGGCTGTCGCCCATGCCCCAGTTGGGGTCGTCCCAGGTGTCGCGGCGGACCTCGTTGCGCAGGTCGGCGCCGACCACCCGCTTGTTGTCCTTGTACCGGCTCACCAGGAACACCCAGTCGTCCTCCCAGGCCTGGGTGGACTGGCCGCTGTTCCAGCGCTCGTTGCCGTCCAGGCCGCAGCAGAAGCGGTAGCTGGTGGTGTGGTTGTTGAGGATCACCGCGAAGCCGTCGGCGGTCAGCGCGGCCACCACGGCGTCGTAGACCTGCAGCGGGGTCTTCCCCTTCAGCTGCGGGTTGGCGGTGACGGCGACGTCCGGCACCGGCGCGGTGTCGTGGATCATCGCGTTGGCGAAGGGCAGCCGGACGCTGTTGATGCCGAGGCGGTGGAAGCCGGTCAGGATGTCGGCGATCGGCGCCCGGTCCAGGCCGAGCGGCAGGTTGTAGGAGACCTGGCCGGCCTGGTTGTTCGCCGGGTCGGTGGTGGAGCCGCTGCCCTGCCAAGTGCCCTGGGCGCCCGCCCAGTTGCCGGCCTTCAGCTTGAATCGGTTGCCGGCCGCGTCGACGATGTACCGCCCGCGGGTGCTGAGCGGGGCGGTCCAGGAGGTGGCGAGCTGCGGGCCGGTGAGCGGCACCGGCGCAGCGGCGGCCGCGGGTGCGGTGGTGGGTGTTGCCGGTGCGGCGGAGGCGGCGGTGCCGGCTCCCGCGGTCATCGCGACGCACGCGGTCAGGGCTGCCCCTGCCGCGAGCGCGCGGTGCACGAGCTTCTTCATTCGTCATCCCGGTGGGTCAAGGCAGGCGGCGGCGACCCGTTCACCCCGCTGCCCGGTCCCGGGAATCGCGGCGACTCGACGTACCGGCGGAGGGAGGCCGGTGAGCCCGAGGCCGTGGACGACCCGGAGCGGTGAACCCGGGGCGGTCGCAGCGGTCTTGGCGAACGGGGCCGGGCCCCGTGCGGTCTGGAAGGGGGACGGTGCTGAGCACGGACACCAGGAACCGAACGGTCACCGGGGAGGAGTGCCGCGGTCGTGGCAGGGCAGGACGCTACCACTCCTGACGACTGTTCACGGACAACTCCCGGCATCCGGAGTCCGGCCCTCCGGCGAACGGCACGGGGCCGTGTCCCGCAACGGCCGGAAGGGCCTGCCCGGAGGCCGCGAAGCGGCCGGCGCGGCACGGCGGCGGGGGGCGGGAATTGGCCGGGGGAACGCCCGATGCGGCACAGTGGCCCCATGAGCGCGGACACGAGGAGTCACCAGACCGTCGAGCGGACCGGTCCGGGCCGTCGGCGCCCGGTGCAGCAGCGCAGCCAGGAGCGCTACGGCCGGATCCTCGACGCCTGTGCCGGGCTGCTCGACGAGGTCGGCGCCGGCGCGCTCACCACCAAGGAGGTCGCGCACCGCGCGCAGGTGCCCATCGGCACGCTCTACCAGTTCTTCGCCGGCAAGGAGGACCTGCTGGCGGCACTGGCCGGCCGCAACCTCGACCTCTACCTCGGGCGCGTCGAGCAGCGGCTGCTGGCGGAGTCCCCGGCCGGGCCGGCCGGGTTCACCGATCTGGCGGTCGACGAGTTCGTCGTCATGAAGCGGACGGTGCCCGGCTTCGGTCAGGTGGACTTCGGACTGGCCGACGCGGCCGTCCCCGCCGGCGTCCGGGACGACCAGCACCTGCTCGACGCCGAGCTCGACAACAACACGGCCGTCGCGCTGCGCCTGCAGGCGCTCGGCGCCGAGCTGTTCGCGACGGCCGACCCGGCCGCACTCACGCTCGGGCTGCGGGTGGCCCTGGAGGCGGCGGACGCCGTCCTCAAGCTGGCCTTCCGCAGCGACCCGGAGGGCGACCCGGCCCTGATCGCCGAGTGCAAGCAGCTGATCCGCTGCTACCTCGCCGCGCAGTTCGGCCCGCGCTGACGGCCACCGGACCCCACGGAAGCGGGGCCGGGGACGGGCCTCCGGCACACCCTGCGCCGAGCCGGACACACCGCGCACCCGCCCGGGAACGGACGGCACGAACCGGCAGCTCCCGGCGCGCGACACGGCCGCGTGCCGGCCCACCACGACGTTGCGAGCCCGCCTCCGCCGCAGCACAGTGGAAGCAGAACGGCCGCCCGCGCGCGGCCACAGCTACCCGAGGAGCAGACCATGCAGGCAGCGGTAGGTGACCAGCTCCACATCCACAGCAGGTCGGTGGGCATGGTCGACCAGAAGGGCGAGATCATCGAGGTGCGCGGCCAGGAGGGCGAGCCGCCGTACATGGTCCGCTTCGAGGACGGCCACGTAGGCCTGATCTACCCCGGGCCCGACTGCAACATCGAACGCCGCGAGGCGCTCCACTGACCCAGGCCACCACCACCCCGCGCCGCCGCGGCGCGGGGTGGTGAGCCACGTGTCCGCGTCCGCGCCCGAACTGCCCGGCGCACTCGCCGGGCTCGCGCCGCTGCTCGACCAGTACGGCTATCCGGCGGTGGCGCTCTTCGTCCTGCTGGACAACTGCGGAATCCCCGCCCCCGGCCAGACCATCCTGGTGCTCGCCGCCGTCTACGCCGGCGCCGGGCACCTCAGTCTGGCCGCCGTGGTGACGATCGCCTTCGCGGCCGCCGTCGTCGGCAACAGCCTCGGCTACCTGATCGGCAGCACCGGAGGCCGCGCCTTCGTCCACCGCTGGGGGCGCTACGTGGCACTCACACCGGCCCGGATGGAGCGCGCCGACGGGTTCTTCGCCCGGCACGGCGGGAAGGTGGTCACGGTGGCCCGCTTCGTGGACGGGCTGCGGCAGACCAACGGGATCATCGCCGGGACCACCGAGATGCCGTGGCGGCGGTTCCAGCCGTTCAACGTGCTCGGCGCGGCGCTCTGGGTCGGCGTCTGGTCGGCCTTCGGCTACCTGGCCGGCACCAACATCGGCACCATCTACCGGGCGGTGGTCCGCTACCAGCTCTGGCTGCTGTTCGGCCTGCTCGCGGTCTGCGCGGTGCTCGCCGTCCGGGCCGTGCTGCGCCGCCGGCGCGGCGGCCGGCAGCGCAACGGGCCGGCGCAGGGCCGGGGGCAGGGGCAGGGGCAGCCGGGCGGCGCACCGGAGCCGTCCGGTACCCGGGAGCTGGTGGAACCACCGGAGCCACCTGAACCACCGGAGCCACCGGAGCCACCGGAGCGGCAGGAGCCGCGGGCCCCGGAGGACCCGCGGTAGCGGCGCGGCCGACGCGCCCCCGCGTCGCCCGGCCCCGCCGCCCCCAGCCGCCGTCCCGCTACCGGAGCGGGAACACCTCGAACGGGACGGCGAAGCGGGTGCCGAGCCGGGTGCCCGCCGAGCGGCCGAAGCCCTCCAGGAACTCCCGCGGCTCGGCCATCGCGCCGCCGAGTCCGGCCAGGTACGCCTTGTGCTCGGCCAGCGAGGCGACGCCCTGGTCGAAGTGGTCGGTGGTGTCCACGGCGTGCCGCGAATCCGGCGAGGCGACCGCCCAGATCTGCCGCACGCCGTTCCACGGCTCCAGCCCCTCGGCCGTGAGCTCGCGGAACACCCACCGGTTGCCCGCGTCCCGCACCCCGTCGAGGGTGGCCCGGCCGACGGCGATGTGGTCGGCTTGGTTGAGGAAGGCACCGCCGTAGGTCTCGCGGAAGTTGCTGGTGATGACGATGTCCGGGCGGTGGCGGCGGACCGCCCGGGCGATGTCGCGGCGCAGCGGCAGCCCGTACTCCAGTACGCCGTCCGGGTGGCCGAGGAACTCGACCGTGTCGACGCCGACGACGGCGGCGGAGGCGATCTGCTCGGCCTCGCGCAGCGGGCCGCACTCCTCCGGGCTCAGCGAGTCGATCCCGGCCTCGCCACTGGTGACCATCACGTAGACCACCTTCTTCCCCTGCGCCGTCCAGCGGGCGACGGCGGCGGCCCCGCCGTACTCCATGTCGTCGGGGTGGGCCACGACGGCCAGGGCGGTCTGCCAGTCCTCGTCGACGGGCTCGAACGGCTCGGGCGCCTGCTGCTCGCTCATGGATACTTGCCTCTCCGTGGTGTACGCGGTGCGGTCGTGCTGGTCCGGTGCGGTCGTGCACAGCGGGCGGCCGCCGGTGCGGTCGTCCTACGGTCCTACCGCTGGCGACTCTAGAAGTTGACTTCCTCCCCGCGCTAAAGCACGGGGATTCCGGCCGCGCGTGCCGCGCGGGGGCTTCGCCCCGAGCTGGTGCGCGTCGCCGGTGGTTGGCGCTTCACGGACCGGGTGTTCCCGAGGTCTCCACGCCCTGAGACCGCCTGCCCGGCGGCCTTGATGTTCTTCGCGGCGTTCACGTCGGCGTGCGCGGTGTGTCCGCAAGCCGTGCACCGGAAGGACGCTTGGCTCTCGCGTGACTTCGGGTCCACGTGCTTGCACTCGTTGCACGTCTGGGAGGTGTACGCCGCCGGAACCAGCACGATCTGCGTTCCGGTGGTGCGCGCCGCGTTGCGGAGCGCGAGTTCGAGCATGTGCCATCCCTTGTCCAGGATGGACCGGTTAAGGCCGGCTTTCTGCGCCACCTGCTTGCCGGGGGCCTCGGCCGTCCCGGCCGCAGATGCGGTCATGTTACGGGTGCGCAGGTCTTCGAGCACGACGACCGCGTTGCGGGTGGTCAGATCGGCGGCTGTCTGCGCGCAGAAGTCTCCGCGCCGGTTCCGGACGCGACCGGTGATCGCGTTGATCTTCGCCACGACCGCGCGCCGACGGCTGCTGCCACGCTTGCACCGGGAAAGCCGCTGTTGCAACCGCCGCAGCCTCGCGGTCTCACCCTTGGTGGCGTACGGCCGATCGTGGAACACGCCATCGCTGGTGGTCGCGGCGACCTTCACGCCCCGGTCCACCCCGACGGCCGTGTGCGGCATGGCGTGACAGTCCGGGGTCGTGGTTCCGGTCTCGACCAGGAACGACACGAACCAGTGCGCGCCCTGCCGGGTGACGGTCGCGGAACGCACGTCACCACCGAGCGGACGTGCCCAGCGGAACCGGACCCATCCGAGCTTCGGGAGCTTCGCCCGGCCCCACTTACGGCCGGTCCGCTCGACCGTGATCAGGTTCCCCGCCGGAAAGCGAAACGAAGGAGACCAACGGGCCTTCGAACGCCACCGCACCCGATACGTGCCGTGATCCTTGCACGCCCGCTCAAGATCCTTGAGGGTCTGCTGCAACACGTGCGAGGGAGCATCCGCGAGCCAAGGGAACTCCCGCTTCGCCTCCGCCATCTCGGCGGCCTGCGGAACGTAGTTCATCCACGCCCCGCGCCGCCGGTACTCCCGCCGCTGCTCCAAGGCGGTGTTCCACACCGACCGGCATACGTCACCGAACGTCTCGCACAACTCGGCCTGAACGCCTGTCAGTTCAAGCCGGTACTTACGGCCTTGCAGCATGGAACACCCCCTTCGAGTTGATGTTGATCACCCTAGTACAGGACACTGACAACGCAGAGAACTGCGCCGCTTCGCGGCTCCGGGCCAAGGATCGCCTTGTCCCCGGCGTGAACGCCGGGGTTTGCGGCGAGGAATTACCCGATCACGGGGCCGAACGGGCGCCGGACAGTCCGTCAGTCCCGTTTCCGGCCAGGGGACTCCGGCCGTCGGGCGCAGATCCGGACGGACGCGCGCCAGAGCCGCCGCGGGCGGGGGCCCGGATCATGTTCGTGCCCGACGGGCCGGTTGGGGAGCGGGCCGGGCCGGGCAGGACTCCACCGGGGCGGATCGCACATCCGCGGGGAGACGTGGGGGTCGGCACGTGAACTGGGAGAAGGACGGCAGGACGGCGCGTTCCGGCCCGACCGGTGCCGGGGAGGACCGGAGCAGCGTTCGCAGCACCATTCGCGACAGCACCACGAACGGCGTGACCGTGCAGAGCGAGACGGCGACGGTCAACATGGCCGCGCCGACCGTACCCCGGGCGGGTCGGCGGCTCTCCCGGCGCGGCGTGGTCGCGCTGATCGTGACGGCCGTGTGCCTGGCGGTGCTCGGCGCCACCGTGGCGCTGACCTCCGGCGGTCGCGGCCGGGGCGGCGGGAGCCAGGCGGGCTCGGCCCCGGTGACGGCCGCGGCCACGGCCACCGACCGCCCGACCGGCGCCGGGACGCCGTCCGGGCCGGACGCCACGCCGCCGGTCCAGGACGGGCCGCAGAACCCGCCCACCGCGGGGACCTCGAACGGCGCCGTCGGCGGCAACGGCGGAAACGGCGGTGCCGCCGCCGGTGGCGCGGGCAACGGCGGGCAGGGCGGCGGCGGCAACGGCACAGGCGGCACCAGCAAGGCCGGCGGCGTCGGGAGCGCCGGCGGCGCGACGGGCGGTTCCGGGACGGGCGGCGGTTCGGCCGGCGGCGGCAGCGCCGCCGGGGGCGGCGGCGCGAGTGGCGGCAGCGGTGCCGGCGCGGCCAACGGCGGCGCCGGGGCGGGCGGGGGCGGCACCCAGGTCGTCCCCCTGCCGGCGCCGCCGCCGGCCCAGAGCGCCCCGCCGGCGCCCGCCACCTCGCGGCCGGCCACCCCGGCGCCGAGCCCGGTCGCCACGCCGACGCCGCCCCCCACCGGCTGGACCGGCGGCTACCGGACCGTCATCCCCCAGGGGACGGCCGTCGACCTCGGCAACCCGAACAGCCCGGCGGTGTCGAAGTGGGACGGCCCCAACGAGACCTTCGGCTGGTACGGCAAGGCCGACGACGGCAGCGAGCTCGCCGGCTACAAGGACGCGGCGGCCTTCCTCCCGAGCGACGCGCCCGCCACCCGGGACGCCTGCCTGGCCGCGACCAACCGGTTCGCCAGTGGCTACGCGCCGCACGGGTTCGCGCCGGGCGACCGGGTCTGCGTCTTCACCTCGAAGAACTCCAACGCCCTGATCACGGTGGTCGCCAACACCGCTGTGGCCCGCCAGTTCGACGGACAGCTGACCGTCGACGTGCTCTACGGGCCCGCCGGGCTCTGAGGCCCGGCGCCCTCGCCGTCCGACCCTCGCCGTCCGACCCGCGCCGTCCGACCCGCGCCGTCCGACCCGCTCCGACCCCGCACCCAACTTGCAGAGGTTTCTCTGCAGATTCCCCTATGCAGAGAGTTCTCTGCAACATAGGCTGACGGCATGACCGAGCGCCCCGAACCCCCGGCCACCCCCTCCCGGCCCCAGCCCGAGCCCCAGTCGGTGGCAGGCTCCGAGCAGCGCCGCGGCGGCCGGCCCGAGCGCCGGCTCGACGCCCGCAGCCTGCGCGGACTCGCCCACCCGCTGCGTATGGAGATCGTCGAACTGCTCAACCTCGACGGCGCCTCCACCGCCACCCGGCTCGCCGAGCGGCTCGGCGAGAACACCGGCACCGTCAGCTGGCACCTGCGCCACCTGGCCGAGCACGGCTTCATCGAGGAGGAGACCGGCCGCGGCACCAAGCGCGAGCGCTGGTGGCGGCGGGTGCCGGTGTCCAACCGGCTCGACACCGTGGACTTCCGCGACGATCCGGACAGCCGCGGCGCGCTCTCGCTCTACCTGCACGAGATGGTGCAGCAGTCCTTCAACCGCGTCACCTCCTACCTCGGCGAGGAGTGGGAGAACGAGTGGCGCAACTCCGGCACCCTCTCCAACTGGAGCAACCTGCACATGACGCCGAGTCAGCTAAAGTCCCTCAACCGTGAGTTGACCGACCTCGTCAACCGCTACGCCCCCGACCCGGACGCCGAACCCGATCCGGAGGCACTGCCGGTCATCGTCCAGATCCAGGCGTTCCCGCGCCGGCCGCGAGGTGCCGAATGAGCCGCGACGCGCGCGGCGGGCTGCTCCGCCGCCACCGGGACTTCCGGCTGCTCTGGTGCGGCGAGACGGCCGGCCGGTTCGGCTCCTCGGTCACCGCGGTGGCGCTGCCGCTGATCGCCGTCGCCGACCTGCACGCGAGCACGTTCCAGATCGGCCTGCTGAGCGCCGCCGCCTGGGTGCCGTGGCTGGTGATCGGTCTGCCGGTCGGCGCCTGGGTGGACCGCTTACCCCGACGGCCGATCATGCTGGCCTCCGCAGCGGCCTCCCTGCTGCTCTTCGCCACCGTGCCGGTGGCGGCCTGGCTGGACGCGCTGAGCGTCGGCCTGCTGCTGGCGGTCGCGCTGCTGGTGGGCACCGCCGGCGTCTTCTTCCAGACCGCCTACACCGCCTACCTGCCCGGCCTGGTCGGGCCCGCCGACCAGGCCGAGGGCAACGCGAAGCTGCACGGCAGCGGCTCGGCCGCCCAGCTCGCCGGCCTCGGCTCCGGCGGCCTGATCGCCCAGGCGGCGGGCGCGGCCAACGGGATGTTCGCCAACGCCGTCACCTTCCTGGTCTCGCTGGTCTGCCTGAGCCGGATCCGGTACCGGGAGGCCCCGGTGCCGCGGCGCGAGCGGGCGCTGGGCCGCGAGGTCGCCCAGGGCCTGCGCCTGATCGCCGGCGACGTGTGGCTGCGCACCTTCGTCCTCCACGGCTCCCTGTGCAACATGGTGCTGATGTCCTACCAGGCGATCCAGATCGTCTTCCTGGTCGAACGGGCCCACCTCGGGGAAGGCGCGATCGGCACCGTGCTCGGGCTGGCCGGCGCCGGCGGCATCGCCGGCGCCGCCGTGGCCCGCCGGACGGCCGCCGCGATCGGGACGGCGCGCGCCATGCTCCTCTTCCAGCTCGGGCTGCCGACCCTCGCCCTGCTGATCCCGCTCACCGGGCCGGGCGCCGGCGTGGCCTGCTACGTCGTCGGCGCCGGCGCCGTCGCCGCCGGGGTGGTGGCCGGAAACATCCTGCGCGCCACCTTCCAGCAGAGCTACGTCCCCGCCGACCTGCGCGGCCGGGTCAGCGCCAGCGGCGCGTTCCTCAACTACGGCACCATCCCGGTGGGCGCACTCGCCGGCGGGGCGCTCGCCACCGCGTTCGGAGTCGGGCCGGCGATGTGGCTGGCCACCGCGGCCGTCCCGCTCGCCGCCGCCACCCTGTTCCTCTGCCCACTGGCCCGGCTGCGCGACCTCCCGGACCGCCCCGCACCCCGGCTCACGGCCGACCCCGCCGGCGTCCCGGCCGGCTCGGCGCACTGACGCCCACCCGGGCGCGGTCCCGCGGCCGACGGCGGTATCGGCCGGGCAGGGCCCAGGGCCCGTCCTGCGGATCAGGTCGGATCAGGCTGCGGCTCCGGGCTGATCCACAAGACAGGGCCTAGCGTGGGACCGTGGCACGGAGCGCGCGGGCCGGTCGGCTCGCACCACCCAGTTGGCTCGCCCAGGGCCTGCGCCCGCACCCGGCGCCGGTCCCCCGGGCCGCCGTCGCCCGGGCCGCGGTCGGCCTCGCGACACCGCTGGCGGTCGGCATGGCCGCCGGACGGCCCGCCTACGGCGCGCTGGCGTCCATGGGCGCGCTGTCCGCCGTCATCGGCGACACCGCGGACGCCTACCGGATGCGGCTGTTCAACATCGCCGTCCCGCAGCTGTTCGGTGCCCTGGGCGTCACTCTCGGCACGCTGGTCTTCGGCCAGGGGTGGACGGCCGTCGCCGTGGTCACGGCCGTCGCCCTGGTCTCCGGCATGATCTCGTCGATCGGTGCCGTCGCCTCCGCGTCGGGGCTGCTGCTCCTGCTCAACGCCGTCGTCGGTGCCGGCCTGCCGATGCCGAGCCCCTGGTGGAAGCCGCCACTGCTGCTCGCCCTCGGCGGACTGGTCGTCCTGGGGCTCGCCCTGTTCGGCTGGCCGCTGCGCGGCGGCGTGCCGGAGCGGTCGGCGGTCGCCGGGACGTACCGCAGCGTCGCCGGGTTCCTGGAGGCCGCCGGCGGCCCCGCCCACGACGAGCGGCGGCAGGCCGTCACGCTCTCGCTGAACCGCTCGTACGACCTGCTGCTCTCGCACCGCACCCGGCGGCACGGCCGCTCCCCCGCGCTCGCCCGGCTGACCGCCCAGCTCAACGCCGTGATCCCGCTGGTGGAGGCGGCCTCCTCGGCGAAGCTGCGCCCGGCCTCGCTCGGCCCGCTGGCGCCGGCGTACCCGGCGGCGGCCCGACGGCTGGCCGACGCGGTGGAGCGGGGCACCGCCGGCAGCCGTCCGCCCGGCACCGCCCTCCCCGGCCGCAGCTCCCCCGTCCTCGGCCTGCCGCCGCCCACCGGCCCCACCGAGCGGGCCGTCGACCGGGCGCTGCGGTACGCGGCCGAGGTCATGCAGGAGGACACGCCCGACCCGTTCGGCGCCACCGACCGCCTCGGCCGGCCCGCCGAGCTCAGGATCCGGGCCCGGCGCACGGCACGCGCGGCCCTGCTGTCCGAGGCGTCCTGGCGGTACGGGCTGCGGATCGCGCTCTGCATCGGCCTGGCCCAGGCGCTGGTCTCGGTGATCGCGGTGCCCCGCTCGTACTGGGTCACCCTCACCGTCACCTTCGTCATGAAGCCCGACTTCGGCTCGGTCTTCTCCCGGGCCGTGCTCCGCGCGCTCGGCACCGCGGCGGGGCTGCTGATCGCGATCCCGGTGCTCGCCGAGGTGCCGCGCGGGTGGTGGGACGTGCCGACACTCGCGCTGCTGGCGATGCTGATCCCGGCCTTCTCGGCGAAGGGCTACGCCTTCCAGACCGCCGCGATCACCCCGGTCATCCTGCTGCTCTCCGACCAGCTCAACCATCAGGGCTTCCAGCTGGTGCTGCCCCGGCTCTACGACTCGCTGATCGGCTGCGCGATCTCACTGGTGGCCGGGTACCTGCTCTGGCCGGAGTCCTGGCACACCCGGATCGGCGACCGGCTCGCCGACGCCGTCGCGGACACCGCGGCCTACGTCTCGCTGGCCTTCGCCGCAGCCCCCGGGCGCGACCACCCGGCGCGGCTGCGGCACCGGCGCGGGCTCTACCGCGACCTGTCCGCGGTGCGCTCGGAGTTCCAGCGGGCCCTCACCGAGCCGCCGCCGACCGGGGCGCTGGCGGCGGCCTGGTGGCCGCTGGTGATCGCGGTCGAGCGGATCGTCGAGGCCACCACGGCCACCCGGGTCCGGGTGGACCACGGGGTGCCGGCGCCGCCCGCGGCGGAGGTCGCGGAGATCACCCGGGAGCTGGACGACCTCGCCGGCGCGCTGCGCACCGGCGCGGCCGTGCCGGGCGTTCCGGGCGGGACGGACGGAGGGGCGGACGAAAGGGCCGGGCCGGACACCGCCGACGGCGCGGAGGGTGTGCTGGACCCGCTGCGGCGAGAGGTCCGGGCCGCCCGGGCGATCGCCGCCCCCGCGCCGGGCTGACGAGCCGACCGCCGCCCCTCGGACCCCGGCCCCCTCAGGCCCCCTCAGGCCCCGGCCGCGGTGTCCTGGATCCGCCGCCACGGCCGGTCCGCCTCCAGGGCGAAGGCCAGCTCCAGCAGCACCCGCTCCTGGCCGTGCGCCGCCGAGAGGTGGACGCCGACCGGCAGGCCGTTGCCGGCCGCCTCACCGGGGAGCGCGATCCCCGGACCGCCGGTCACGTTGTTCACCGGTGTGAACGCCACGTAGCGCCGCAACCGCTCCAGCAGCTCGTCGAAGGCGACGTTCGGGCTCAGGTGCCCGATCGGCGGCGGCGTGTGCGCGAGCACCGGCGAGAGGATCACGTCGTGGTCGCGGAAGAGCCCCGCGTAGGCCGCCTCGGCCCGGCGGAGCCGGCGCAGCACGCCGGGCGTCCGGTGGAACTCGCGGTGGAAGGAGCGCCGCAGGCCGGTGGTGAGGCCGTCCAGCTTCCCGGCCTGGAAGCCGGGGTCCAGGAGCAGCTTGCCGGTGGTGGCGATCAGGAAGGCGATGTAGCCCCAGTAGCTGGTGAAGTCCCGGGAGAACTCCTCGCCGAACGGCAGCGTCGCCGGGACGACCTTGTGCCCCATCGCCTCCAGCCGCTCCGCGGTCCGCTCGACCGCGCGGCGGGTCGGCTCGTCGCTGACCGCCAGCGGCGAGTCCACCACCAGCCCGATCCGCACCGGGCGGTCGCCCGGCCCCTCCACCAGGCCCAGCGGGGGCAGCGCCGGGTTGCGGTGGTGGCGCTCGGCCGCCGCGAAGAAGGCGGCGGTGTCGCGCACCGACCTGGTCAGCACGCCGTCGGTGACCAGGTCGATCGGCAGCCGCCGGCCCTGGTCGTTGGGCACCAGCCGGCCGCGGGTGGGCTTGAGCCCGACCAGCCCGCAGCAGGCCGCCGGGATCCGGATCGAGCCGCCGCCGTCGTTGGCGTGCGCGATCGGCACGACGCCGGCCGCCACCAGCGCCGCCGAGCCGCCCGAGGACGCGCCCGGCGAGTGCGAGGTGCGCCACGGGTTGCGGACCGGCCGGGCCTCGGCGAACTCGGTCGAGGCGTTGAGGCCGAACTCCGGCAGCCGGGTCTTGCCCAGTACGGCCAGGCCGGTGCCGAGGAACTGCTCGGCGAACCCGGCGGTGCGCCGCGCGGGCTTGGCACGGAACGCCGAACTGCCGTGCGTGGTGGGCATCCCGCGGAGGTCGACGTTGTCCTTCAGGTAGCTGGGCACGCCGTAGAGCGCGCCGCCGTCGCCGGACGGGGCCGTCCGCGGACCGCCGGGGGCGGCGAAGGCGACCGGCGCCAGGGCGGCGTCGACCCGCTCGGCGCGTGCCGCCGCGGCCGCCGCCAGCTCGGCCGGGCTGACCTCGCGCGCCCGCACCAGCGCCGCCAGCGCCACCGCGTCGTGCTCCCCCAGCGCGTCGTCCCCGAAAGCGTGGACCCGCTCGTCCGCCATGCGACTTCCCCATCCCTACCGGCCGGTAATACCGCGCGAGCTCCGCAGTCTAGGCCCGGCCCGGTCACGGGAACACCCCGCGGGCGGGGGTGACGGCCGCCGCCGCTCCGCGCGTACCGCACCCGCGGCGCGCCGGGCCCAACTATCCTTCCCGGTAACCCGAAAACCGTGCTCCCCCACGCCTCCCGCACCCGAAAGCCGGTCTTCATGCTCGACTACGACGACAGCGGATTCCGCCGCGACGGCGCACCGCACCGGATCATCTCCGGCGCGGTGCACTACTTCCGCGTCCACCCCGACCTCTGGGACGACCGCCTGCGCCGGCTGCGCGCCATGGGCGCCAACACCGTCGACACCTACGTCCCCTGGAACTTCCACGAACTCCCCTCCGGCGAGAAGGACTTCACCGGCTGGCGGGACCTCGGCCGGTTCCTCCGGCTCGCCCGGGCCAACGACCTCGACGTGATCCTGCGCCCCGGCCCGTACATCTGCGCCGAATGGGAGTTCGGCGGCTTCCCGGCCCGACTGCTCACCGTCGACGGCCTGCGGCTGCGCTGCGCCGAACCGGCCTACCTGGCCGAGGTGGACGGCTGGTTCGACGCCGTGGTGCCGGAGTTCCTGCCGCTGCTGGCGAGCCGGGGCGGCCCGGTGGTGGCCGTCCAGATCGAGAACGAGTACGGCAGCTACGGCAACGACGCCGCCTACCTGGCCCACCTGCACGACGGCCTGGTGGCCCGGGGCGTCGACTGCCTGCTGTTCACCGCCGACGGCGCCGAGGACACCATGCAGCAGGGCGGCGGGATCCCGGGCCTGCTGGCCACCGCCACCTTCGGCTCCCGGGCGGCCGAGCGCTTCGAGGTGCTCCGCCGTCACCAGCCCAAGGGTCCGCTCACGGCGATGGAGTTCTGGATCGGCTGGTTCGACCACCTGGGCGCGCCGCACCACGTCCGCGATGCCGAGGAGTCCGCCCGGTCCCTGGACGACCTGCTCGCCACCGGCGCCTCCGTCAACCTCTACATGGCGCACGGCGGCACCAACTTCGGCTTCTGGGCCGGCGCCAACCACACCGGCGCCCACCCGTACGACGCCGGCCACGAGCCGGACGTCACCAGCTACGACTACGACGCGCCGATCGGCGAGGCCGGTGAACTCACCGAGAAGTTCCACGCCTTCCGGGCGGTCATCGGCAAGTACGTACCGCTGCCCGACGTCGAACTGCCGGCACCGCCGCCGCGGATCGCACCGCAGCGGCTGGACGGCCCCACCGGCCGGGCCCGTCTGCTGGACTCCCTCGACGCCCTCTCCGAGCCGGTCCGCCGGGCCGCGCCGGAGCCGATGGAGCGGGTCGGCCAGTCGCTCGGCCTGATCCACTACCGCACCCGCGTCCCCGGGCCGCGGGGCGCGCTGCCGCTGCGGATCGACGGCATCGGCGACCGCGCCCAGGTCTTCGCCGACGGCGCGCCGCTCGGCGTCCTGGAGCGCAACGCCCCCGGCCGGACGCTGCCGCTGGAGACCGGGCCGACCGGTGCGACCCTGGACATCCTGGTCGAGGCGCTCGGCCGGGTGAACTACGGACCGCTGATGGACGACCGCAAGGGCATCGGCCGCGGCGTCTCGCACGGTCAGCAACGGCTGTTCGACTGGGAGATCCGGCCGCTGCCGCTCACCGACCTCTCCGCCCTGGCCTTCGACCCCGCGGTCGGGGCCGCCGACGAGGACCCGGCGTTCCACCGCTTCGAGGCCCACCTCGACGCGCCCGGCGACGCCTTCGTCGCCCTGCCCGGCTGGGGCCGCGGCCTGCTCTGGCTCAACGGCTTCCTGCTCGGCCGCTACTCCCCCGACAGCCCGCAGCACACCCTCTACGCCCCCGGGCCGCTCTGGCGCGCGGGCGGGAACGAGCTGATCGTCCTCGAACTCGCCACCCACGGCACCGCCCTGGAACTGTGCGACCGGCCCGACCTCGGCTCCACCACGACCGCCCCCAGCGTCGACTACTGACCGGACCCCTTCGAACCGCACGGCGGCCCGGCCCGCGGCCGGCCGGCTCCCGGACCCTCCGGGAGCCGGCCGGCCGCGGTGCGTCCCGGCCCATCGCTTCCGGCACCGGCGACCGCGCGCCGAGATGGTGCTACTGTCGATAGCATCATGCTGCTGAAGTTGGACCTCACCGACACCCGGCCCCTGCACGAGCAGGTGGCCGGTGCGATCCGGCGCGCGATCGCCGAGGGCGAGTGCGCACCGGGCGACCGGCTGCCGCCCGCCCGGGAGCTGTCGCGGGCGCTGGGCGTCAACTCCAACACCGTGCTGCGCGGTCTGCGGGCGCTGCGGGACGAGGGCGTCCTGGAGTTCCGCCGGGGCCGGGGCGTGACCGTCGCCGGCGGCGCCGACGGGCGGGCCGAGCTCGCCGGCCGGGCCGCCGAGCTGGTGGCGGAGGCCGCACGGCTGGGCTACAGCAGGGAGGATCTCGTGGAACTGATCAGGAGGCTGCCATGACCAGCGGGGGGACCGGAACACCGGGCGAACGGGCCGGGGAACGGCCGGGCGCCGCACGGACGAGCACCGGCCGGAGCGCCGCCCTGGGGACCGTCGCCGTCCTCGCGGCGCTGCTCGCCCTGCCACTGGTGGCGGCCGGCCGGCTGCCCGAGCGGCTCGCCACCCACTGGTCCGGCAGCGGCGGTCCGGACGGCTCGATGCCGTTCTGGGCCGCGACGCTCGGCCCGGCGGCGCTCTGGGCCGTCCTGGCGCTCTCCCTCGCCCTGACCGCCCGGATGCTGGGCCCGTCGGTGCGGCGGCTCTGGTACGCCACGGCGCTGCCGTCGGCCGGCGTGCTGCTCATCGGCGCCCAGGCCTCGATCGTGCACGCCAACCTCGACCGCACCGACTGGCACGACGCGAGCGGCGTCGGCCCGGACGTCGTCCTCGTCCTGCTCGCCGCGGCCGCGGCCGGCCTGCTCGGCCACCTGGCCGCCCGGCGCACCGCCGCCCCGGCCGGCTCCGCCGCGGGCGCCGCGGCGGCCGGCCCGGCCTCCGGGCCGCAGCTCGACCTCCCCGACGGCGAGCGCTTCGCCTGGCTCTCCCGCACCGTCAACCCCTGGCTCCGGCTGACCGCGGCCGTCTCGGGTACGGCCGCCGCCGCGCTGGCGATCGCCGCCGCGGCCGGCCTGGCCGACGGGCTCTGGGCGGCCGTCGCCCCGCTCGCGGTGGTCGCCCTGGCGACGCTCGGCTGCTCCGCCGTCCAGGCCGTGGTGTCGCCGACAGGGCTGGAGGTCTCCTTCGGCCCGTTCGGCCGGCCGGTCCGCCGCTGGCCGCTGGAGCAGATCGAGTCGGCCCGGGCGGAGGACCGCACCCCCGCCCAGGTCGGCGGCTGGGGCTACCGGCTGAGCGGCCTGGGCACCACGGTGATGCTGCGCGGCGGCCCGTGCCTGGTGATCCACCCGCACACGGGCGCGGAGTTCGCGGTGAGCCTGGACGACGCGGAGCGGGGCGCCGCGCTGCTCAACTCCCTCGCGGCCCGCCGCAGTTCCGCCGCCTGACCCGGACACCGCGCCCGGCCCGGACACCGCCACGGGGCGGCGCCGCGGCCACCCGCCGCGACGCCGCCCCGTACACGCCCCCGGCGCCACCCCCGCCGCCCTCACCCCAGCGGCTTGTCCAGCACCGCCTTGGTGTGGCTGAAGGTGGTCATCGAGTACTCGCCGTGGTAGTTGCCCATGCCGCTCTCCCCGACCCCGCCGAACGGCAGCTCGGGCACCGCGAGGTGGGACACGGACAGCCCGAAGACCAGCGCACCGGACGAGGTCTCCGCGGCCAGCCGCTCCTTCGTCGCCTCCGAGGCGGTGAAGGCGTAGAGGGCGAGCGGCTTCTCCCGGTCGGTGATGAAGGAGATGGCCGCGTCCAGGTCGGGCACCTCCAGGACGGGCAGCACCGGGCCGAAGATCTCCTCCCGCATCACCGGCGCGTCCGGCCGGACGTCGGCCAGCACGGTGGGCGCGATGTAGCGGGCGGCGCGGTCGTGGGTGCCGCCGGTGACCACCCGGCCGTCGCCGAGCAGCGCGGCGAGGCGGTCGAAGTGCCGGTCGTTGACGATCCGTCCGTACTCGGGGTGGGCGGCCGGGTCCTCTCCGTAGAGCCCGCGCACGGCCTCCGCCAGCTCCGCGGCCAGCTCGGGGCCGGTGCCGCCGACGGCGAGGACGTAGTCGGGGGCCACGCAGGTCTGCCCGGCGTTCAGGAACTTGCCCGCCGCCAGCCGCTGCGCGGTGACCTTCAGGTCGGCGCCCGGATCGACCACCACCGGGCTCTTGCCGCCGAGTTCGAGCGTGACCGGGGTGAGGTGGCGGGCGGCGGCGGCCATCACGATCCGGCCGACCGCGCCGTTGCCGGTGTAGAAGATGTGGTCGAAGCGCTGCTCCAGCAGGGCGGTGGTCTCGGGCACCGCACCCTCGACTACCGCGACCGCCTCGGGGTCCAGGTACTGCGGGAGCAGCCGGGCGATCGCCGCCGAGGTGGCCGGGGCCAGCTCGCTGGGCTTGACGAGGACGGCGTTGCCGGCCGCGAGCGCGCCCACCACGGGGGCCAGGGCGAGCTGCAGCGGGTAGTTCCAGGGGGCGATCACCAGGACCACGCCGAGCGGCTCCCGGACCACCCGCGCGGTGGCGGGGCGGAAGGCGTCGGGGACGGCGGCGGGCTTCGGCCGGAGCCACTCGTCGAGGTTCCGGACGGTGTGGTCCAGCTCGTTGACGGTGAAGGCGATCTCCGTCCGGTGCGCCTCGGCGGGACCCTTGCCGAGGTCGGCGCGGAGGGCCGCGAGGAGCTCCTCGCTCCGTTCGGTGAGGAGGGTGCGCAGCCCGGCGAGCTGCTCCCGGCGCCAGGCGGGCGGGCGGGTCCGGCCGCTCGCGAAGGCGGCGCGCAGCCCGGCGACGACGGCGGCCGGGTCGGGGGCCGCCACGGGCCCGGCGGCGGCCGGGTCGGCGGGGGCGGGGTGGGTGGTGGCCTTCATGACAGTACTCCCGGCGAGAAATTTTCAGCTGCTTGATAGTTGCCAACATCAAGCACTTGCCCCCGACGGTAGGTCCGAATGGTTGGCAAAGTCAAGCATCTGGATGCGCGGAGGGCCGGCCCCGTCCGGGACCGGCCCTCCCTCGGCGATCGGACGCCGCCTACTCCACCGTCTACTCCACCGTGACGCTCTTCGCCAGGTTGCGCGGCTTGTCGACGTCCCGCTTCAGCGCGACCGCGGCGTGGTAGGCGAGCAGCTGCAGCGGGATGTTCAGCAGCAGCGGGTCGAGCTCCGGCTCGCTCTTCGGGACGACGATGCAGTGGTCGGCCAGCTTGGCCTCCGGCGCGCGGTGGGCGACGGCCAGCACCCGGCCGGAGCGGGCCTTGATCTCACCGAGGGTGGTGAGGTTCTTGTCCAGCAGCTCGTCGTCCGGCACCAGGGCGACGGTCGGCAGCTCGGGGCTGATCAGCGCGAGCGGGCCGTGCTTGAGCTCGCTGGCCGGGTAGGCCTCGGCGTGGACGTAGGAGATCTCCTTGAGCTTCTGCGCACCCTCGCGGGCCACCGGGTAGCCGCGGACCCGGCCGATGAACATCATCCCCTCGGAGTCGGCGTACTCGGCGGCGAGCCCGGCGATCTCGTCGCTCTGCGCGAGGACCTCCCGGATCTGGTCCGGCAGCGCCTTGAGGGCGGCCACGATGCGGCGCCCGTCGGCGGGCGAGAGGTCGTGGATCCGGCCGAAGTGCAGGGCGAGCAGCGCGAAGGCGATGACCGTGGAGGTGAACGCCTTGGTGGAGGCGACCGAGATCTCCGGGCCGGCGTGCAGGTAGATCCCGCCGTCACACTCCCGGGCGATGGCGCTGCCCACGGTGTTGACGACACCGAGCACCCGGCCGCCCTTGCGCTTGACCTCCTGGACGGCGGCCAGCGTGTCGTAGGTCTCGCCGGACTGGCTGACCGCGATGTAGAGGGTGTCCGCCTCGATCACCGGGTTGCGGTAGCGGAACTCCGAGGCCGGCTCGCTGTGCGCGGGGATGCGGGCCAGCTCCTCGATCAGCTGGGCGCCCATCTCGCCCGCGTAGTACGCGGAGCCGCAGCCGAGGATCTTCACCCGGCGGATCTCCCGGAGCTCGCGGGCGTCCAGGTTGAGGCCGCCGAGGTGGGCGGTGGCGAAGCGCTCGTCGAGGCGGCCGCTGAGGGTGCGCTCGACCGAGCCGGGCTGCTCGTGGATCTCCTTGAGCAGGAAGTGCTCGTAGCCGCCGGTGTCGTAGGAGTCGATCTCCCAGTCCACCGTGGACGGCTGGCGGTGGGTGGTGCGGGCGTCCTCGGTGAAGGTGCGGAAGCCGTCGGCACGGACGGTGGCCAGCTCGCCGTCCTCCAGGTGGACGACCTGGCGGGTGTAGCGGACCAGGGCCGACACGTCGGAGGCGGCGAACATCTCCTTCTCGCCGATGCCGAGCACGATCGGGCTGCCGTTGCGGGCGACCACGATGCGGTCGGGCTGCTCGGCGTCCAGGACGGCGATGCCGTAGGTGCCGACCACCTTGCCGAGCGCGGCGCGGACCGCCTCCTCCAGCTCCACGCCCTCGGTCGCGTGGGCGGCGATCAGGTGGGCGAGCACCTCGGTGTCGGTCTCGGAGCGGAAGACGGCACCCTCGGCGGTGAGCCGGGCGCGCAGCTCGTCGGCGTTCTCGATGATGCCGTTGTGGACGACGGCGATGCGCTCGGCGTTGTCCTGGTGCGGGTGGGCGTTGGCGTCGCTGGGCACGCCGTGGGTGGCCCAGCGGGTGTGGCCGATCCCGGTGCCGCCCTTGAAGCGGGCCGGGACGGCGGCGGCGAGGTCGGCGACCCGGCCCTTGACCTTGCGGACCTTGATGCCGCCGGTGCGACCGGCGACGGCCACGCCCGCGGAGTCGTAGCCGCGGTACTCCAGCCGGGCGAGACCCTCCAGCAGGAAGGGCGTCGCGTCCTTGGGGCCGATGTAGGCCACGATTCCGCACATCTGAGTGGACTCCTTCTGGGGTGGCGTGGGAGGGCCGGGTGTTCCGGGTGGCGCGGCCGGACCGCGCGGCGGGCCGACCCGGGCGGGTCGGGCGCGGCCGGCGAGGGGACGCCGGTCAGCCGTAGACGATCCGGCGCAGCTGACGGGCCGAGAGCCCGGGCGCGGCGACGCGCCGGGCCTTCAGCTCCTCGGCGAGCCGGGCGAAGATCTTCTCGTTGGTCAGGCCGCGTGCCTGCAGCTCGCCGTGGCGGCGCCGGACGTACTCCTCGGCGGTCTCGGAGAAGTACGCCAGGACCTCCGCCACCACCCTCGCCGCCTCCCGGGGCCCGAGCGGGCTGGTCCGGGTGAGGTGGGCGAGCAGCTCCTCGTGCGGGTGGGACTGAGGGTGCGAGGAACCGGGAGCGCTGGACACAACTCGGGACTCTAGGCCGCACAGGGCGCGGAGATCAAAGATCCTGCCCGAATTCGGGCAGGACTTGCCGCATTCAGCTCAAAGCCCGGCCCGCCTGCACCCCGACACCCAGCACCGGACCGCCGCCGGACCGCCGCCCGGCCGCCGCCGGACCGCCGCCGAACCCCTTGTAGCAACACCGGCTCGACACGTAGCGTGACTCTTCGCATACGCATCGGAGAGGAGCGCCCTCCACGGACGCGCCTCGGAAGAACCGGAGGCTTGCTGATGTGCGGGATCACCGGATGGGTCGCCTTCGACCGCGACCTCACCGTCGAAGGGCCAGTGCTCGACGCGATGACGGCCACCCAGCTCTGCCGCGGTCCGGACGCCGGCGGCGTCCACCTGGAGCGGCACGCCGCCCTGGGCCACCGCCGCCTCGCCGTGATCGACATCGAGGGTGGCACCCAGCCCATGACGGTCGAGCACGACGGCCGGGTGCTGGCCGCCCTCACCTACAGCGGGGAGGTGTACAACCACCGCGAGCTGCGGGCCGAGCTGGAGGCCGCCGGCCACCGCTTCCGCACCCGCAGCGACACCGAGGTCGTCCTGCACGCCTACCTGGAGTGGGGCGAGCGGCTGGCCGAGCGGCTGAACGGCATGTTCGCCTTCGCCGTCTGGGACACCCGCACCGAGGAGCTGTTGCTGGTCCGGGACCGGATGGGCGTCAAGCCGCTCTACTACCACCCCACCCGGCACGGCGTGGTCTTCGGCTCCGAGGCCAAGGCCGTGCTCGCCCACCCCTCCGTCCGGCCGGTGGTCGACCTCGACGGGCTGCGCGAGATGTTCGCCGTCACCAAGTCGCCCGGGCGCACCATCTACCGGGGCGTCGCCGAGGTCCGGCCGGGCCACGTGGTCCGGATCCGGCGCGAGGGCGTCTCGGTGCGCCGCTACTGGGCGCTGGAGGCCCGCGAGCACACCCACGACCTGGACGCCACGGTGACCACCGTCCGGGCCCTGCTCGACGACATCGTCCACCGCCAGCTGGAGGCGGACGTCCCGCTCTGCTCACTGCTCTCCGGCGGCCTCGACTCCAGCGCCGTCACCGCGCTCGCCGCCCGGGCGCTGCGCGCCGCCGGGGCCGGTCCGGTGCGCTCCTTCGCCGTCGACTTCACCGGCCAGAGCGAGCACTTCCGGGCCGACGAGGTCCGCTCCACCCCGGACGGCCCGTTCGCGCAGCTGCTCGCCCGGCACGTCGGCGCCGACCACAGCGTGATCGAGCTGGACGCGGGCGCGCTCACCGACCCGGCCGAGCGGGCCGCCGTGCTGCGCGCCCGGGACGTCCCCGGCGGCTTCGGCGACATGGACGTCTCGCTGCTGCTGCTCTTCCGCGGCGTGCGCCGGCACTCCACCGTGGCCCTCTCCGGCGAGTCCGCCGACGAGCTGTTCGGCGGCTACCGCTGGTTCCACGACCCGCGGATGGTGGCCGCCGAGGACTTCCCCTGGGCGGGCGCGCTGAGCCAGCTCGCCGGAGCCGGCGCCGGGCCGCGCGAGCAGCTGCTGGACCCGGGGCTGGTCGCCAAGCTCGACGTGCACGAGTACCGCCGGGCCCGCTACCGCGAGGCGCTGGCCGAAGTCCCCCACCTGCCCGCCGCCGACCCGCTGGAGCGGCGGATGCGGGAGATCTCCTACCTCAACCTCACCCGCTTCGTCTGCATCCTGCTGGACCGCAAGGACCGGATGAGCATGGCCAACGGCCTGGAGGTCCGGGTGCCGTTCTGCGACCACCGGCTGGTCCAGTACGTCTTCAACACGCCCTGGTGGATGAAGACCTTCGACGGCCGGGAGAAGAGCCTGCTGCGCGCCGCCGTCAAGGACCTGCTGCCGGAGGAGGTCGCCCAGCGGCCCAAGGCCCCGTACCCGGTGGTCCAGGACCCGCACTACCCGGCGCTGCTCAGGGCCGAGCTGGCCGCCCTCGCCGACGAGGGCACCGCGCCCGTGCTCGGCCTGCTGGACCGCCGGGCGCTCACCGACGCGCTCGCCCCGGACACCGACCCGCAGTCCGTCCGGCTCGGCGTCGACCTGGCCCTGGACCTCAACACCTGGCTGACCGAGTACCGGGTGGAGCTGGAGCTCTGACCGAACCTCAGCCCGTACGGCGGCCGGGTGCCGCCGTACGGGTGACGGCCGGCCCCGGGCCATCCCGCCTCGATCGGCCGGCGCGACGTGCGGTAGCGTCGCCGACACCTCCCGAATGGCGGCCGAAAACACGGAATCCGACCCGCGTGCCGTCAGGATGGGGAGCGAACCGTCCGCATCGATCCGCCGGGGGATCTCCGTCATGCAACCGCGAGCATTCGCGATTCTCACCGCCCTGCTGCTGGGCGTCCTGGGCCTCGGCTCGGTGGCCGTCACCGACTGGACGCCCTCGACCACCTCGGCGGCCGTGGCCCCGGCGGCCACCGGCGCGACGGGCTCGGGCGCACCGCCCTCCGGCGGCGCCACCGCCACCGGCGCGAGTGCCACACCGACCGGCGACCCGGCGGTGTGGACCCGCTCGACGCTGCGCAACAAGCTGATGTCCGAGATGGAGGCCACCGACCCCGGCGTCGCGCTGGCCGACCTCGACAAGATCACCAAGCAGCTGCCGTACACCGTCCGGTTCTGCCACCCGATCGCGCACGAGCTCGGGCACGCGGCGGTCAAGCGGTTCAACGCCGACTTCCAGAAGGTCATCTCCTTCCCGCACGAGACCTGCGCGGCCGGCTACCTGCACGGCGCGGTCGAGGAGATGCTGAACGCCTCGCAGCAGCCCGAGGTGGACCTGCTGAAGCTCTGCGCCCCCAAGAACAGCGGCCCGTGCATCCACGGCGTCGGCCACGGCACGATGTTCGTCGCCAAGCAGGACGTGGCCAAGGCCCGCGACCTGTGCAACAAGTTCACCACCGACCAGAACCGGATCCGCTGCTCCGAGGGCCTGTTCATGCAGCTCTTCGGCCCGGACGAGGAGGACGAGAAGGCGAAGGCGAACCTGCCCGCCGACAAGCTCGCCCAGGATCCGCTCTACCCGTGCAAGGACCAGCCGGCGCTGTTCCAGTCCGCCTGCTTCTTCTACGCGCCGACCTTCTACCTCTCCTCGCACGACTACCCGAACCACCCCGAGGTCTACGCCGACGCACTGAAGTGGTGCCTGGCCGGCAAGGCCTCCGGCGGCGCCGTCGACTGCAGCCGCGGCGTCGGCTCGCGGACCATGAAGTACAACCTGGACCGCGAGGACTGGGCCGCCCAGCAGTGCGCGACCGCCGCGGACGGCTGGCAGCGCAAGGCCTGCGCCGAGGGCCTGGTCAGCTACTACACGGTGAACTACACCGAAGCCGGCGCGGCCGGCCGGCTCTGCGGGAAGATCACCAACAAGGAGATGCAGGGCTACTGCCGCTCCGCGAGCGGCCTCTCCGCCTCGCTCGACTGACCCGCTACGGAAAGGGGCCCGCGCCGCACGGCGCGGGCCCCTTTCCGTAGGATCGCGGTGATCGGGTGCGCCGAGGACGCCGCGCCACCAGGCCCGCACCTCCTGGGAGCCCGCCGTGACCCCTGACGACCTCCGCGACCTCCGCGGCACCCGCGCCGACGACGTCCGCACCGCCCCGCCGGCCGCCGACGACTTCCGCGCCGCGGCGCACGCCGCCGCCGAGCTGGTCTCCGACTACCTCGACGGCCTGCCCGCCCGCCCGGTCTGGCAGCCCATGGACGAGACCGCCCGGGCCGCCCTGCTGGACGCGCCCCTCCCGGCCGGCGGCACCGCACTCACCGAGCTGCTCACGGCCGTCGAGCGGGACGTGCTGCCGTACCCGATGGGCAACGGCAACCCGCGCTTCTTCGGCTGGGTGAACTCCGCCCCCGCCCCGGCCGGCGTGCTGGCCGGCCTCGCCGCCGCCGCGATGAACCCCAGCTCGGCCGGCGGCGACCACGCCGACGTCCACCTGGAACGGGCGGTGGTCCGCTGGATCGCCGAGCTGGTGGGCTTCCCGCACCCCGCCGGCGGCGGGCTGCTGACCTCCGGCACCTCGATGGCGACCATCGTCTGCCTGGCCGCCGCCCGCAACCGCGCCGCCCGGGCCGCCGGGTGGGACGTCCGCGAGGACGGCCTGGCCGGCCTGCCGCCGCTGGTCGGCTACGTCACCGGCGAGACCCACTCCTGCGTCCGCAAGGCCGCCGAGCTGCTCGGCCTCGGCAGCCGGCACCTGCGTACCGTCGCCACCGGCCCCGACGGCCGACTGGACACCGCCGACCTGCGTGCCGCGATCGAGCGCGACCGGGCCGCCGGCCTGCTGCCGTTCCTGGTGGTCGCCTCGGCCGGCACGGTCGGCACCGGCGCCGTGGACGCCTTCCACCCGATCGCCGACCTCTGCGCCGAGCAGGGCCTCTGGCTGCACGTGGACGGCGCGTACGGGGCCTTCGGCCGGCTCGACCCGGCGATCGCCCACCGCTACGCAGGCCTGGAGCGGGCCGACTCGCTCGCCCTCGACCCGCACAAGTGGCTGGGCGTCCCGGTCGACTGCGGCTGCGCACTGGTGCGCGACACCGAGGAGCTGCGCGGCACCTTCAGCCTCGTCCCCTCCTACCTGCGCGACGAGGCGGCCGGCGCGCTCGGCTGGTTCTCCGAGTACGGGACCGAGCAGACCCGCCCGTTCCGCGCCCTCAAGGTCTGGGCCACCATCGCCCACCGCGGCCGCGACGGCCTCGCCCGGGACATCGCCCGGTGCACCGCGCTGGCCCGCCACCTGGGCGAACTCGTCACCGCCGACCCCGAGTTGGAGCTGCTCGCCGAGGTGCAGACCTCCATCACGGCCTTCCGGTACCGGCCGGCCGGGCTCGACGAGGCCGCCGCCGACGCGCTCAACCGCGAGCTGCCGGCGGCGGTCCAGCGCCGCGGCCGGGTCTTCGTCACCGGCGCGCGCCTCGGCGAGCGCGAAATGCTCCGCGCCTGCCTCCTCAACGCCGCCACCATCGAGGCCGACCTCGCCCTCCTGCTGGCCGAGGTGAAGGCGGCCGCCGCCGACCTGCAGACCATTAACCGACCGGACACGGAGGATTCGTGATCGTGAAACACCGGGGCGGCAGATTGATGGCATGGAGCGCACGGAGAAGCTGACGACCCGATCCCCGCAGACGCCGACCCCCTCCCGTGCCCAACGGCGCGGTGCCCGCAGCCACCGCTGGCGCCGCGACACCGTCGAGCTCGCCGCGGTCTTCCTCTCGGTGACCGCCGCCGACCTGGTGGCCAAGGTCGTGGTGCACGGCCCGGACGGCCCGGTGGTGCTCGCCGCCTCCGCGGCCGCCCTGGTCGCCACGGCGCTCTTCCACGCCTGGTGGTCGCACCGGCACCAGCTGCACGGCCCGCCCGCGCCGGACACGCCCGCACCCCCGGGCGCCGCGGAGTCCGCCGCGGCCGAGCCGTCGGAGGGGCCGCTGAAGGGGCCGCTGGACGACTTCGAGGAGACCGCGCTCTGGCGGATCCGCACGACCGTGCAGGACTCCCCCGGCAGCCTGGCCCGGGTCTGCACGGCGTTCGCCGAGCGGCGGGTCAACATCGTCTCGATGCAGTCCCACCCACTGCCCGAGGGCACCGTGGACGAGTTCTTCGTCCGTGCCCCGCGCTCGTTCACCCGGGCCGACCTGGCCGCGCTGGTGGCCTCGGCCGGCGGGCACGACATCTGGAGCGCGCCCGCCGACGCGCACGACCTGGTGGACGGGCCGACCCACGTACTGGCGCTGGCCACCCGCACCGCGCTGGACGCCGCCGAGCTGCCGGTCGCCCTGCGCCAGCTGTTCGGGCAGTGCACCATCCGGCAGTACCCGGGCGGGGCCGGGCGCGCCGCCGCCGGGGTGGACGGCCACGTGCTGCGGCTGCCGCTGCCGTCCGGCGACCTGATCGAGCTCAGCCGCCCCCGGCTGCCCTTCACCCCGACCGAGTTCGCCCGGGCGAAGGCCCTGGTCGAGCTGGACACCCTGCTCGGCCCCCGGGTCCCGGACGTCCGTGCCCGGCTGACGCTGCCCGCCGGCGCCGACCTGACCGTGCGGCGGGCCGACGCCGGCGACAAGGAGGCGGCGCTGGCCATGCACCACCGCTGCTCTCCCGACACCCTGCGCAAGCGCTACCACGGCGCGGTCCGGGACGCCGACCGCTACCTGGACCACCTGCTGGACGCCCGGCACGGCCAGACCCTGGCCGTGGAGGCGGCGGACGGCCGGATCGTGGCCCTCGGGCACCTGATGTGGGACGACGACAGCGCCGAGGTCGCGGTGCTGGTCGAGGACGCCTGGCAGCGCCGCGGGCTGGGGCTGGACCTGATGCGGCGGATGTCCGCACTGGCCCTGGAGGCGGGGGTGGAGACCGTCTACGCCGTCACCCAGTCGTCCAACACCGGGCTGATCTCCACCATGCGCAGGCTGGCCGCGCCGCTGGACTACCAGGTCGAGGAGGGCACCCTGGTGATCACCGCACACCTGGCGGAGGCCGCCGAGCAGCTCCCCGTCCCCTGGCCGACCCGCCCGGGGCGGTAGGGCCCGCCTCCGTAGCGGGACACGCCTCGTGGATCTTGCCGGGGCGCGACCCGGCGGCCCCGGCCGGGCGGGGTTACCCGGCGGTTCGATAGCCGATCACCCGGCAACCAACCAGCCGGTTATCGTTTCTTCACTACATCCTCACGCGGACCCCTCGGGCCGGACGGCGAACCCCGCCGTCCGGCCCGCCGCACACCCGCCACGGGGAACCGGCAGGCCCCGGATCAGCGTCCCCAGCGGCGAAAGGCCCCTCCGTACACCGTCTTTCCTGACGTCGCGTCAGGGCCTCCGCGAGGGGGCGGCCGGGGCCGTCGCAGCAGGCGGCGCGGGGTCCGGAGCATGGAGCCGGCCGGCGGAGTCGGTAGGCTGGCCCCGTCCCCGCCGCCCGACGGCTCGTTATCCGGCCCCCGGGCGGTGCCGCAGCAAGGAGGAACCACTGAGCATGGCAGGCACCGAACCGGAGCCCACAGGCGCACGCGACGCCTCGCTGCCCGCCCGCGCCAAGATCGCGGTGACGGCCGGCCGGGTGGCCGCCGCCGTGTCCCGCAAGGCCGGCCGCGGAAGCGGCTCGGTGATCGGCGGCAAGGTCGCCCTCAAGCTCGACCCCGATCTGCTCGCCACCCTCGCCGACCACCTGGACGTGGTGCTGGTCAGCGCCACCAACGGGAAGACCACGACCACCCGACTCATCGCCGAGGCGCTGCGCGCCGCCGGCCCGGTGGTCTCCAACGCCCTCGGCGCCAACATGCCGGCCGGCATCACCTCCGCCCTGGCCGGCGGCTCGGACGCCCGCTTCGGCGTCATCGAGGTGGACGAGAAGTACCTGGCCGGGGTCGCCCGCGACACCCGCCCCAAGGCGATCGCCCTGCTCAACCTCTCCCGCGACCAGCTCGACCGCGCCGCCGAGACGCGCATGATGGCCGAGAAGTGGCGCGAGGGCCTCCAGGACACCGAGGCCGTGGTCATCGCCAACGCGGACGACCCGCTGGTGACCTGGGCCGCCTCCTCCTGCAAGAAGGTGGTCTGGGTGGCCGCCGGCCAGGCCTGGAAGGAGGACGCCTGGTCCTGCCCCGCCTGCGGCGGCGTGATGCAGCGCCCCGGCGACGACTGGTTCTGCCAGGACTGCGGCTTCCGGCGTCCCAACCCGCACTGGGCGCTCCAGGGCACCCACGTGATCGACCCGCAGCGCGGCGCCTGGCCGATCCAGCTCCAGCTGCCCGGCCGCGCCAACCTGGCCAACGCCACCAGCTCGGCCGCGGTCGCCGCCGTCTTCGGCGTCGCCCCCCAGGTCGCGCTGGAGCGGATGCGCTCGGTCACCGCCGTGGCCGGCCGCTACGACGTGGTGCAGTACCAGGGCCGCGACATAAGGCTGCTGCTGGCCAAGAACCCGGCCGGCTGGCTGGAGACCTTCTCGCTGATCGACGGCCCCCCGGCTCCGGTCATCCTCTCCGTCAACGCCCTCGACGCCGACGGCACCGACACCTCGTGGCTCTGGGACGTCGACTACGAGCGCCTCGCCGGGCACCCGGTGTTCGTGATGGGCCAGCGCAAGCTGGACCTGGCCGTCCGCCTGGAGGTCGCCGGGCTGCAGTTCCACGTGGTGGACTCGCTGGAGCAGGCCGTCCGGATGGCGCCGCCCGGCCGGATCGAGGCGATCGCCAACTACACCGCCTTCCAGCAGCTGCGGAAGGTCGTGGCCGGCTGATGCCGGCCCAGCAGCCCCATCGAGTGAGCGTGACGGAAGGCCTTCGAGGATGAGTGAGAGCAGCCTGCGCGTGGTCTGGGTCTACCCGGACCTGCTCAGCACCTACGGCGACCGGGGCAACGCCCTGGTCGTGGAGCGCCGGGCCCGCCAGCGCCACCTCAACGTGACCCGGATCGACGTCCGCTCCGACCAGTCGATCCCCACCAGCGGGGACATCTACCTGATCGGCGGCGGCGAGGACCGCCCGCAGCGACTGGCCGCCGAGCGGCTGCGCGCCGACAGCGGCCTGATCCGGGCCGCCGAGAACGGCGCGATCATCTTCGGCGTCTGCGCGGGCTTCCAGATCATGGGCCACGAGTTCGTCAACGACCTCGGCGAGCGCGAGCCCGGCCTGGGCCTGCTCGACGTCTGGACCACCCGCGGCGAGGGCGCCCGCTGTGTCGGCGACGTGCTCGCCGACGTGGACCCGCGCCTGGGCCTGCCGCAGCTGACCGGCTTCGAGAACCACCAGGGTGTCACCCACCTCGGCCAGGGCGTCCAGCCCTTCGCCAACGTCACCGTCGGCCGGGGCAACGGCACCGGGGACGGCACCGAGGGCGCCTGGCGGGACACCGTCTTCGGCACCTACCTGCACGGCCCGGTACTGGCCCGCAACCCCGCCGTGGCGGACATGCTGATCAAGCTGGCGCTGGACGTCAACGCCCTGCCGCCGGCCGACACCACCTGGTACGACGCGCTGCGCGCCGAGCGCATCGCGGCCACTTCGCGCCCCGCGTAGTACGCCGCCCCGCCCGGACCGGGTGCCCGCGATGCGGTCACCCGGCCCACCGGCGGGCCCGGACGTACCACAATGGGGCTGCCGGCTGCACACCCTCCTCGGCAGCAGGCTGCACTTCCGCGCGGGGGCGCCGACGGCGCCGCTCCCGCGTCGGCCCCTGCCCGGCCGGACGCAGGGGCCGTATGCTCGACTCCCCGGCCGCTTTCGGGCGTTATGTCCGAATCGGTCGGCCCTTCACCCCACGGTCGCCTCCCCGTCACCACGGTGCGGGATCGGGCCGTTACGGTGACGGTTCGTCGTCCCAGCCTGTAGTCCGGCCGTTCCTCGGTTCTGCTCGGGAGTTGCAAAGCAATGCGTATTGGAGTGCTGACCAGCGGCGGTGACTGCCCCGGCCTGAACGCCGTGATCCGTTCCGTGGTCCACCGGGGGGTGGTCGACCACGGCGACGAGATCATCGGGTTCGAGGACGGCTGGCGCGGTTTCCTGGAGGGCCACCACCGGCCCCTGACCCTCGACTCGGTGAGCGGCATCCTCGCTCAGGGCGGCACCATCCTCGGGTCCTCCCGGGTGCAGCCCAGCCACCTGCGCGACGGCGTCGAGCGGGCCAAGCAGTACTGCGCCGACCTCGGTCTGGACGCCGTCATCCCGATCGGCGGTGAGGGCACGCTCAAGGCCGCCAAGCTGATGAGCGACGCCGGCCTGCCGATCGTCGGCGTGCCGAAGACCATCGACAACGACATCGCCTGCACCGACGTGACCTTCGGCTTCGACACCGCCGTCTCGGTCGCCACCGAGGCGCTGGACCGGCTGAAGACCACCGCCGAGTCGCACCAGCGCGTCATGGTCGTCGAGGTCATGGGCCGGCACACCGGCTGGATCGCGCTGAACGCGGGCATGGCGGCCGGCGCCCACGCGATCGTCGTCCCGGAGCGCCCGTTCCACATCGAGAAGCTCACCGCCGTCGTCCGCGAGCGCTTCGACCGGCAGAAGAAGTTCGCGATCGTGGTCTGCGCCGAGGGCGCCAAGCCCGAGCCCGGCACCATGCACTGGGAGGAGGGCAGCAAGGACATCTACGGCCACGAGCGGTTCACCGGCATCGCCACCCAGCTCTCCCGCGAGCTGGAGCACAGGCTCGGCAAGGAGGCCCGCCCGGTGATCCTCGGCCACACCCAGCGCGGCGGCACGCCGACCGCGTACGACCGGGTGCTGGCCACCCGGTTCGGCTGGCACGCCATCGAGGCCGTCCACAAGGGCGCCTTCGGGCACATCACCGCGCTGCAGGGCACCAACATCAACCTGGTGCCGCTGGCGGAGGCCGTCGCCGAGCTGAAGACCGTCCCGCAGGAGCGCTATGTGGAGGCCGAGACGGTCATCTGACCCGTCCGCGCCAGCCGCACCACCGCACCGGCCTCCGAGCACCCGCTCGGGGGCCGGTGTCGTTCCCGCCCGGCACGCGGCGGCAGCGGCTAGCGTGACCGGTGGACCGGCCCACCGACCACGGAAGGAACCAGTCGATGGAGATCCTCGCGTACGGCGTCCAGACCGACGAACGGCCGCTGCTGGAGCGGACCTTCGCCGGGCGGCACGAGCTGCGCTGCCTGGACGTCTTCCTCAACCGCGACACCGCTCCGCTGGCCGCCGGCCACCCGGTCGTCAGCAGCAGCGTCAACGCCGTGCTCGACGCCGGGACGCTCACCGTCCTGGCCGCCGGCGGCACCAAGCTGATCGCCCAGCGCTCCACCGGCTTCAACAACATCGACCTGGACGCCGCCGCCGAACTCGGCCTCACCATCGCGCGGGTCTCCCACTACAGCCCCTACTCAGTAGCCGAACACGCCTGGGCGCTGGCGCTCGCGGTGAACCGGCGGCTCACCCGCGCCGCCGTCCGCACCCGCGAGTTCGACTTCCGCCTCGACGGGCTGCTCGGCCGCGACGTCCACGGCATGACCGTCGGCGTGATCGGCACCGGCAAGATCGGCGCCTGCTTCGCCCGGATCGCGGCCGGCTTCGGCACCGAGCTGCTCGGCTGGGACATCGCCCCGAACCCGGACTGCCTGGAGCTCGGCATGACCTACACCGAGCTTCCCGAACTGCTCCGCCGCTCCGACCTGATCAGCCTGCACGTCCCCCTGCTGCCGGCCACCCACCACCTGATCGACGCCGCCGCCCTGGCCCGGATGAAGGACGACGCCATCCTGGTCAACTCCAGCCGCGGCGGCCTCGTCGACAGCGCCGCCCTGGTCGAGACCCTGCGCGCCGGCCGGCTCTCCGGCGTCGGCCTGGACGTCTACGAGGAGGAGACCGGCGTCTTCTTCACCGACCGATCCATCCAGGGCATCACCGACGACACCCTCGCCCGCCTGGTCACCTTCCCGCAGGTGCTGGTCACCAGCCACCAGGCCTACTTCACCAGCACCGCCGTCGGCCAGATCATCGAGGCCACCGCCCGCAACATCGACGACTTCGCCGCCGGCCGCCGCAACGAGAACACCCTCGTGCCGGCCTCGGGCACCTGACGACCGGCCTCGGAGGTCGACCGACGAAGCCCCGGCGGCCTCCGCACGCCGGGGCCCCCGACGACGGTGCGACCCCGGGCTCGCGGAATGCGACCGCTGCTGGCCGATTGGAGTGAGCCGCCCTGCCGCGGCCCGGTCGTGTGCTCGGTTCGGGCGTACCTCGGCGCGCCGGGAACCACTGGTCTGTGCACGCTGGATCGGGTGGGTGGACGCAGGCGCATGCCTTCGGACCACCGGCCCGGCACACCGCTGCACGGATCGGAGCACAGCATGATCGGAACCCCCGCGTCCTTCGCCGAGAACGACGGCAACGACGGCAACGCCGGGAACGCCGGCCCTCCGCCACTGCCGGGCTGCGCCGAGGACGCGGCCGCCGCCCTGAAGCAGATGTTCGTCGACCTGACCCAGGGGGCCCGGATGTCCCGCGGCCAGGACCCGGTCAGACGGCCGGTGTTCCTCAAGCCGCACGGCGTCGCCCGCGGAGTGCTGACGGTCTCCCCCGACCTGCCGCCCGACCTGCGCGTCGGGTTCCTCAGGACCGCCCACCAGCGGCCCGACGGCCTGGCCGCCTGGGTGCGCTTCTCCAGCGACACCGTGCCCGGCAGCCCCGACCTCGACACCACCCTGGGCATCGGCGTCAAACTGTTCGGCGTGCCCGGCCCGAAGCTGCTGGACGGCGAGACCGAGGCCGGCACCCAGGACCTCCTGCTCCAGAACCACGACGTGTTCTTCGTCGACACCGCCCAGGACATGTGCGAGTTCACCAAGGCCGGTGTCGTCGACGGCGACTACGAGCAGTACCTCAAGGACCACCCGGTCACCCGGGAGATCCTCGACGCGATGGCCCGGTTCGAGGAGAGCGTGCTCACCACGGACTACTGGAGCGTGCTCCCCTACGCCTTCGGTCCCGAGCGCTTCGTCAAGTACAAGCTGGTGCCCGCCGGTTGCGCGCCGGGCGACCCGGCGGCGGTGCCGCCCGACGAGAACCCCACGTACCTGGGCGCCGACCTGCGCCACCGGCTCGCGGCGGGCACGGCGGCCTTCGACCTGAAGCTGCAGTTCCGCACCGACCCGCAGCGCATGCCGCTGGACCGGGCCACCGTGCGGTGGGACGAGGCCCAGAGCGAACCGGTGACGGTGGCCCGGCTGACCCTGCGGAAGCAGGACGTCACCGCGCGGGGCCAGGCCGCCTACGGCGAGAACCTCGCCTTCAACCCGTGGCACGCCCTCGCCGAGCACCGCCCGGTGGGCAGCATCTCCGAGGTCCGCCGGACCGTCTACCAGGCGTCGGCCGAGCAGCGCCGCGACGTCAACGGCGTGCCGGCGGCCGAACCCGGCCCGGCCCGCGCGCAGATCACGCCGCCGCCCGGCCGCGACACCCGGATCGTCCGGGCCGCCGTGCACCCGGCGATCGGGGTGGCCCGGGTCGGCGACAGCGCGGACGAGTACGTCCTCGCCCCCGAGGTCGACCAGCCGGCCCCGCTGGCGGCCGGGAGCTACAAGGACGCCACCGGCGCCCTGAAGCGGCAGGCCGTCCGGTTCCGCGTCTACGGCTACAACGCGGCCGGCGAGCCGGTGGCCGAGCTGACCGCCGACAACGCGGACCTGCGCTGGACGGTGCACGTCGCCAACCGGAAGGCCGCCTGGTACCAGTTCCAGCTGGCCCTCGACATCCCCGAGGCGGACAGCACCGACGACAGCAACCTGCGCAACCCCAAGGTCCCGGCCGACCGGCGCGACCGCCTGGTCATCGACCCCGGCCCCCGGTCGGTGCGCGGCCGCAACCGGTCCGGCGGTCCCGAGCACACCTTCGACACCGGCACCTTCATGGACCGGCCCGTCTACCTCGGGGAGCTGCGAACCGACGGGAGCGGCCGGCTCCTCTTCCTCGGCGGCCGGGGCGTCTCCGCGTCCGCCACCGACACCCCCGCCGACACCTTCGCCAACAACGACGGCTGGCACGACGACGTCTCCGACGGCCCGGTCACCGCCGAGGTCAGCATCGACGGGCGGCCGATCCCGGTCGAACCGGGCTGGGTGGTCACCGCACCCCCCAACTACGCGCCCGAGCTCACCTCGGTGCGCACGATGTACGACCTGGTCCGCGACGCCTTCGTCACCGCCGGCCTCCTCCCCGAGCCGCCGCGGCCGTCGTTCACCCGGGACGTGCTGCCCGTGCTGCGCCGCCTGTGCGACCTCCAGTGGGTCAACCAGGGGGTGGCCGTCCAGCTGGGGCACGGTGGGCGGGAGGACCTCCTGGCCCCCGCGCGCCTCGCCGCGCTGGCGGACCCCTCGCCCGTCCAGCGGGAGCTGCGCCGTCAGGTCTGGCTCACGATCCGTAACTACGACCGTGACGGCCTCTCCCCCGTGCCGTGGCCGGGCGTATACGGCGATGCGATGAACGTACCGGCCCAGTCGGTGCGCCAGCACGTGACGCTCTCCCCGCTCCAGTACCGCCTCCTGCAGCGCTGGGCCCGCGGGGACTTCGTCGCCGACTTCGACCAGCAGGCCGCACCACCGGCCTCCCTCGACGACGTCCCGTTCGCCGAGCGGCCCCGGACCCTGGACCGGGCGGCGCTCTCGTTCTGCCTCGCCGACGCCTTCCACCCCGGTTGCGAACTCACCTGGCCGATGCGCCACACCACGCTGTACAGCAGCCCCTTCCGGGTGCGCCTGCGTGATCCCGCGCTGCCGCCCCCGGCCGCCTACGGCCCGACGCTGACCCCGCAGATCGCCCTCTCCTTCGACGGCCCGCTCTACGCCCAGCGGCCCGGCGACCTGACCAGGTGGATGGCGGTGCCCTGGCAGACCGACACCGCGAGCTGCCGGTCCGGCTACGAGTACCTCTCCGGCTTCGGTACCTACGACCCGTACCTGCCCACCTTCTGGCCGGCCCGGGTGCCCAACCACGTGATCGCCGAGGAGGAGTACGCGATCGTCATGGACGCCTCCCGGCCGATCGAGGAACGCCTGGCCGCGTTCGGCAACCGGCGGGCCTGGCTCCGCTGGCTCCCCCCGCGCTACATCGACGCCATCAACGCCATGGTGACGGACTTCGGCCGGCTCGGTGTGGTCGAGCGCCGCCCCGGGCCCACCGACGACCCCCGCCTCCCGGCGGAGCTGCTCGTCGAGTCCGAGGTGACCTTCCCGCTGGAGCCCGCACCGCCGGCCCTGCGCAACCTGGTCGCCCTGCACGTGCCGCTCGGCGCCGACCCGGTGCTCGGCGAGGCCGCGATGGCCACCGCCGTCACCATGGCGGAGCTGCCCGACGAGGAGGTCTCGGCGGGGTACATCGACAAGGTCAAGCGCCTGCGGCGCGACCGGTGACGAACCCCCTGTGCCCGCCGGGGCCCGTCGACGCCGTCGTGGCGGGCGGCGGCCCGGCGGGCTCCGTCGCGGCACTGGTCCTGGCGGCCGCCGGTCGGCGCGTCCTGCTCCTCGACCCCGGCGGGCGCCCCGCGCAGCCCGCCGGAAGCGGCGCGTTCAAGATCGGGGAGTCGCTGCCGCCCGCCGCCCGGCCGCTGCTGCGCGACCTCGGGCTGCTGGACGACTTCCTCGCCGCCGGGCACCCCGCGTCCACGGGCACCTACGCCGCCTGGGGTTCGCCGGCGCTGCACGGCATCAGCCACCTCTTCGACCCGTACGGGCACGGCTGGCACCTCGACCGGCTCCGCTTCGACGCCTTCCTCCGGGACGCGGCCGTGGCGGCCGGCGCCGAGCTGCGGCGGGCCACCCTGCTCGCGCGGTCCGGCGGCCGGCTGACCGTCCGTCAACACGGAACCGGTGATGACGGCGGGGCCGGCAGCGGGGCCGGAACCGTGGCGGAGCTGCACACCCGCTGGACGGTCGACGCCACCGGGCGGAGCTGCGTCATCGGCCGCCGGCACGGCCGCCGCCACCGGCAGGACCGACTCGTCGCCGTCTACGCCGTCCTCCCCGGCCGGCACACGGCCGGCGGCACGGGCCCGGCTGACGCGGAGGCCCGGACGCTCGTCGAGGCGGCACCCGACGGCTGGTGGTACACCACCCGGGTACCGGCCGGGCGCCTGGTCGCCCACCTGACCGACCCCGACCTCGCCGCACCTTCCCTCCGCACCCCGCAGGGCTTCTGGTACGGCGTCACCCGGACCGAGCACGTCCGCCGGCGCCTGGACGGCTACGACCCCGCCGCAACCCCCGTGCCGCGCTGGACACCCGCCCACGGCGTGCGGCTGGGCCCGGCCGCGGGTCCGGGCTGGGTGGCGGCCGGGGACGCCGCGCTCGCCTTCGACCCGATCTCCTCGCAGGGCATCCTCACCGCGCTGCACACCGGCGCCCGCGCCGGGCAGACCGTGGCCGCGTGCCTGGCATCCCCGGCCCGCGCGGCGGCCGCCCTCACCGACTACACGGCGTTCCTGAACGGCGTCGCGGACGCCTACCGGAGGAACCATACGTACGCGTACGACCAGGAGCGGCGCTGGCCGTTGAGCCCGTTCTGGCGACGCCGCCGAACGGGCGGGGGGCCTCTGCCCGGCATAGCCTGAAAGAGCCCGACCACTCGTCCGAGGGGCTCAGTCATGCCAACACAGACGCAAGCCGTATGGGACGCCACCGAGATCACCCAGTCGGTCCAGGACCTCCAGCACAGCGTCACCCTGATCGCCGGCAAGGTCACCGTCATCCGCGTGTACGTGAGCGGCAGCACGGGCGGGATCGCCTCCGCCCGAGGCGCCGTGAAGCTGCTCCGGTCACCCACCGTTCCCCCCATCACCCTCACCTCACTCAACGTCGTCTCCCTCGACCCGGCCGACAACCAGGACCTCGCCACCCGCCGCGCCGATGCGGGCCTCAGTCTCAACTTCCTCCTGCCGTCCACCCTCACGGCGGAGGGACCGCTCCAGGTGAGCGAGCTGATCCTCAGCGACGTCCTCACCGGGGCCGCCGTCCCGTTCGGCGGGGCGGCCGTCGGCCCGACGGTGTGGTTCCACCCCGCCTCGCCGCTGCGGATCCGCGTCTTCGGACTGCGCTACCGGCAGGGGAGCCCGTCGGTCACCTACACCCCCCGGGAGCTCGACCTCGCAGCCCTGGTCAGCTGGCTCAGGCGCGCCTACCCGGTGCCCGACGTCATCAGCTCACGTACCGTCATCGACGTGGTCGCCCCGGCTCCGTTCACCTGCGAGGACACCAACGCGCAGCTCGCCGCCATCCGCGCCCTGGACATCAGCGCGGGCGGGGATCCGCGCACCCACTACCTCGGCCAGGCGGCCGACGGCGGGTTCTTCATGCGGGGCTGCGCCTCCGGCATCCCCGCGGCGCCCGACCCGGCGACCGTCGCGTCGTCACCGTGCGGAGCGGCCGACTGGGGCTGGGACTTCGACGGCGCCTACAGCGACTGGTACGGAGGCCACGAACTCGGCCACACCTACGGCCGTCGGCACCCCGGGTTCTGCGGGGAGAGTCCGGACGACCTGCAGGACTACCCCTTCCAGAACGGGCAGCTCGCCGACTCACCGGACACCTTCATCGGATTCGACGTCGGCGACCAAGCACTGAACCTGCCGATGCGGGCGCGGCCCGGGGTGCAGTGGCACGACGTGATGACCTACTGCGACCGCCAGTGGATCAGCAGCTACACCTACGAGGCCATCCGCCGGCGTCTGGCGGACGAGGACGCGCTCACAGCCGGTGCGCCGGTACCCGAGGGCCCGCCGGCCGTCCCGGCCCCACTGCCCGAGGGTGCCCCGGCGGCGCTCTCGGTCGTCCCGGTCGCCGGGCCCGCCGCGCCGGCCGGCGGCCGCCCCGACGAACGGTTCCCGCAACTGTCGGTCACCCGTGCGGCTGCTCCGGAGGCGGGGCCGATCGCCCGGACGGGCGGCGCGGCGGCGCCGGCCGAGCAACTCGTCAGCGTCGTCGCCACGGTGAACCTCACCAAGCGTGAGGGCGGCATCCGCTTCGTCAACCCGGTGTCACCGCTGGCCGCCCGGCCCTCCGTCTCCGGCGAAGCCGGACCGAACGGGGAGACCCCGGTGGTCCTGCGGATCAAGCAGGCGGACGGCGGGCCGCCGCGCGAGATCCGGGTGCCGGCCAAGCTGGCGTCCGAGCTGGCCCCGGGAGCCGACCGGACCGGCCTGGTCGACGCCGTGGTGCCGGTCGGCCCCAGCCCGGAGGCGATCGAGCTGGTCGTCGGCGGGCAGGTCGTGGACACCTTCCGCGCCGCCGCCGCACCCCCGGCCCTGCGCGCCGCCAGGCACACCGGGGCCGACGACGGGGCGTTCGGGCTGGCACTGGACTTCGACAAGGCGCCGGAGCCCGGCCAGACCTTCGCCGCACAGGTCAGCACCGACGACGGCGCCACCTGGCAGACGATCGGCGTCGGCCTCAAGGACCCGGTGATCCAGGTCGACCACAGCCAGTTCCGCCCGGGCCAGCAGGTCCAGCTGAGGATCATCTCGACCAACGGGTTCACCAGCACGGCGGCGGACATCCAGCAGATCCAGGTCTGACCCACCCGCCGGTGGCGTGCCGCGCCCGGGGACGGAACCGCTCCCCGGGGGCGGCGCGCTCGGCGGTGTGCACAGCTTCGGCCGGGCGTACGGCCTCCGCCGGGCGTGCGGCTTCTGCTGCAGGTCCGGCCCCGGGCGCCGTCGGCCGCGCCGCCGCGGTCAGCAGACCGGAGTGGCGTTCCAGTGCTGGCGGAAGCGGCGCCGGGCCCGGTGCAGGCGGGAGCGGACGGTGCCGACCGGGAGCTGCAGGGTGCGCGCGATCTCTTCCTCGCTCAGGCCCAACACCCTGAGCGAGAGCACCTGTTGGTGCTGACGGGAGAGGCGTTCCAGGATGTCGTCGATGTGCACCACGTCCAGCGGGTCGGCGGTCTGCGTGACTTCGGGGAGCGCGTCCGCGGCGGAGGCCACCGAGAGCCGGGCGGCGCGCACCGCCTCGCGGACGGCGATGGCGCGCACCCAGCCGTAGAACGCCCCGGTGTCCCGCAGACCGTGCACACCGCGGTAGACCGCGAGCAGGGCCTCCTGGACGGCGTCCGGGCCGTGCCGCCTGGCGATCGGCGTGCACACCCGGGAGACGTAGGGCGCGATGTGGGCCAGCAGGTCGTTGACCGCCTGCCGGTCGCCGGCCTGTGCCCGCGCGAGCAGCTGTGCCGCGGTCGCGGCCGGGCTCGTGTCGACCGCCGTCAAGACGCGGCGCTCCCGGTCGACCCGCCGAGCGCGGCGAGCTCAAGGAGCGCGGACTGCACGTCGTCCCGGAGGGCCGCCATGAAGGGGCCGCTGAAGCACTCGGTCCAGTAGGGGAACTCCACCGCGAGGCGCCCGTCGAAAGTGGTCACACAGGCCATCAGCGGGCTGCGCCCGGCCTGCGGGAAGTACTGCTCCCGCGCCGGCACCAGCCGTACGTCGAGCAGTTCCAGTCCCTCGGGCAGCGGCGGCGCCGCGACGGCTCCCATGTTGGTGGCGATCACGGTGCCGGCCATCAGCGGCGGGAACTCCCCCACCCGGGGCATGATGCGCACCTCCAGCGACGGTTCGCCGTCCTCCAGGGCCCGGCGCAGCCCGCCGGTCACCGTGCGGGCCAGCTCCACCGGCCCGCTGTCCGGGGCGACGTCGAGCGCCTGGACGTTGGAGGTGACGGCGGCGATCATCAGCTCGCGCGGCACCGGGGGCGTCATCCGGGAGCGCAGGTCGACGGGCGACAGGCAGCCGAGCGTCCGCGGGCCCTCACCGGGCAGCCGTCGCCGGGCGGCGACCAGCAGGGCGCCGGCCACCAGGCCGTGCACCGAGACGCCGAACGCGGCCGCCGTGCTGCGCAGTTGGACGGTCCGTCCGGCATCGAGCCGCAGTCCGGCGATCTCGATCCGGCCGCCCTCGGCCCCGCCCGCGGCGTCGTAGGGCACCAGCTCGACCGGGCGGGCCTTGGCGGCGGCCACCCGGCGGTCGAAGTACCGGGCGACCTCCTCCTCGGGGCAGGGCGGCAGCTGCTCGGTCAGCGGCGCCGGCCAGTCGGTGCACCAGGGTTCCGGGGGCGTGCCGGGCGCGGCGAGCAGCTGCGCGTAGCGCTCCCAGAGGGCATGGTGCAGGGCGATGGCGCTGTGGCCGTCGGTGACGGTGTGGTCGATGACCAGCACCACGGTGTCGGTGCCGGCCCCGCGCAGCAGCGTGGCGCGGACCAGCGGGCCGCCCACCGGCAGCGGGGCGTTGAGTTCGTCGGCGTAGCCGTCGCCGGTGTTCTCCCGCACCACCAGGCGGGGCGGGGTGTCGAGCTCCTGGAGGACGAATCCGGCGTCCTCGCGGGCGATGCGGCAGCGCAGCGGCGGGTGCTTGGCGGTCAGGTCCGCGAAGGCTGCGGTGAGCACCTGCGGGTCGACCCCGCCCGACACCGCGCAGGAAATGACGGCCCGGCTCCGCTGGCCGACGTAAAGCGTTTCCACGGGGCATAGCAAGCGCTGCATGGTGAGCCTTTCGAGCTGTGGCACGGCGCACTGTTCGGTCCTACGGACGGCGAGCCGATCAGGTTCAACCGAATCCGGATTTCCGCAGCAAAATTCGTGTCCCCCGTAGCTGCGGCGGACCCGCCGAAGGGGTCCGCGCGCTCAGCTTTTCACCTGGTCACCTATGCGCCAAGGTCGCCTCCGAGACATGGCCGAATCGCGTCTTCCGGCGGGTTCTCGGCCAAATCCGGCCCGGCACGGGAGCCGGAGGTTCCACATCCGAGCTGGTCGAATGCATGTCTTGTCCATATTTGTCCCGCCCGCCACCACCCAAAGTTGACCTTGACCCGACAAGTTGGGCTCCTGATAATGAGGCCTGAATGATCACCGTCGCCAATGCATTCACCAGCGCGACGTCTCTCCACGCCGGGCCCCGTTCAGCCCGAATTCACCCTTCTCATTCTTGAGCTTTCCGCGGGCACGCCGGCAGCTTTCCCCGCGCGCCTCGACATCCTGCTCAAGCACACCGGTCGGTCTCTCCTGCGGTATTCCCGCTCCGCGCTGAAGGTTGGTGCAATGTCAGTCCACGAGGAAGAACTCCGGCCACTGTCGGGCGCCCAGGAAGGAATCTGGTTCGCCCAGCGGCTCGACCCGGCCAACGGCGCCTACAACACCGGCGAGTACGTCGAGATCCACGGCCGCATCGACCCGGCGCTCTTCGAGACCGCCCTGCGGCGCACGGTGGCGGAGGCCCAGACCTTCGCGCTGCGCTTCCGCGACACGCCGGACGGACCGTGCTGCGTGCTGCCCGCCGAGCCGGCCGACTGGCCGCTGCACCGGATCGACCTGAGCGCGGAGCCCGACCCGCGGACCGCGGCCGAGGCGTGGATCCGCGCCGACCTGGCCAACCCCGTGGACCTGGAGAGCGGCCCGCTGTTCACCCACGCGCTGTTCACGCTGGGCACCGACCACTACGCGTGGTCCCTGCGCGCCCACCACATCCTGCTGGACGGCTACAGCTACAAGCTGGTGGCCCGCCGGCTGGCCGAGACCTACAGCGCGCTGGCTGCGGGCAGCGAGATCCCGCCGGGTCCGTTCGGCCCGATCGGCCCGCTGCTGGAGGCCGACGCCGAGTACCGCTCCTCGGAGCGCTTCGCCCGGCACCGCGCGTACTGGACCGACCGCCTCGCCGACGCGCCCGCGCCGGTGCGGCTGAGCGCGCGCACCGCGCCGCCGGTCTACCCGTTCCGCCGCCGCGCCACCGTGCTGCCCGACGCCGAGGGCCTGGCGGCGGCCGCCGGCCGGTTCGGCGCCTCCCGCACCGACCTGCTGGTGGCCGCAGTCGCCGCCTACCTGCACCGGGCGACCGGCGCGGAGGACCTGGTGCTCGGGCTGGCCACGATGAGCCGCCTGGGCTCGGCCGCGCTGCGCACCCCGGGCACCACCTCCGACATCCTGCCGCTGCGGCTCACGGTGACCCCGGGCACCACCGTGGGCGGCCTGGTGCGCGAGGTCGCCGCCGAGCTGGCCGCCCTGCGGCGCAACCAGCTCTACCGCGGCGAGTACCTGCGCCGTGATCTGGGCCTGCTCGACGGCGGCCGGCGGCTGTACGGGCCGGTGGTCAACCTGATCCCGTTCAGCGAGGACCTGCGCTTCGCCGAGCACCCGTCCACCTCGCACCACCTCACCGGCGGCGCGATCGAGGACCTGCAGATCAACGTGCGCCCCGCCGAGGACGGTCCCGGGCTCTGGCTGGCCTTCGACGCGAACCCCGCGGTGTACACCGAGCAGGAACTGACCGCGCACCAGCAGCGCTTCGTGCAGCTGCTCGACCGACTGGCCACCGCCGAACCCGGCCTGCCGCTCGCCCGCACCTCCCTGCTGCTGCCGCACGAGCAGGCGCAGCTGCCCGAGCTCACCCCGGCGCCGCCGCTGCCCGCCGCCCTCACCGAAGCGGCCCGCGGCACCCTGCCGGCCCGGTTCGAGGAGCAGGCGGCCCGCGCCCCGCAGGCGCCGGCCGTCACCGACGAGCACGGCACCCTGGCCTACGCCGAGCTGAACGACCGGGCCAACCGGCTCGCCCGGCTGCTGGCCGCCCGCGGCGCCGGCCCCGGCCGCCTGGTGGCGCTGGCCCTGCCGCGCACCGCCGAGCTGGTCACCGCCGTCCTCGCCGTGCTCAAGGCCGGCGCCGGCTACCTGCCGCTGGACCCGGCCCAGCCCGCCGAGCGGCTGCGCCTGGTGACCGAGGACGCCGCGCCGCTGCTCACCGTCACCGAGGCCGGCAGCGCCGGGAAGCTGCCCGCGGACGGCCCGCCGCCCGTGGTGCTCGGCGCCCCGGAGGTCGAGCGGGAGCTCGCCGCGCTCTCCCCCGCCGACCTCACCGACGCCGACCGGACCGCGCCGCTCACCCCGGACACCGTGGCGTACGTCATCCACACCTCGGGCTCGACCGGCCGGCCGAAGGGCGTGCCGGTCCCGCACGGCAACGTGCTGCGGCTGTTCGCCGCCTCCGGGCACTTCGCGTTCGGACCCGAGGACGTGTGGACGCTCTTCCACTCCTACGCCTTCGACTTCTCCGTCTGGGAGCTGTGGGGCGCACTGCTGCACGGCGGCCGCCTGGTGGTCGTCCCGTACGCGGTCTCCCGTGCGCCGGGGGACTTCCTGGAGCTGCTGCGGCGCGAGCACGTCACCGTGCTCAACCAGACGCCCTCGGCCTTCCACCAGCTGGTGCAGGCCGACCAGGAGGCTCCCGCCGGGGCCGCGCCCCTCGCCCTGCGCCACGTCGTCTTCGGCGGCGAGGCGCTGGAGGCCGCACACCTGCGCCCCTGGCTGGACCGGTACGGGGACCGGCGCCCGGAACTGGTCAACATGTACGGCATCACCGAGACCACGGTGCACGTCACCCACCACCGGGTGACCCGGGAGGCGGTCGAGGAGCCCAACCCGCGGGGCACCATCGGCGTCCCGCTCGCCGACCTGCGGGTGTACGTGCTGGACCACTGCCTGCAGCCGGTGCCGCCCGGCACGGTGGGCGAGATGTACGTCGCCGGGCCCGGCCTGGCGCTCGGCTACCTGGACCGGCCGGGGCTGACCGCCCAGCGCTTCGTCGCCGACCCGTTCGGCGCCCCCGGCTCCCGGATGTACCGCACCGGCGACCTCGCCCGGCGCGCCGAGGACGGCACCCTGGAGTACCGCGGCCGGGCCGACCAGCAGATCAAGATCCGCGGCTTCCGGATCGAGCCGGGCGAGATCGAGGCCGCCCTGGTCGGTCACCCCGCGGTGGCCCAGGCGGCTGTCGTCGCCCGCGAACAGGGCGGCGACCGGGTGCTGGTGGCGTACGCGGTGCCGGCGCCCGGCGAGCGGCCCGACCCGGCCGCGCTGCGCGCCCACCTGGCCGGGCTGCTGCCCGAACACCTGGTCCCGGCCACCTGCGTGCTGCTGGAGGCGCTGCCGCTGACCGGCAACGGCAAGCTGGACGCGGCCGCGCTGCCGGCGCCGGACTTCGCCGCCGCGGCCGGCGGCCGGGCCCCGGACACCGCCGAACAGACCCTGGTCTGCCGGCTGTTCGAGGAGGTACTGCGCCTGCCGGAGGGCAGCGTCGGCCGCGACGACAGCTTCTTCGCCCTGGGCGGCCACTCGCTGAGCGCCACCCGGCTGCTCTCCCGGCTGCGCCTGGAGACCGGTCAACAGGTACCGGTGGCGGCGCTGTTCGACGCCCCGACGCCCGCCGGGGTGGCCGGACGGCTGACGCCCGGCGGTCCGCGGTCGCAGGCCCGCCCGCCGCTCGTGCCCACCGCGCGTCCCGAGCTGCTGCCGCTCTCCCACGGACAGGAGAGCATGTGGTTCCTCAACCGGATCGACGCCTCCGGCGCCACCTACAACATCCCCCTGGTGGTCCCGCTGGCCGGCGAGCCGGACGTCGAGGCGCTGCGGGCGGCGCTGGCCGACCTGGCCGACCGGCACGAGAGCCTGCGCACCCTGCTGGTCGGGACGGAGGGCCGGCCCCGGCAGCTGGTGCTGCCCGCCGGGGAGCGCGCCCCGCAGCTGACCGAGGTCGACTGCCCGGCCGAGGAGGTCGCCGCGCAGCTCACCGCCACCCTGCGCCACCGCTTCGACCTGGCGGGTGAACTGCCGCTGCGCGCCTGGCTGCTGGGCACCGGCGAGGACCGCGTCCTGGTCCTGGTCCTGCACCACTGCGCCGGTGACGGCTGGTCGCTGCGCCCGCTGGCCGACGACCTGTCCGCGGCCTACGCCGCCCGGGTCGCGGGCCGGGGCCCGGACTGGCGCCCGCTGCCGGTGCAGTACGCCGACTACGCGCTCTGGCAGCGCCGCCTGCTCGCGCCGCCGCCGGACGGCGCGGACCTGCTGGAGCAGCAACTGGCCTTCTGGCGCCAGGCGCTGGCCGGCCTGCCGGAGGACGCGGGGCTGCCCGCCGACCGGCCCCGGGGCGCCCGGCCCGGCGAGGGCGCGGCCCGCACGCTGACCGTGGACGCCGAACTGCACCGGGCGCTGGTCCGGCTCGCCGAGGACGGCGAGGCCAGCCTGTTCATGGTGCTGCAGGCCGCGCTGGGCGCGCTCCTCACCCGGTGGGGCGCCGGCCCGGTGGTCGCGATCGGCACGCCCGTCGCCGGCCGTACCGACCCGGCCCTGGACGACCTGGTCGGCCTGCTGACCAACACCCTGGTGCTGCCCACCGACGCCTCCGGCGACCCGGACTTCCGCACCCTGCTGGCCCGGGTGCGGGCTGTCGACCTGGCCGCCTACGACCACCAGGACGTTCCGTTCCCACTGCTGGTGGAGGCCCTCAACCCGCCCCGGCACCCGGCCCGGCACCCGCTGTTCCAGGTGATGCTGGCGCTGCAGAACGCGGGCGAGGCCGTGCTCCGGCTGGGCCCGACCACGGCGCCGCTGCGGCCCACCGCCACCGGCACCGCCAAGTTCGACCTGTTCCTCGACGTGGTCGAGCGGACCGACGAGCAGGGCGCCCCGGCCGGACTGGACTGCCACCTGGAGTACGCCACCGAGCTGTTCGACGCCGCCACGGCCGAGGGCCTGGCGCAGGCGCTGCACGGGCTGCTGGCCGCGGCCGCCGCCGACCCGGCGCAGCGGCTCGGCGCGCTGCCCGCTCCACCGCCCCCGCACGGTGCGGCCGATCCGGCCCCCGGCCCGGCGGCGCTGGAGCGCGCCGCACTGGCCGCCGGCGGGCTGTACGCGGCGGCCGCCGTCCGCGAACCGGACGGCCTGCCACGGCTGTTCGCGGTGCCCGCCCGCGCCGGGGCCGCCGAGCAGACCGCCCGGGCGCTCGGCACCGACGCCCGGGTGACCGCGGTCGGCACCCTGCCGTACGAGGCCGACGGCGCGCTGGACACCGCCGCGCTGCTGAGCCTGCCGCCGGTGGACCGGGTGACCGCCGAACAGTGGCAGCGCGCCCTGGCTGCGCTGCCCGGCGTCCGCGCGGCCACCGTCGGCCTGGAGGACGCGCCCGAGGAGCTTGGCACCCGGCGTCCGGCCGTCAACCGGCGGCGCCCGGTGGCGGAGCAGCCGGCCGAGGCCGCGGCCACCACGGACGCACCGCTGGCTGTGAGCACCGGCCCCGAGCTGCCGGAGCCCTCGGTGGACAGCTGGGCGGCGGCGCTGCGCCGCGCCGCCGCGGCCGGGGAGCACGCCGAGGTGGTGCACGTCCGCGCGGACGGCTCGGAGACCCGGCGCAGCTACGCCTCGCTGGTCCCGGAGGCCTCCCGGGTGCTGGGCGGGCTGCGCGCCCTCGGGCTGCGCCCCGGCGACCGGGTGATCCTGCAGTGCGAGGACACCGAGGACTACCTCGCTGCCCTGTGGGGCTGCATCCTGGGCGGCATCACGGCCGTCCCGCTGACCGTGCCCGCCTCCTACGAGGCCGCGTCGGCGGCGCTGACCAAGCTGGAGGGCATCTGGCGGATGCTGGACATGCCGCCGGTGGTCACCACCACGGCCGCCGAACCGGGGCTGCGCGGCCTGGCCGAGCGGCGCGGCTGGCCGCAGCTGCGGCTGGCCACCGTGGACGCGCTGCGCCGGGGCCCGGAGGACACGGACTGGTACCGGGCGCAGCCGGACGACCTGCTGCTGATGCTGATGACCTCGGGCAGCACCGGCCTGCCCAAGGCGGTGCGGCTGACCCACCGCAACGTGCTCACCCGATCGGCGGCCGCCGCCCTCACCAACGACCTGTCGGCCGCCGACGTCTCGCTCAACTGGATCCCGCTGGACCACGTGACCGGCGTGGTGATGTTCCACCTGCGCGACGTCTACCTGACCTGCCGCCAGGTCCATGCGCCGACCGGCTGGCTGCTCCAGGACCCGCTGCGCTGGCTCGACCTGGCCGACCGCCACCGGGTGAGCGTCACCTGGGCGCCCAACTTCGCCTTCGGCCTGCTGGCCGAGCACGCCGGCCGGATGGCCGGCCGCCGCTGGGACCTCTCGCCGATGCGGCTGGTGATGAACGCGGGCGAGGTCGTGGTGGCCGCCACCGCCCGCGGCTTCCTGCACGTGCTGCGCCCGTTCGGCCTGCCGCAGGACGTGATGCACCCGGGCTGGGGCATGTCGGAGACCTGCTCGGTGGTCACCGACGTCAGCCTGCCGGGCGAGCCGACCGGGGCCGACGAGTCCTTCGTCAGCTGCGGCCGGCCGTACCCCGGGTTCGCGATGCGGATCGTGGACGGCACCGACCGGGTGCTGCGCGAGGGCGAGGTCGGCCGCTTCCAGGTCCGCGGCACCTCGGTGACCTCGGGCTACCACGACAACGCCCGGGCCAACGCCGAGTCGTTCACCGCGGACGGCTGGTTCGACACCGGCGATCTGGCGTTCCTCCGCGCCGGTGAGCTGTACATCACCGGCCGGGCCAAGGACGTCATCATCGTCAACGGCGTCAACCACTACAGCCACGAGATCGAGGCCTGCGTCGAGGAACTCGCCACCGTGGTGCGCAGCTTCACCGCTGCGGTGGCGGTGCGCCCCGATCCGGCGGCGGGCACCGACGAGCTGGCGCTCTTCGTCCACCTGGCCGACGGGGTGGACGCCGCCGCGGCGCTGCGCGAGATCCGCGGCAAGGTGACGCGGGAGATCGGGGTGAGCCCGGCCCACCTGCTGCCGATCCCGGCGGCGGCGATCCCCAAGACCGAGATCGGCAAGATCCAGCGCACCCAGCTGCGCAAGCGGTTCGAGGCCGGTGAGTTCGACGAGGTGCTGCGGCAGGCGGAGGAGCTGCTGGGCACTGCCGCCACCGTCCCGGACTGGTTCCTGCGCCCGGTCTGGCAGCCCGTCCGGCCGAACCGCGCGCCGGGCGACACCCCCGGGCACACCCTGGTGCTGGCCGGCCGCGGCGAGCGGGCCGGCGCCGTGGCGGAGCGGGTGGCCGCCGGGCTGCGGGCGGCGGACGACCGCTGCACGGTGGTGACGGCGGGCCCCGGCTTCGAGCGCGCCGACGCGGCCCGCTACCGGGTGCGACCGGACCACGAGCCCGACCTGGCGCGGCTGCTGGACCGGCTCGCGCAGGACGGCCGCGCGGTGGACGCCGTGCTGCACCTGGGGGCGCTGGACGGCGCCGACCGCGAGCCCGACAGCGTCGCGGAGCTGGTCGAGGCGCAGCGCGACGGCGCCCAGTCGCTGCTCGCGCTGGCCCGGGCGCTGGCCGCCCGGGCCGGGCACCGCACCGCCCCGCTGCCGCTGCTCTTCGTCACCGCCGGTGCCCAGCCGGTGCTGCCGGCCGAGCGGGGCGGCTACCTGCACGCGGCCGCCGGCGGGCTGCTGCGCACGCTGCGCGAGGAGCTGCCCTGGCTCGGCGCCGTCCACCTCGATCTGGCGGCGGACGTCGACGCCGAGGCGGCGGCCGAAGCGCTGGTGACCGAGCTGGCGATGCCGCCCGGTGAGCCGGAGGTCGCCCACCGGTCGGGCGTGCGCCACCTGCGCCGGCTGGCGCCGCTGCCCGAACAGCCACCGGCCGGGCAGCTGCTGATCGAACAACCGCCGGCCGGGCAGGCACTGACCACGCAGCAGCCGGCGGCCGGGCGGGCCGCCGACCCCGACGCGCCCGGCTTCGTCCTGGTCAGTGGCGGCCTGGGCGGGGTCGGCACGGAGCTGGCCGCCCACCTGCTCCGCACGACCGGCACCCGGCTGCTGCTGGTCGGCCGCACCGCGCTGCCCGACGAGTCCGGCCGGGAGCGCGAGCCGGCCGCGGACGGCCCGGCCGCCGACCGGTTCGCCGCGTACCGGCGGCTGTGCGCGCTGGGCGAGGTCCGCTACGAGGCGGCCGACGTGACCGACCCGGTGCAGCTGCGGGCCGCGGTGGACCGGGCGCGTGACGCGTGGTCGGTGCCGCTGGCCGGCGTGCTGCACCTGGCCGGCGAGCGGGACGAGGCGCCGGTCACCGAACTGGACCCCGGGCGCTGGCGGTCCGCGCTGGCGGCCAAGGTCGAGGGCGGCTGGGTGCTGTACCGGCTGGCCGCGGAGCTGGACGCCTCCTACACCGCCTTCTCCTCGGTCAACGGCTTCTTCGGCGGCTCGCTCAACGCGTCCTACGCGGCGGGCTGCGCCTTCCTGGACGCGCTCGCGGTGTGCCACGGGCGCGACGGACGCCCGGTGCGCAGCCTGGCCTGGAGCGCCTGGAAGGGGCGCGGGATGAGCGAGGGCTACCGGTTGGCGGCGCTCACCGAGGCCCGCGGCTACCGCGCCCTCGATCCGGTGGCGGCCCTGCGCTCGTACGACCTGGCGGCCTCGACGGCCGAGCCGCACCTGCTGATCGGCGCGGACCGCACGGCGCCCTGGGTGCGCGCGCACCTGGCCGGCCCGGCCCGCCCGGTGCAGCGGCTGGCCGGGCGGGTGGTGCTGGCCGACGGCGCGGACCTGGGCGCGGTGTGCACGGGCGCCGGCGAGGCGGCCCGGAGGCTGGCCGTCGACGGGCACTGGGTGCTGCGGGCCGCCGGGTCCGCCGAGCCCGGCGCGTCCGGGGCCCCGGACGGCGCGGCGGACGCGGCGGACCGGCTGGAGGAGACCATCGCCGGGCTCTGGGCCGGGGTGCTGGGCCGGGAGCGGATCGGCCGGGAGGAGAACTTCTTCGACCTGGGCGGCAGTTCGCTGCTGCTGGTGGCCGCGCAGGCCGGGGTGAACGAGGCGCTGGGCACCGACCTGACGGTGGTGGACCTGTTCGGCCACCCGACGGTGCGCGACCTGGCCCGGCACCTCGCCGCGAGCGGCGTACGCACCCCCGACGGCACCTCGCCCGCCCCGGGCGGGCCGGAGACCGCCACCGGTGCGCCGGAGACCGCCACCGCCGGCCGGCCCGCCGGGCCGACGGCCCCGGGCGCCCCCTCGGCGCTGGACCGGGCCCGCCTGCAGAACCAGCGGCGGCGCACCGCACAGGCCGCCCGCCGTACCACCGCACAGCAGAAGGGCGACAACCATGGCTGACGAGCACCTGACCACCGACGACCCGACCACGGAGGACGACCCACCGCTGATCGCCGTGATCGGCATGGCCGCCCGGTTCCCGGGCGCGGCCGACGTCGCCGAGTTCTGGGCCGACCTGGCCGCCGGCCGGGACTCCATGCGGCAGGTCGGCGACGAGGAGTTCCTCGCCGCCGGCGGCGACCCGGCGGACCTGGCCGACCCCGACCTGGTCCGCACCGTCTCCGCCCTGGAGGGCATCGACCTGTTCGACGCCGCGTTCTTCGGCTACAGCCCGACCGAGGCCGCCGTGGTGGACCCGCAGCAGCGCCTGCTGCTGGAGACCGCCTACCACGCGGTGGAGGACGCGGGGTACGCCGGCGGCTTCGGCGAACAGCAGGTCGGGGTGTACGCGGGGGCGGGTGACAGCCGCTACTACCCCTCGCACCTGCACCCGCAGTACGCCGGCCGGCCCGGCTCGGTCGCCCTGGTGCACGCGGCCACCAGCAACTCGCTGGGCACCCTGGCCACCCGGGTCTCCTACGAGCTGGGGCTTACCGGGCCGAGCCTGTCGCTGCAGACCGCCTGCTCCACCGCCCTGGTGGCCGTCCACCAGGCCTGCCAGGACCTCATCGACTACCGCTGCGACACCGCCCTGGCCGGGGCGGTGTCGGTCAACCCCTCGGCCCTGCTGGGCTACCGCTGGGTGCCCGGCGGCCCGTTCTCGCCGGACGGGTACTGCCGGGCCTTCGCCGCGGACGCGGCCGGCACCTCCTCCGGCGACGGGGTGGGTGTGGTGGTGCTCAAGCGCCTGGAGGACGCGGTCGCCCACGGGGACCGGATCCGGGCGGTGGTGCGCGGCTCGGCGGTGAACAACGACGGCCGCCGCAAGGTCGGTTTCACCGCGCCGAGCCCGGCCGGCCAGACCGAGGCGGTGCTGGCCGCGCAGCTGGCGGCCGGCATCACCGCGGACACCGTCGGCCTGGTCGAGGCGCACGGCACCGCGACCGCGATGGGCGACCCGATCGAGGTCGCGGCGCTCACCGAGGCGTTCCGGCACAGCACCGACCGGCGCGGCTACTGCGCGCTGGGCTCCGTGAAGACCAACATCGGGCACCTGGGCGCGGCGGCCGGCATCGCCGGCTTCGTCAAGGCCGTCCTCGCCCTGGAGCACCGGCAGGTCCCGCCCAGCCTGCACTTCGAGCGGCCCAACCCGCTGATCGACTTCGCCGCCACCCCGTTCCGGGTCCCGACCGCGCTGGAGGACTGGCCGGCCGGCCCGCACCCGCGCCGCGCCGCGGTGAGCGCCTTCGGCGTGGGCGGCACCAACGCGCACGTGGTGCTGGAGGAGGCGCCGGCCGTCCCGGCGGACTCCCGGGCGCCGGAGCAGGCGCGCTGGCGGGTGCTGCCGCTGTCGGCCCGCACCCCGGGCGCCCTGCGCGGCCAGGCCGACGCGCTGGCCCGGCGGCTGGCGGACGACCCCGGGCTGCGGCTGGCCGACGTCGCCCACACGCTGACCGGCCACCGGCCGGGGATGCGGCTGCGCTCGGCGGTCGCCGTGCGCAGCGCCCGGGAGGCGGTCGCCGCGCTGCGCGCGCCGCTGCCCGAGCCGGTGGAGGTGGCGGACGGCGCACCGCGGCCGGTGGCGTTCCTGTTCCCCGGCGGCGGCACCCAGTACGTGGGCATGGGCACCGGGCTGTACCGCGCCGGCGGGGTGTACCGGGACGCGGTGGACGAGTGCGCCCGCATCCTGCGGCCGGGGCTCGGCGGGGACCTGCGCACCGCGCTGTTCGAGCAGGTGGACCCGGCGTCCGCCGAGGCGTTCCTGGCGCTGGTGGTCACCCAGTACGCGCTGGCCGCGGAGCTCGCCGAGCGCGGGGTGCGCCCGGACGCGATGATCGGGCACTCGCTCGGCGAGTACACGGCCGCCTGCCTGGCCGGGGTGTTCACCCCGGAGGAGATGCTGCCCCTGGTCCACGAGCGGATCCGGCTGATCGCCGCCTGCGGCGGCGCCACGGTCGGGGTGGCGCTGGGTGAGCAGCAGCTGCGGCCGTTCCTGACCGAGGGCGTCTCGTTGGCCGCCGTCAACGGCCCGGCCGCCTGCACGGCCGCCGGTCCGGTGGCCGCGGTGGCCGAGCTGGAACGGCGGCTGGCGGAGGCCGGGGTGACGTTCCGCCGGCTGCGGATGCCGGCCGCGGCGCACTCCGCCGTGCTGGACCCGGCGCTCGGCGAGCTGGCCGGGCACCTGCGCGCCGTCCCGCTGCGCCCGCCGCGCATCCGGTACGTCACCGACGTCACCGGCGACTGGGTCACCGACGCGCAGGCCGGCTCGGTGGAGCACTGGGTCGCCCACACCCGGCAGACGGTGCGGTTCGCCGACGGCGTCCGGACGCTGTGGGAGGGCGGCAACCCGGTGCTGGTGGAGATCGGCCCCGGGGACACCCTGCTGAAGCTGGCCGGCTCCGCGCTCGGCGAGCAGGCCGCGGTGGTGGGGGTGACCACGATGCGGCACGCGAAGGCCGAGAGCCCGGACGAGCAGGTGCTGGCGGCCGCGCTCGGGCGGCTGTGGAGCGCCGGCGTGGCCGCGCTGCCCGGGCCGGACCCGGCCGAGCAGGTGCGTCCGGTCCCGCTGCCCGGCTACGCGTTCGACCGCCGGCGGTACTGGATCGACGCCCCCGGGGCCCGCCCGGCCGGGGCGGCGGACGCCCCGGCCGGGACGCCCGCCGGACGCTCCCCGCGCCCGTACCTGACGACCGAGCAGGTGCCGCCGCGCACCCCGCTGGAACAGGCGGTCACCGAGGCCTGGGAGGTGGTGCTGGGCGTCGAGGGCATCGGCGTCGACGACAACTTCTTCGACCTGGGCGGCGACTCGATGCGCGGCGTGCTGCTGGTCGGCCGGCTGCGCGAGGCCGGGGTGCTGGACGTGCCGGCCGCCGCGCTGCTGTCGGCCCCGACCGTGGCCCGGCTGATCACGGCCGCGGGCCGCGGCGGCGGTCCCGAGGCCTTCGCGCCGCTGCTGCCGCTGCGCGCCGAGGGTGAGCAGAACCCGTTGTTCTGCGTGCACCCGGGGGCGGGCGTGTCCTGGCGGTACTCCGGGCTGCTGCCCCACCTCGGCGCCGACCAGCCGGTCTACGGCATCCAGGCCCTCGGGCTGGACGGGCGGCGTTCGCCGGCCGCCGACGCCGCGGCGATGACCGACGCGTACGTGGCGCTGGTGCGCGAGCAGCAGCCGCACGGCCCGTACCGGCTGCTCGGCTGGTCGTACGGCGGCTTCGTGGCGCACGCGATCGCCTGCGCCCTGCAACGGCAGGGCGAGCAGGTGGAGTTGCTGGCGATGCTGGACGCGCCGCAGCCGTACGGCCTGCACTGGACGCCGGAGCAGATCGAGTCCCAGGTGGCGGCGCTGCTGCTGCGGGTGGCGGGTCTGGAGCCGGGTGACGGAGCGCCGCCGGCCGTGGCCGGGGTGCTGGCGCGGCTGTCCGGGGCCGACGGCGGGACGTCGCCGGTGACCGGGGCGGAGGCCGAACGGATCGCCGAGGTGATGCGCAACAACCTGCGGATCGCGCCCGGCTTCGCGCCCGGGGTGTTCGACGGCGACGCGCTCTTCTTCACCGCCGGCGCGGACCTGCCCGCCCCGGACGGGGCGGACGACCCGTCGCTGGCCCCCGGCAAGGCCGAGGCCTGGCGCGCGTACATCACCGGCACCCTGCACGACCGTCCGGTCGCCTGCAGCCACTACGGCATGACCGAACCCGAGCCGATGGCCGAGATCGGCGCGGTGCTGGCCGCCGCGCTGAAGTCGTGAACGACCTTGTGAGACAGGAGAGAACCGTGTGCAGTCCGTTCGAGGACCGCGGCGACGAGGCGTCGCACCTGCTACTGGTGAACGCCGCAGGTGAGCACTCGCTCTGGCCGGTCTTCGCCGAGCTCCCGGCCGGCTGGCGGCAGGCCATGCCGGCCGCCTCCCACCGCGCCTGCCTGGCCGCCGCCGAGCGTACGGCCGCCGCCACCCGCCCCGCCACCATCCACGCCGGTACCACCACCCGAGGAGTCTCCCGGTGAGCCAGCCGAGCCAGGTCCCCTTCGCCGAGAAGGACCTCTACGAACTGGGCGACGCCCCCGAGCTGGGGCGGACGCCGCGGCGCATGTACGCCTCGCTGATCCGCCAGGAGCGCTACGGCCGCCCCGCGGACGCCTTCCGCACCGAGGTGGTGGACGTGCCGCCGATCGGCCGCAACCAGGTGCTGGTGAAGGTGATGGCGGCCGGCGTCAACTACAACAACGTCTGGGCGGCGCAGGGTTACCCGCTGGACGTGATCGCGGCCCGGCAGAAGCAGGGCGCCACCGAGGACTTCCACATCGGCGGCTCCGACCTCTCCGGCGTGGTCTGGGCCACTGGCGAGGGGGTGCAGCAGTTCCGGCCCGGCGACGAGGTGGTGGTGCTCGCCAGCACCTGGGACGAGCACGCCGAGGACATCCGGCTCGGTGCCGACCCGGCCACCTCCGCCAGCCAGCGGGTGTGGGGCTACGAGGAGAACTACGGCTCCTTCGCGCAGTTCGCGGTGGTGGGCGACTACCAGCTTCACCCCAAGCCCGCCCGGCTGTCCTGGGCCGAGGCCGCCTGCTACCTCGCGACCGCGGCCACCGCCTACCGCCAGCTGTTCGGCTGGGAGCCGCACGCGGTCCGGCCCGGCGACCCGGTGCTGATCTGGGGCGGTGCGGGCGGTCTGGGCAGCATCGCGATCCAGCTGGTCCGGCACGCCGGAGGCATCCCGGTGGCGGTGGTCTCCAGCGCGGAGCGCGGCGAGTTCTGCGTCCGTCTGGGTGCCAAGGGCTGGATCGACCGGCGCGACTTCGACCACTGGGGGCGCCTCCCGGACGCCACCGACCAGGAGGCGACGGCCCACTGGCTCAAGGGGGCCCGGGCGTTCGGCCGCCGGTTCTGGGAGGTGCTGGGCGAGCGGCGGGCGCCGCGGATCGTGCTGGAGCACTCCGGCCAGGACACCATCCCGACCTCGATGTACCTGTGCGACAACGCCGGCATGGTGGTCATCTGCGGCGGCACCACCGGCTACAACGGCGACGTGGACCTCCGGTTCCTGTGGATGCGGCAGAAGCGCCTGCAGGGCTCGCACGTGGCCAGCGCCCGGGAGGCGCGGGAGGTCTCCGCGCTGATCGCGCAGGGGCACATCGACCCGTGCCTGTCGCGCACCTTCGACTTCGAGGAGGTCGGGCTGGCGCACCAGCTCATCCACGACAACCAGCACCCGCCGGGCAACATGGCCGTGCTGGTCAACGCCGGACGCTAGCTCCTGTCCGGCTCGGGGGGCATCGCCGTCCAGCAGAACACCCCGTCGCCCGCGGCGCCGACCCGTACCAGCGCCGCGGGCGGCGGTGTGCCCGGCGCTCCCGGCAGGCCCGGCAGGCGCGGCCGCAGGCGGAAGGCCCGCGGCCGGGCGCCGGCCGGCAGCGGGTCGGCGTTCAGACGGGCCACGGTGAGCGCGCCGAAGGTCTCCGGCTGCAGGCCGCAGAGCAGTTTGAAGGCCGCCTCCTTGGCGGAGAACAGGGCCAGCAGCCGGTGCTCCGCCGTCGGCGCACCGGCGTCGCCGACCCAGGCGCGCTCCGGCCCGGTCAGCACCAGCCGTGCCGCGGCGGCCGGCAGCCGGCGCAACTCCAGGTCGCAGCCGACCGCGGAGTGCCGGTCGAGCGGTGCGGCGACGGCCACCGCGAGCCCGGCCGAGTGGCTGATGGACAGCGTCCAGCCGGCCGGCGCCAGCGGTCGGCGCCCGGCCCGCCCGATCTCGCCGACCGGGCCGCCGGCCGCGCGCAGGGCCCGCCGCGCCGCGCACCGGCCGGCCAGGAACTCGCGGCGCCGGGTCGGCGGCATCCCGGCCGCGGCCTGTGCCTCGCTCGGCCCGGCGGGTGCGGCGTCCAGGGGCTCTGCACCGTCGGCCCCGTGGGCCCAGCCGTCCCCGTCGCCCCGGCCGTCCCCGTCCCCGTCGGCCTCGGCCACAGCCCAGCCCAGGGACAGGCCGTGGGCGGCCAGTGCAGCGCGAAGCGGCGGCAGGTCGTCCAGGACCTGCCGCCGCACGAGCTCCGCGGTCACGCCCGGAGCAGCTTCTTGACGATCTTTCCGGCCGGATTGCGCGGCACCTGCTCGATGAACTCGATCCGCGCCGGGCGCTTGTACGGCGCCAGCCGCTCGGCCAGGTGGCGCTGCAGCTCGGCGCGGCCGGTCCCCGCCCCGGCCACCACGTAGGCCAGCGGCACCTCGCCGTAGTCGGCGTCGGGCACGCCGACCACGGCCGCGTCCTGCACCGCCGGGTGCTGCAGCAGCGCCCGCTCGATCTCGGACGGGTAGACGTTCTGCCCGGCCCGCAGGATGAGGTCCTTGGTGCGGTCGACCAGGTGGATACGGCCGGTCCGGTCGATCCGGCCGAGGTCGCCGGTGCGGATCCAGCCGTCCGCCGTGGTGACCTCGGCGGTGGCGTCCGGGTTGTGCAGGTAGCCGTGCATGACGCCCGGCCCGCGCACGACGATCTCGCCGATCGCCTCCGGCTCCACCTCCCGCCCGTCCGCGCCGATCGCGCGCACGGACATGCCGGGGACGACCCGGCCGGCGGGGATGATCTCGCCCACCGCGTCCGGGGCCGGGTGCTCCTCCGGGCCGAGGGTGACGAACGGGCCGCCGACCTCGGTCATCCCGTAGACCTGCCGGAACCCGCAGCCCAGCCGCTCGGCGGCCGCCACGTACACCTCGCGGGGCATCGGCGCGGCGCCGTACATCACCTCGCGCAGGGTGCCCAGCTCGGTGCGTTCCACGGCCTTGGCCTGCAGCATGAAGCGCAGCATCTGCGGGACCAGCCAGATGTGCGTGGCGCGGTGGGTCTCGACCGCGGCCAGCGCGCGCTGCGGGGTGAAGCCGGGCATCAGCACGGCGGTGGCGCCGGCGGCCAGGTAGGTCAGCGTGACCACCATGCTGCCGTGGTAGAGCGGGCAGCAGTTGACCAGCACCATGTCCTCCGCCGGCCTGCTGACGGCCAGCCAGCCGAGCGCGATGGCCCGGAACGACTGCTGGTCCACCACCACGCCCTTCGCCCGACCGGTGGTGGCCGAGGTGTGCAGGATCGCGACGGGGTCGGTGTCGGCGACCTCCGGAAGCTCGAACTCCGCGGCGTCCGCGCCGAGTTCCGCGAAGGCCGGCTCGTCCAGGGCGATCCGCCGGGGCGCCGGGAGGCCGGCGAAGCGCTCCAGCAACGCCGTCTCGCCGATCAGCGCGGCCGGCTCGACCCGCTCCACGATCTCGGCCACCTCGGGCACCGTGAGGCTGTGGTTGAGCGGGACGAACAGCGCGCCGAGCCGGGCCAGCGCGAAGTAGGTCTCCAGCACCTCGACGCGGTCCAGCGAGAGCACCACCACCCGGTCGCCGGGGGCGACGCCGAGAGCCGCCAGCCCCCGGGCGAGGCGGACGGTGCGCTCGTGGAACTGGGACCAGGTCACCGAGCGGTGCTCGTCCACCAGCGCCACCCGGTCGGGGAAGCACTGCCGGTTGCGGTCCGTCAGCTGGCTGAGCCACATCACGCGCCGCCGGACTGCAGGGCGGCGCTCCGCTCCTCGACGAAGCGCTCGTAGTCACCGATCGTGGCGAGCTTCTCCATGTCCTCGGCGGTGACCTCCACACCGGTGCGCTGCTCGATGAGCAGGACCAGGCGCACCAGGTCCCCGCTGTCGATGCCGCTGGCCGCGAGGTCGACGTCGTCACCGATGCCGTCGGTGTACTCCGAGGTGCCGGTCAGTTCCACCAGCATCGACCTGATCAGGCTCATGGTTTCCCTTTCGCTGTGCGCTCGTTCGCTTCGTGCGCCGGTTCACTCCGCCCTCGGCCCGTCCGCCGCGAGCGTGGCTCCTGGCACTGCTCTCACCTCTGGAAGGAGGGACGCCACCGGCCTGGCACTCCCCACCCGGCGAGTGACCTTCGTCACGCCACGGATCCGCTGCCCCGGGGGATAGCCCGCGCCGATCGGCGCCTCTTTCTGTTTCGGAGGCGCCGGTCGCGACGACGCGGCGCCCGGACCGGCAGGGGAGCTGAGGGAGTGGCCAACATGACCGGCGGGCATCAGCCGACGCTTCGGGCGCCGGCCACCGGGCGGGGCGAGCAGAGCGGGCAACCACGCCAGGACGAGGAGGAGTTGCTCGCACAGTTCGAGGCGCTGGTGGCGGCCGGCGAGACCGTCGAGCCCCGCGACTGGCTGCCCGACGGCTACCGGCGGATGCTGATCCGGCAGATCGCCCAGCACGCGCACTCGGAGATCATCGGCATGCAGCCGGAGGGCGCCTGGCTGACCCGCGCGCCGTCCCTGCACCGCAAGGCGGCCCTGCTGGCCAAGGTGCAGGACGAGGCCGGGCACGGCATGTACCTGTACTCGGCGGCCGAGACCCTGGGCGTGGACCGCGCCGATCTGCTGGACGCACTGCACCGCGGCCAGCAGCGCTACGCCGCGACCTTCGACCACCCGGCGCTGACCTGGGCCGACACCGGCGCCATCGCCTGGCTCACGGACGGCGCCGCGGTGGTCAACCAGGCACCGCTGACCCGTACGTCCTACGGCCCCTACGCGCGGGCGATGCGACGGGTCTGCCAGGAGGAGGCCTTCCACGTGCGGCAGGGCTACGACCAGTTGCTGTCGCTGAGCCGGGGCACGCCGGAGCAGCACCGGATGGCCCAGGACGCGGTGAACCGCTGGTGGCTGCCCGCGGTCGCGCTGATGTTCGGCCCACCGGACACCGAGGCCGGCGGCGCGGGCGTGGCGGTCGGTTCGGCGGTCTCCCGGCGAGCGATCGCCTGGGGCATCAAGCAGCACACCAACGACGAACTGCGCCAGCGCTTCGTGGACCTGGTGGTGCCGCAGGCCGAGAGCCTGGGCCTGACCCTGCCGGACCCGGCGATCCGCTGGAACGCCGGGCGCGGCCACCACGACTTCGGCCCGATCGACTGGCCCTGCTACCGGCGGGCGCTGGCGGAGGGCACCCACTGGGCGCGGCGGCGCCTCGCGCACCGGGAGGCGGCCCACCGGGACGGCGCCTGGGTGCGGGAGGCGGCCGAGGCGTACGCGAGCCGCGGCGGCGACGAGACGGTGGAGGTGGCGTCATGACCGGCGGCAACGGCGGCGCGCCGGCGTCCTGGGAGGTGTTCCTGCGCGCCAGGCGCGGGCTGGCACACCAGCACGTCGGCTCGGTCCGCGCGGCGGACCGGCAGCTGGCCCTGGCCACCGCACGGGACCTGTTCGCCCGCCGCGGCGAACCGCAGTCCCTGTGGGTCGTCCGCTCGGACCAGGTGCACGCGGTCTCGCCGCAGGAGAAGGACCCGTACTTCGCCGGCGCGGCGGCCAAGCCGTACCGCTACCCCGGCCACTACGCGCCGCTGGGCGGCCCCGAACCGGCCGAGCACTCCGAGCCGTCCGATCCGCCCGAGGCGTTCGAGGCGTTCGAGGCGTTCGAGCCTTCCGCGTCGCCGGAGTCGCCGGAACCGGCCGATTCAGCGGAGTCGCCGGAGCCGGCCGGGTCCACGGAGGGAGCGGGCCGTGACCGCTGACACGACGGCCGGTACCGCCGCCGGGGCGACGGTGGCGCGGGAGCAGGACCTCGCCCGCTGCGCGCTCGGCCTCGGTGACGACGCACTGATCCTGGCCCAGCGGCTGTGCGCCTGGATCACCCGGGCGCCGGCCATCGAGGAGGACCTGGCGCTGTCCAACATCGCCCTGGACCTGCTCGGCCACGCCCGGGTCCTGCTGACCATGAGCGGCCACCTGGACGGCACCGGCCGCAGCGAGGACGACCTGGCGTACCTGCGCGACGGACGCGAGTTCCGCAACACGCTGCTCACCGAGCTCCCGGGCGGCGACTTCGCCGTCACGGTGGCCCGGCAGCTGCTCTACACGCACTACGCGCGGTTGTACTACACCGAGTTGGCGAGCTGCGCGGCCCCCGGGCTGGCCGCGTTCGCCGGGCGCGCCGCCACGGAGGTGGGCTACCACCGGGCGCACGCCGACGGCTGGACGGTCCGGCTGGGCCTGGGCACCGCCGAGAGCCGCCGCCGGATGCAGGACGGCCTGGACCTGATGTGGCCGTACGCCGCCGAGTTGTTCGAGGCGGACGAGGCGGTGGCGCGGCTGGACGCGGCGGGCCTGGTCCCCGCCCCGGACCGGGTGCGCGAACGCTGGCAGCGCGAGGTGACCGAGGTGGTGTCCCGGGCGGGCCTGTGCGTGCCCGAGCCGTCCTGGTCGGCCGGCGGCGGCCGGGACGGGCGCCACTCGGAGGAGTTCGGGCTGCTGCTGGCCGAGCTCCAGTCGGTCCACCGCCAGTACCCGGGAGGTGTCTGGTGAGCACCCCGGAACCGGCCCGCGCGGGCGCCACGGCCACCCGGCCGCCGCAGCCGCCGGAGCGGCGTCCGGCCGAGCAGCTGCCGGCCGATCCGCGACCGGCCGAACTGCCACTGGCCGAACTGCGCTCGGCCGTCGAGGAGTTGCCCGATCCGGAGCTGCCCATGGTGACCCTCGGCGATCTGGGCGTCGTGCACGCGGTCCGGACCGGCGCGGACGGCACGCCGGAGGTGGAGCTCACCCCGACCTTCCTGGGCTGCCCGGCGATGGAGGTCATCGAGCAGGCGGTGCGCGGTGTGCTCACCGAGGCCGGCCACCCGGCGGGCCGGGTGCACCGGGTGCTGGTCCCGGCCTGGAGCACCGACCGGATCACCGAGCGGGGCCGGCGCCGGCTCGCCGAGCACGGGATCGCCCCGCCGGGCCGCCCGTCCGGGGCCGGGGCCCGGCAGGTGACGCTGGAGCTAGGGCCGTCCTGCCCGCACTGCGGCTCACCGGCCACCCGGCCGCTGAGCCCGTTCGGGGCCACCCGCTGCCAGTCGATCCTGCTGTGCACGGCCTGCCGCGAGACGTTCGCGCAGTTCAGGGCGGGGTGAGGCGAAGTGCTGAGCATGATCGACGAGACCGGCCGGCCCGCCGCGCCGCAGGGGTGGCACGCGCTGGCGGTGAGCGGGCTGGACCACCTCACCGACGACACCGTGGCGATCACCCTCGCGGTGCCGGACCGGCTGGCCGAGGCCTTCTCCCACCGCGCCGGCCAGCACGTGGTGATCCGCCACCGGCAGGACGGGGGCGAACTGCGGCGCTGCTACTCGGTCTGCCCGCCGCCGTTCGACCCCGGCCGGCTCCGGCTGATCGTCAAGCGGGCGAGCCCGGACGGCTTCGGCGCGTACGCGACGACCCGCCTGGCGGTGGGAGAGCGGCTGCAGGTCTCCCCGCCGGCCGGCACCTTCCAGCTGGCCTCCGCACCGGTCGCGCACCACGTGCTGCTGGCCGGCGGCACCGGCATCGCCCCGCTGCTGGCGATGGCCGCGGCCGCGCTGCGCGACGACCCGCGCTGCCGCGTCTCACTCCTGTACGCCGCCCGCGGCGCCGGCTCGCTGCTGCTGGCCGACGAGCTGGCCGACCTGAAGGACGCGTACCTGGGCCGGTTCACCGTGCTCCAGGTCTTCTCCCGGGAGCGCCGGGAGGCGGAGCTGCTCTCCGGCCGGCTCGACGGCGACCGGCTGCGGCGCCTGCTGTCCGCGCCGGGCACCGAGTTCGACGCGGCCACCGCCTTCTACCTGTGCGGGCCGTGGGGGCTGGTGACGCTGGCCCGGACCGCGCTCGCCGAGGCGGGCGCGGCCGAGCGGCAGATCCGCCTGGAGCTCTTCTCGCCCGAGGGGACGCCCGCCGCGGCTCCGGTGCCGCCGGCCGGCCGCAGCGTCCAGGTCACCGCGCGGCTCGGCGGCCACACCGCCGGCGCCCGGATGCTGCCGGGTGACCGCACGCTGCTGGACGCGGTGCTGCGGGTCCGGCCGGACGCCCCGTACTCCTGCCGGGTCGGGCTCTGCGGCAGCTGCCGGGCCCGGGTGGTCTCCGGCTCGGCGGTACTGGACAGCCAGTACGCGCTCGACCCGGCCGAGGTGGCGGCCGGCTACACCCTCACCTGCCGCGCCCGTCCGCAGACGGACGCGATCGAACTCGACTTCGACGCCTGAGACCCCGGGCGTCCCGAACGCCGGCCCCGGCGGGGCCGGCGCAGAGAGGAACCGACATGACCTCGACCAGACTTGCCGACCGGACCGCGCTGGTGACCGGCGGCAGCCGCGGCATCGGCCGGGCGATCTCGCTGCGGCTGGCCGCCGAGGGCGCACTGGTGGCCGTGCACTACGGCCACGACCACGAGGCCGCGCAGGACACCGTCAAGCAGATCGAGGCGGACGGCGGCCGGGCCTTCGCCCTGCGTGCCGAGCTCGGGGTGCCGGGCGACGCCGAGGCCGTCTGGGACGGCTTCGACCGGGGTCTGGAGGCGCTCGGCGCACCGGCTGGGGTGGACATCGTGGTGAACAACGCGGGCGTCACGCTGCCCAAGTCCATCACGGACGTCACCGAGGAGGACTACGACCGGGTCTTCGCCGTCAACACCCGCGCGCCGTTCTTCATCCTCCAGCGCGCCCTGCCCCGGCTGCGCGACGGCGGCCGCATCGTCACCATCTCCTCGGGCGCGGCCCGGATCGCCTACCCCGCGATCGCCGCCTACACGATGACCAAGGGCGCGCTGGACGTCCTCACCCCGGCCCTGGCCCTGCAGTTGGGCCCGCGCGGCATCACCGTCAACACCGTCGCACCCGGCTTCACGGAGACCGCGATCAACCCGACCCTTGCCGACCCGCAGATCCGCAGTGCCCTCGCCGCGCACTCGGCCTTCAACCGGCTCGGCGCGCCCGCCGACATCGCCGACGTGGTGGCCTTCCTGGCCGGTGACGACGCCCGCTGGATCACCGGCCAGTGGATCGACGCGACCGGCGGCGTCCACCTCGGCCTCTGACACCCTGGAGCCCACAGATGATCAACCGAACGCCCGTCCCCGGGGACGCCGCCGAGCTGGCCGTCTTCGCGGGCACCTCGCCGTACGAGGACTACGTGCACGCCTCGGTGCTCGGCTCGCTCCAACAGCCGTTCACCGACGCGCCCGACGAGATGGGTTTCCTGGTCACCACCCAGGTGATGGAGCTGTGGTTCAAGCTGATCGTGCACGAGTGGCGCGCGGCCTGCGACGCGTTCGCCAAGCAGGACCTGATCGCGGCGCTGGACGCGCTGGAGCGCAGCCGCCGTGCCCACCTGTCGCTCAATGCCAGCTGGACGCCGCTGGCCGCGCTGACGCCGATGCGCTTCAACGGCTTCCGGGCCGCCTTCGGAAAGGCCTCGGGCGCCCAGTCCGTCCGGTACCGGATGATGGAGTTCCTGCTCGGCGAGAAGTCCGACGCGATCCTGGACGCCCACCGCGGCGACCCGGTGGAGCACGCCGAGCTGGCTGAGCACCTGCACGCCCCCTCGCTCTGGGACGAGGTGCTGCGCTACCTGCACTCCCAGGGCCACGAGGTACCGCAGGCCGTGCTCCGGCGGGACGTCACGCAGGAGTACGAGCCGGACGAGGGCGTCGTCGACGTGTGGCGGCGGATCTACCGCGGACCGCAGCACGATCCGCTCCTGCGGTTGGCCGAACTGCTCACCGACATCGCCGAGTCGGTCGAGCGCTGGCGCACCGATCACCTGCTGGTGGTGCGGCGTGCGATGGGCGCCCGGCCTGGCAGCGCGGGCACCTCCGGGCTGGACTGGCTGGACCGCCGCGCGCGGCGCCGGGTCTTCCCCGAGCTCTGGACGGTGCGCAGCGATGTCTGACCCGATACCCGACCCGATGCCCGACCCGACCGCCGCGACGACCGCGCCGGCCGCCCGGACGGTCTCCGCCTTCGCCGCCGAGGAAGAACGGCGGGTGCTCGCCCTCCGGCCGGTGCTGGCCCCGGTCCACCGCCGTTACGGCGACCACCCGCACCAGGTCTACGACCTGTGGCCGGCCGCGGGCGGCCACGACGACGCCCCCCTGGTGATCCTGCTGCACGGCGGCTACTGGCGCTACGACCGGATGCACCTGACGCCGTTCGCCGCCTACCTGGCGGAGCAGGGGCTGACCACCCTGCTGCCGGGCTTCCGCCGCTCCGGCGGCGCGGGCGGCTACCCCGAGACCTTCGACGACATCGCGCGGATCGTGGACACCCTCCCGGCCGGGCGGCCGTACGTCCTCGCCGGGCACTGCTCGGGCGGGCACCTGGCGCTCTGGGCCGGGGCCCGTGCCCTGCTGCCGGCCGACTCTCCGTGGCACAGCACCGAGCCGCCCACCGCGATCCTCGCGCTGGCCCCGCTCACCGACCTCGAAGCCACCGTGCGCGACCGGCTCAGCGAGGACGCGGCCCTGCAACTGCTCGGCGGCCCGGAGGCCGCACCCGGCCGGCTGCCGCTGGTGGACCCGGTCACCTTGCTTCGCGGGCCGGGCACCACCGGGGTGCGCACCGTCCTGCTGCACGGCGCGGTCGACGAGGAGGTGCCGCTGGACCAGTTCACCGACTACGCCGCCGTCCACCGGGACCTGGAGGTCGTCGTGCTGCCGGACACCGGCCACTACACGCTGATCGAGCCCGGCGCGCCGGGCGCCCGCGCGGTCGCGGAGCAACTGCACCGGCTGACCGCGGAATTCACCCCCGGGAAGGCCGCCGGGAGCGCCGGGAGCACGGCATGAGCAGCCCCGCCGGACGCCTCGCCGCCCGGGCCGCCGCGCTGGATTCCGCCGACCCGCTCGCCGGCCTGCGGGAGCGCTTCCTGCTCCCGCCGGGCGTCGTCTACCTGGACGGCAACTCGCTCGGCGCCCTGCCCGCGGCCGTCCCGCCGGTGCTGGCGGACGCGGTGCACCGGCAGTGGGGCACCGGCCTGATCCGCTCCTGGAACGACCACGCCTGGTGGCAGGCCCCGCTGCGGGTCGGCGACGCGGTCGGGCGGCTGATCGGCGCGGCCCCGGGGCAGGTGGTGGTCGGCGACTCCACCAGCGTGCAGCTGTTCAACGCGCTGAGCGCGGCGGTCCGGCTCCGCCCCGGCCGGCCGCTGCTGGTCGTCGACCGGGACCACTTCCCCACCGACCGGTACCTCGCCGCCTCCGTCGCCCGGCTCCACGGCCTCCGCCTCCGTGCGGTGCCGGCCGACGCGCTGGCGGACCTGCTGTCCCGGGAGGGCGCGCAGGTGGCCGCCGTGCTCGGCGCTCCGGTGGACTACCGCACCGGCCGGCTGACCGACCCGGCGGCCGTCACCCGGGCCGCCCACGACGCGGGCGCGCTGGCGGTGTGGGACCTCTGCCACGCCGCCGGAGCGCTGCCCCTCGACCTGGACGCGCTCGGCGCCGACCTGGCCGTGGGCTGCGGCTACAAGTACCTGTGCGGCGGCCCCGGCGCCCCGGCCTTCCTCTACGTCGCCCACCGCCACCAGGCCGGCTTCGACCACCCGCTGACCGGCTGGAACGGCCACGCCGACCCGTTCGACCCCACCGAGGAGTACCGTCCCGCTGAGGGCATCGCCCGCGCACGGATCGGCACCCCGCCGATGCTCTCCCTGCTCGCGCTGGAAGCCGCCCTCACCGTCTTCGACGGCGTCGACCCGGCCCGGCTGCGTGCCAAGAGCCTCTCGCTGACCGGCTTCCTGCTCGACTGCGCCGACGACCTGCTCGCCACGGAGGGTTTCACTGCCGCGACTCCACGTGAACCGGACCGGCGCGGCAGCCAGGTCGCCCTGCGCCACCCCGAGGCCTACGCCCTGGTCCGGGCCCTGGCCGATCGCGAGGTGATCGGCGACATGCGCGCCCCCGACCTGCTCCGCTTCGGCGTCAACGCCCTCTACGTGTCCCACGCCGACGTGCTGCACGCCATGACCGCCCTCCGGGACATCGCCACGGAGCGCGCCCACCGGCCCTACCTGGCCGAGCAGCGTGCGGTGGTGACCTGAGGCGCGACCGGTGAGCCGGACGACCGTCCCGGCCCGGCCCGCGCATCCGGCCCGGGTGGGACCGGTGCCGTCCGCCCCCGACCCTTCCCGGCCCGGCGCGCCGCCGGAAGGGGGCCGGGGGGAGGGGCGGAGTAAGGCCCGCCTAGGCTGTAGGGCGAACCAAAACGGGCGAACCGGACCCACCCAGGGGCCGCGACGAGGGAAAGCAGGACCCGCCGATGGGCGACGGAATGTCAGGGATGCACCACCACGGCGGGATGTCGCAGCTGGGACCGTTCTCCCTCTCCAACGTCATGACCTGGTCCCCCGACTGGGTCTTCCTGATCGGCAGCCTGGTCGCCCTGGCGCTGTACGTGACCGGCGTGGTCCGGCTGTACCGCCGCGGCGACCGCTGGCCGATCGGCCGGACGGTCGGCTGGGTCGCGGGCGTCGGCTCGGTGATCCTGGTCACCTGCACCGGGCTCAACGACTACGGCATGGTGCTGTTCAGCGCGCACATGATGCAGCACATGGTGCTCTCCATGCTGTCGCCGATCCTGCTGCTGCTCGGAGCGCCGATCACGCTGGCACTGCGCTCGCTGCGGCCGGCCGGCAAGGGCCGGCCGCGCGGCCCCCGCGAGCTCCTGGTGGCGCTGCTGCACAGCACCTACGTCCGGGTGATCTCGCACCCGGCGTTCACCATTCCGCTGTTCATCGCGAGCCTCTACGGGGTGTACTTCACCCCGCTGTTCGACTTCCTGATGCAGTACCGGCTCGGGCACATCTTCATGATGGTGCACTTCCTGGCCGCCGGGCTGGCGTTCTTCTGGCCGATCATGGGCGTGGACCCGGGCCCGCACCGGCCCGGCCACGTGATGCGGATCATCGAGCTGTTCATGGGGATGCCGTTCCACGCGTTCTTCGGCGTGGCCGTGATGATGGGCAGCCACCAGCTGGTGAGCACCTTCACCGAGGCGGGCGCCCCGCCCGGCACCGACCTGCTGGCCGACCAGAAGCTGGCCGGCGGCATCACCTGGGCGTTCGGCGAGATCCCGACCGCGATCGTGCTGATCGCGCTGGTCTACCAGTGGATGCGCTCGGAGGAGCGGCTCTCCCGCCGGCGGGACCGCGCCGAGGACCGCAACGGCGACGCCGAGCTGGCGGCGTACAACGCCTACCTGGCCTCGCTCGACAAGCGGAACCAGCGCCCGGCGGCCCCGGCCGCCGACGCCGGCTGAGCCGGCCCCTCCGCCCCCCGGCCGCCCCACCCCCTCCGGCCTCAGGAGCCCCCGCCCGACCAGGGCGGGGGCTCCTGCGTCTTCCGGCCCGGCGAGCCCCGGACGGGCCCGGGTCAGGCCGCCGGGCCGGTCCCGCCGCCGTGCCGGGCCAGGCCGGCGACCAGGATGTCCAGACCGAACTCGAACCGCTCGCCCCACACGTTCCGGGTGAGCGCCACGGCCATCGAGGTGATCATCGGGTAGCGGTCGGCCGGGATCGTGCCGAAGTACGCCAGGACCTGGTCGGTGAACTCCTCGGAGTTCCCGCCGCTGCGGGTCGAGGTCTCGAAGGTGGTCGCCGTGGTGTACAGCCCGAGCAGGTCCACCCCGTACGCGGCGGTCTGCTCGTCCAGGCCGCCGGCGCGCAGGATGGCGATCATGTTCTCGGCGACGTCCATCGCGTGCGGGGTCATCGGGACGTTGGCGACCACGGCGGCCTTGGCCAGGTCGCGGTGGCCGAGCAGGACGTCCCGCGAGCGGCGCAGCAGCCGCTTCACCTGTTCCTGCCACTCGGCCGGGTCCGGCCGTTCGAGCTCGATCTCGGAGTAGGCGAGGTCGAGGACCAGCTCGACCAGCTCCTCCTTGTTGCCGACGTGCGCGTAGAGGCTGGCCGCGCCGGTGTCGAGCTCCTGACCGACCCGGCGCATGCTCAGCGCGTCCATGCCCTCGGTGTCGACGATCCGCAGCGCGGCCTCGACGATCCGCTCACGGGTCAGCGGCTGGCGCCGGGAGCCGCCCTTCTCCTTCTCCTGCCACTGCCCTGACCAGCTCGAACGCGGGGCGGCACTGGTCATGGAGGGCTCCTTCACGGTCGACGACGCACCCCACCCTACTTGACACGAACGCTGTTCCATGGAAGAACACTGTTCGTCACGTCAAACAGTGTTCGTTAGGGCGAACGAGGTTCGTCCAGCTCTGAATCCACTCGGAGACCCCGCATGACCAGTCAGACCGCCACTCCCGCCCCCACCGCGCCGGCCGCGCCCGAGCCGGCCGGCTACCGGCTGCGGTGGGCCGCCCTCGCCGTGATCCTCGCCGCCGAGGTGATGGACCTCCTCGACACCACGATCGTCGGCGTCGCCTCCCCCGCCATCCAGCACGATTTCGGCGGCAGCGACGCGCAGATCCAGTGGATCTCCGCCTCCTACACGCTCGCCTTCGCCGTCCTGCTGATCACCGGCGGCCGGCTCGGCGACCTCTTCGGCCGCAAGCGCCTGTTCGTCGTCGGCGCGGCCGGCTTCACCGCCGCCTCGGTGCTCTGCGCAGCCGCGCCCGGCGCCGGCACGCTGATCGCCGCCCGGACCGTCCAGGGCCTCTTCGCCGCACTGCTGATCCCGCAGGGGCTCGGCCTGATCAAGGCGATGTTCCCGCCCAAGGAGGTGGGCGCCGCGTTCGGCCTGTTCGGCCCCGTCCTCGGGCTCTCCTCCGTGCTCGGGCCGACGCTGGGCGGCTACCTCACCGACGCCGACTGGTTCGGCACCGGCTGGCGGATGGTCTTCCTGATCAATCTGCCGCTCGGCGTGCTCGCGGTGCTCGCCGCCCTGAAGGTGCTGCCCGCCAACCGCACCACCCGCACCCCCGGCGCCGGCCGGCTCGACCCGGTGGGCGTCCTGGTGCTGAGCGCCGCCGTCCTGCTCCTCGTCTACCCGCTGGTGCAGGGCCGCGAGCTGGACTGGCCGCTCTGGACGTACGCCGCCATGGCGGCCTCGCTCCCGGTGCTCTGGCTCTTCACCGTCCACCAGCGGCGGGTGCTGCGCCGGGGCGGCACCCCGTTGATCGAGCCCTCGCTGTTCGGCAAGCGCGCCTTCACCTCGGCGCTCGCCACCGGGCTGGTCTTCTTCGCCGCCGTCTCCGGCCTGCTGCTGGTCTTCACCCTCTACCTGCAGCTCGGCCTCGGCTGGACCCCGCTCCACTCCGGCCTGAGCATGATCCCGCTCTCGCTCGGCATCGTGCTCGGCGCCGTCCTCTCCGGCGCCGTCCTCGGCCCGCGGTACGGCCGCAAGGTGCTGCACGCCGGCATGGCGGTCGCGGCGGCGGGCGTGCTCGGGCTCTGGGCCTCGGTCGAGCACTGGGCCGCCGACCTCACCAGCTGGGAGCTGGTCCCCGCGCTGGCCGTCGCCGGCCTCGGGCTCGGGCTGATCATGGCGCCGTTCTTCGACATCGCCCTGGCCGGGGTGGAGGACTCCGAGACCGGTTCGGCGGCCGGCGTGCTGAACGCGCAGCAGCAGCTCGGCGGCTCGATCGGCGTCGCGCTGCTCGGGACCGCCTTCTTCGGCTGGGCCGGTTCGGACGGCTTCCGCCACGCCGCCGGCTGGACGTACGGCCTCACCGCCGGCCTGTTCGCGGTGACCTTCGTGGTCGCCTTCCTGCTCCCCCGCCACGCCCGCCCGCAGGACGCCCCGGAGGCGTGAGCCCCCGGCGCGCCCCGCACCCGACGCGGGGAGGCCCCCGGGTCCGCAACGGACCCGGGGGCCTCCCGGTGCTTCAACTCGGCCGTGCTCAGCCGAGGTCGGCCAGCGCCTCGTTGAAGGTCGCGGACGGGCGCATCACGGCCGCGGCCTTGGCCGGGTCGGGCTGGAAGTAGCCGCCCAGGTCGACCGGGGAGCCCTGGACCGCGACGAGCTCGGCCACGATGGTCTGCTCCTGCTCGGTCAGCGCCTTCGCCAGACCGGCGAACGCCTGCGCCAGCTCGGCGTCCTCGGTCTGCTTGGCCAGCTCCTGGGCCCAGTACATGGCCAGGTAGAAGTGGCTGCCGCGGTTGTCGATGCCACCGAGGCGGCGGCTCGGCGACTTGTCCTCGTTGAGGAAGGTGCCGGTGGCGCGGTCCAGCGTGTCGGCCAGCACCTTGGCGCGGGCGTTGCCGGTGGACTGGGCCAGGTGCTCGAAGCTGGCGGCCAGCGCGAAGAACTCGCCCAGGCTGTCCCAGCGCAGGTAGTTCTCCTTGACCAGCTGCTGGACGTGCTTCGGGGCGGAGCCGCCGGCGCCCGTCTCGAACAGGCCGCCGCCGGCCATCAGCGGGACGACCGACAGCATCTTGGCGCTGGTGCCCAGCTCCAGGATCGGGAAGAGGTCGGTCAGGTAGTCGCGCAGCACGTTGCCGGTGACCGAGATGGCGTTCTCGCCGCGGCGGATGCGCTCCAGCGAGAACTTGGTGGCCTCGACCGGGGACTTGATCTCGATCTGCAGGCCGGTGATGTCGTGCTGCGGCAGGTACGCCTTGACCTTCTCGATCAGGACGGCGTCGTGCGCACGGTTCTCGTCCAGCCAGAACACGGCCGGGTCGCCGGTGGCGCGGGCGCGGGTGACGGCCAGCTTGACCCAGTCCTGGATCGGCAGGTCCTTGGTCTGGCAGGCGCGGAAGATGTCACCGGGCTGGACGGCCTGCTCCAGGACGACGTTGCCCTCGGCGTCGACGAGCCGGACGGTGCCGGCGGCGGCGATCTCGAAGGTCTTGTCGTGGCTGCCGTACTCCTCGGCCTTCTGGGCCATCAGGCCGACGTTGGGCACCGAGCCCATGGTCGCCGGGTCGAAGGCGCCGTGGGCGCGGCAGTCCTCGATGACGGCCTGGTACACGCCGGAGTAGCTGCTGTCCGGCAGCACGGCCAGGGTGTCGGCCTCGTTGCCGTCCGGGCCCCACATGTGGCCGGAGGTACGGATCATGGCCGGCATCGAGGCGTCGACGATGACGTCGCTCGGGACGTGCAGGTTGGTGATGCCCTTGTCCGAGTCGACCATGGCCAGGGCCGGGCCGTCGGCCAGCTCGGCCTCGAACGAGGCCTTGATCTCGGCGCCCAGGTGCGGCACGTTGTCCAGGCCGTTCAGGATGGTGCCGAGGCCGTCGTTCGGGCTCAGACCGGCGGCGACCAGCGCCTCGCCGTACTTGGCGAAGGTCTGCGGGAAGAAGGCGCGGACCACGTGGCCGAAGACGATCGGGTCCGAGACCTTCATCATGGTGGCCTTGAGGTGCACCGAGAACAGCACGCCCTCGGCCTTGGCGCGGACGACCTGGGCGGCCAGGAACTCGCGCAGCGCGGCGACGCGCATCACGGAGGCGTCGACGACCTCGCCGGCCAGCACCGGGACCTTCTCGCGCAGCACGGTGGTGGTGCCGTCCTCGGCCACCAGCTCGATGCGCAGCGCGCCGTCCGCGGCGATCACGGTCGACTTCTCGGTGGAGCGGAAGTCGTTCTCGCCCATGGTGGCGACATTGGTCTTGGAGTCGGCCGACCAGGCGCCCATGCGGTGCGGGTGGGTCTTGGCGTAGTTCTTGACCGAGCCGGGCGCGCGGCGGTCGGAGTTGCCCTCGCGCAGGACCGGGTTGACGGCGCTGCCCTTGACCTTGTCGTAGCGGGCGCGGACGTCCTTGTCCTCGTCGGTCTGCGGGTCGTCCGGGTAGTCCGGCAGCGCGTAGCCCTGCGCCTGCAGCTCGGTGATCGCGGCCTTCAGCTGCGGGATGGAGGCCGAGATGTTCGGCAGCTTGATGATGTTGGCGCCCGGGGTCTTGGCGAGCTCGCCCAGCTCGGCGAGGGCGTCCTCGATCCGCTGGCCCTCCTCCAGACGCTCCGGGAAGCTCGCGATGATCCGCCCGGCCAGGGAGATGTCGCGAGTCTCCACCTGCACGCCCGCCGTCGAGGCATAGGCCTGGACCACCGGCAGGAACGAGTACGTTGCCAGGGCAGGCGCCTCGTCGGTGTGCGTATAGATGATGGTCGAGTCAGTCATCGGTACTCCGCTTCACGTCTCCAACGTCTTGACGTCAAGATATCTCGTCGGTGCCCCCTCGCTCCACCTCCCCCCGCCATGGATTGCGCGCGGGCGCCCTCCCGGGGCGGGCGGCGGTCAGCTCCACCGTGGTCCCGGGGCGGGCGCGGGGCAAGCGGAGGGCCCTCGGACCGGGGTTGCCGCGGCCCCCGCGAGACGGTCCGCGAGCTCGGCCTCGTCGGCCAGGAACCAGAGCTGCCGCCCGCGGTTGCTCTCCCGGACGAAGTCGCGCAGCGCGTCGCTCGCGGCGACGTGGTGGGCGATGTCACCGAGCACGACCAGGCCGATCCGGTAGTTGACGAACTTCTGCACGATGCCGCCGGCCACCCTGGTCCCGAGCCGGAAGAAGTCCTCGTGCAGCCGGGCGGCCGGGAGGACGACCCAGGTCGCGCCGTGGCCGAAGGCCTCGCCGATCAGGTCGGTCGCATCGCGCTCCTCGCGGATCGGCGCACCCTCGGCGGGCACCCACAGGACCGTGCGGCCGGGGGTCCCGGTGGTGCCGGGGGTCTCGGTCGCGCCCCGGGTCTGGGCGGTGCCGGCCGTCTCGGTGGTGCCGGGGGTCTCAGCCATGCCGGTTCTCCTTGATCAGTGTGTCGACGAGGGCGAGCACGGCCGCGGTGTCGGCCGGGCCGCCCAGGACGACCAGCCGCAGGGTCTCGCGGTCCGCCTCGTGGACGGCCTGGACCCGCAGCGGCGGGCCGCCGTCCCGCGGGCCGGCGATCGCCGCCAGCACGGTGTCGGCCACCCGCCCGGCCTCGACCCGGCCGATCGACTCGATCCGGACCACGGCGGACACCTCGGCGTAGCGCGGCTCGGCGGCGAGCGGCTCGGCGACCGGCGCGCCGGTGAAGGCCTCCAGGTCCTGGCGGGCGATCCGGTACTGCTTGCCGATCCTGGCCGCGCGCAACCGGCCGTCGCGGACGTAACCGCGCACGGTGCGGACGTGCAGGCCCAGCAGTTCGGCCACCTGCTCCACCGAGTAGTACTGCGGCACGGGGCCCACCTCTCGCATGCTTCCCTTAACAACCGCAACCTACCATTCGACGAGAACGGATAGGGATATTTAGGGAGTCCGCCAGGGAGCCCTTCCCCTGGGGCGTGAACCACGGCGAGGGGGCGGCCGAAAGCCACGGTGCGTCAGAAGTCCGTCAACACGGCGCCTCATTCGGTCAACGCCGCGTATGGACGGCGTCCGGGCGCCCGCGGCCGCCCTAGCGTCGAAGAAGCAGTTCCGGCAGGCCCCTCCACCACTCGGGAGCACCCGCATGGCCCGCGTCGTCTGGCACGTCCCGGTCACCGTCACCGGACGCACCACCTCCCTCCGCCTCTTCCGCCTGCGCGACGGCCGCCGCTGCGCGGTCGGCTTCGTCTCGGCGGAGGCGCTCACCGCCCTGCTCGGCCCGGAGCAGGCCTCCGTCCAGCTCGCCGAACCTGCGCTGCGCGCGCTCGTCGCGCCGCTCGGCGTGGACACCCTGGTCCTGGACCCGCGCCTGGTGGCCCCGCCGGTCGCCGGGCCGGCCGCCCCGCTCTCCCCCGCCCGGGCCGCCCAGCTCCAGCCCAGGTGACCGCCCTCCGTCTCGTCCCCGGCGGCGCACTCCCCGGGGAGGCCGCCCGGCCGCTGCACGCGCTGGCCCGGATCAGCTTCGGACCGGTCCCGCTGGACTTCCACCGCCTCGCGGCGGAGTTCCCGGCGGTACGGAGCGGCCTCGCACTGGCCGGGGACGCCGACCTGGAGCTCCGCCTCGCCTGCACCGGCCCGGCGGAGCTCCGGGCGGTCACGACCGCCCTGCAGCGCTCGGGCGCGGCCCGGGTCCGGATCGAGCTGGTGCTCCGGTCCCTCGACCCGGGCCCGCCCCCGCTCCGCCCGGTCTCGTGAGACCGGGCGGTCCGGGCCCGTCGCCCCCGACGGGCCCGGCGGGCGGCGGCCGACGCGCCCGGCGTGTCAGGCCGATCCGCGGGACAGTGCCGCGATCGCGGCCAGCAGCAGCGCCGAACCCAGCAGCAGGCCCGGTGTGAGCGGCTCGCCGAGCAGCGCCGTGGCGATCAGCGCCGCGGCCGCCGGCTCCAGCAGCACCAGGACGGAGGCGGTGGCACCCGGCACCACCGCCAGGCCGGCGAAGTACCAGCGGTACGCCAGCAGGGTCGGCACCGTCCCGAGGAACAGCAGCGCGACGGCCGTCGGCACCGGGGCGCCCGCCGCGGGCAGGACTCCGCCGGCCACCGCGAGCGGCAGCAGGCAGAGCAGGCCGGCGGTGAACGCGCCGGCCGTGGCCCGCGCCGACCCGCCGCCGCGTGCCCACAGGGTGAGCCCGCTGTGCCCGGCGCCGGCCAGCACCGCCAGCGCGACGCCGAGCGCCGGGCGGGGACCGGCCGCCGGAGCGGCCACCAGCAGCGCCAGCCCGCCCAGCGCGAGCCCGGTCGCGCACAACGCCCGCCCGGTGAGCCGCTCACCGAGCAGCAGACGGGCGCCCAGGCTGGTCAGCACGGGCCCGGCGCCGATGGTGATCAGCGTGCCGAGGCCGAGGCCCGCGTACCGGACCGAGCCGAAGTACGCACACTGGCTGACCGCCAGCCCGATCCCGGTGAGGACGGCCGCGCCGAGCGGGCCGGAGCCCCCGCGGCGCCGACCGGCCGGCAGCAGGGCCAGGCAGCCCGCCGCCACGGCGAACCGCCAGAAACAGACGGCCACTGGACCGAGTCCACTGGCCCGCATCAGGACGGCGGCCACCGCCCCACCGACGCCCCAGGCGACGGCGGCGGCCGAGATGGACATCAGGCCGCGCCGGAACGGCACGGCGGCATGAGAGGTCATGCGAGGTTTCTCCACGATGGGGTGCCGAATGAGGTCCGCGATGAGCGCGGGCGGCAGCCATCGGCCCGGTGGCGGCGAGGCCGCCGGGCTGGAATCCGTGGAGTACGCCGCCCGCTAGCGGACGGGCGGGGGCAGGATCACGAAACGCATGCAGGCACCCTAACGCGGGTGCCCTGCCCGGGCGATCGCGATCTTCCCGCCGCCGCCCGCACGGCATAGGGTCGGCGGCGGTGGCACGGCCCACCGACCCGGACCGACCGACCCGGACCGATCTGACGGAGGGCAGGCAGGATGGACCAGCTGACGTACGACGAGGTCAGGGCGGCCGGGCAGCGGATCGCCGGCCGGGTGCGGCCGGTCGCGGTGGCGCCCGCGGACGCCGCCGGGCGGGTCTGGCTGGCCCTGGAGTACCTGCAGCACACCGGGAGCTTCAAGGCGCGCGGCGCACAGAACTTCCTGCTCGCGCACGCCGAGGTCGGCGACCTGCCGGCCGCCGGCGTCACCATCGCCTCGGGCGGCAACGCGGGCCTGGCCTGCGCCTGGGCGGCGGCCGAACTCGGCGTCCGGGCCACAGTGTTCGTCCCAGAAACGGCACCCGCCGTCAAGGTGGACCGGCTGCGCTCGTACGGCGCCGAGGTGCGGCCGGTCGGCCGCGAGTACGCCGAGGCGCTGGCCGCCTGCGAGGAGTTCGCGACGTCCACCGGGGCCCTGGCCGCGCACGCCTACGACCACCCGCTGATCGCGGCCGGGGCGGGGACGGTCCTGGACGAGATCCTCGCCCAACTCCCTTCCCTGGAAACGGTGGTGCTGTCGGTCGGCGGCGGCGGGCTGTTCGCCGGCGTGGCCGCCGCGGCGCGCGAGCACGGCGTCCGCGTGGTGGCGGTGGAGCCGGAACACAGCCGGGCACTGAACGCCGCGCTGGCGGCGGGTGGTCCGGTGGACGTGCCGGTGGCATCGGTGGCAGCCGACGCCCTGGGAGCCCGCCGGGCCACCGCCCTCGCCGTGGACGCCGCCCGACACCACGGCGTGCGTTCGGTGTTGGTGCCCGACGAGGCCATCGTCCGGGCCCGACAGGCCCTCTGGGACGGGCACCGGATCGCCGTCGAGCACGCCGCCGCCACCGCACACGCCGCGCTGGAGCAGCTGGACGAGGAGGACGGCAAGCGGATCGCCGTCCTCCTCTGCGGCGCCAACACCGACCCGTCCGACCTGGTCACCCCCGCCCTTCGCCCCTTTGACGGCACTGCCCCGCAAAGGGCCTAGGCGCTCCACGGGTCTCCCGGGACCCAGTTGCCGTGCAGGCCGAGAGGGATCCGCACGGGAAGGTGGACGCTCGCGACCGGTTCGCCCGTGAAGTCCTGGGCCGACAGGATCACCAGATCCGCCGCGCCGCGCTCGGCGTCGTGCACGTACGCCATCACGTAACCGTCGTCCTCGGCGACCGGCGACTCCGTGGGGACGAACACGCCCTCGCCCACAGCCCCGAACCGGCCGAACTCGTGCGCCTCGGTCGTACCGCGTACCAGGTCGTGCTTGAGCAGCGCACTGCTGAACCCCTCGTTCGGCCGAGGGTCCCCGGGACCGGTGGGCGGCGCGTAGAGCTCGACCGCCGCCGAGTACCCGTACTGGTGGGAGCGGGCGACACAACGGGAGTTGACCCGCGGAAACTCCTGGATGCGGTCGTCCAGCCGGTCTTCTCGAACCTTTCCGGTGACCAGGTCGACCCGCCAGCGGTCCAGGGTGGGACGGCTGGTGCCGAAGTCCCTGATGTCGAAGCCCTCCGGGTGCCGGACGATGTCGATGACCACGTCCGTGCCGTCCTCGTAGGCGTTGAGCGTGTGACCCACGAGGCCGGGGGCGACCTCGAACCAGCGCACCTCGCCGCCTGTGCGCGGCATCACGCCCACCCGCGCCTGGTGGGATTCGTCCCAGACGAAGGGGACTCCGGTCGGCAGGCGGGCGGCGCTGAACACCACGGGCGCGTCGAAGAGCACCACGTGGTGTTCGGTCAGCGCGAAGTCGTGCATGTAGGGATTCCCGGGCGTATGGATCAGTGCGGTCCGCATCACCGCGCCGGATTCGTTCATGACGATGTGCTGGACATGCTGCGAGCCGTACAGAAAGGCGAGCGAGTGCAGCTCCCGGGTGTGCGGGTCGAAGACGGAGTGGGCGTTGGCGCTGTAGCCCTCGGGAGTCGCCCCCAGATCGCAGGGTCCCACCGTGTCGAGCTCATAACCGAGTTCGTACGGCCGGATCCCGCCCTCCAACAGAGCGAACGTGCGACCGGCGAGCCCCGCGACCTGCACGTTCGGCGCCATGTCCAGCCGCTCGTCGACGGGAGTCCCACGCCGCGGCTCCCCCAGCCGGTCGGCGACGGAGGACGAGCGCACCCAGCGGTTGCGGTACCACTCGGCACGGCCGTCGCGGATGCGGACGCCGTGCACCATGCCGGCGCCGAGCGTCCAGATGTGGGCGGCGGGGTCCTCGATGCCGAGCGGATTGGGACCGTTTCGCAGATAGCGGCCGTTGAGGTGGGCCGGGATCCGGCCGGTGACCGGCAGGTCGAACGCGGTGACCTCCTCGGTGACCGGCGCGAAGCTTCCCGACAGATAACGGTTGATCGTCATGACGTCCGTCCTTGTCGCTGCTCGGCGGCGAGGAATGCCCGCCCCACCGCCGCCATCAGTGTGTCGAATCGGCGGGCCGCGGCCTCCGGGGGGAAGTGGCCGGCGATCTCCAGGCTCACCGCCCCATGTGCCGCTGCCCACAGAATCTTCGAGATCTCGTACGCGTCTCCGGGCCCGAACACGCCGGAGTCGATGCACGCCTGAACGGCGGCCACGGAGGCGTCGAAGGCACTCTCGGCCGCCCCCAGGGCCTCGGCGCTCGGCCGGAAGCCGGGTACCGCCTGCTCGAACATCACCCGGTAGTAGGCCGGTTCGGCCAGTGCGTGGGCACGGTAGGCGGCCCCGAGGTCGTTGAGCCGAGTCAACGGGTCCTCCGTCCGGGAGGCCTGTTGCTGCACCCGCCGCAGGCGGGCGAACCCCTCCCGGTAGAGCGCGTCGACCAGTCCTTCCTTGCTACCGAACATGGTGTACAGGACCTTGGTCGAGGCGCCGATCCCTGTGGCGATCCGCCGCATCGTCAGCGCGGCCGGCCCCTCCGTGACCAGCAGGTCGATGGCGTGGTCGAGGATCGCGGTGCGCACGGCCGCTTGGCCGGCGCGTTGAGCTTCCTGGTAAGGCATGTTCACGGTAACACCGTATCCCACGGGTAACGTTGTTACCCGGCATTTGACGAAGCTTGCCCTGTCGCCGAACTCGCCCTGTCCGGAAGAGCGGACGCGTGACGACACCGCCCGGCTAGGCATTGTCCGGCCGATCATGTGACTGTCGCCTGATTTGCTCGTTGTGTCGGGCATTGGGCGGGGAGAACGCGGTGATCTGTCGGACGCGGAGTGGGAGCGATTGCGGCCGTTCCTGCCGGTGAGTAATGGTCGGTGTGGACGGTGGCGTGATCACTGGCAGGTGATCGACGGGATCCCTTACCGGGTCCGGACCGGGGTTCACTGGCGTGATTTGCCGGAGCGGTTCGGGCCGTGGAAGACGGTCTACGAGCGCCACCGGCTGTGGTCGGCCAACGGCACCTGGGAACGGCTGCTGGAACAGGTCCAGGCCGCGGCCGATGCGGTTGGCGAGATCGACTGGGACGTCTCGGTGGACTCCACGGTCGTACGCGCGCACCAGCACGCGGCCGGTGCACGGACCGACCCGCCGCCGGCACCGGGCGCGTCAAAGGCGGACAAGGCGTCAGAACATCAGGACGAGCCGCCGTGGCAGAGCCTCGTCGGCCGCCTGGTGGAGGTGGTGAGCGAGGCGAGGGCCTGGGCCGTTCGCGCGGCGGCTTCATCACCAAGATTCATCTGAGTACCGACGGTCGCTGCCGCCCGCTGTCCTTGGTCATCACCGCAGGCCAGCGGGCGGACTGCACGCAGTTCGTGCCCGTGCTGGAGAAGACCCGCGTTCCCCGACTCGGGTCGGGCAGGCCGCGCAAGAAGCCGAACAGCGTCGCGGCGGACAAGGGCTATAGCAACAGACCCTGCCGCGAGTACCTGAGGCGGCGGGGCATCCGCCACACCATCCCGGAGAAGACTGACGGCCGGGCCGCCCGCCTGCGCAAGGGATCACAAGGCGGCCGGCCGCTGGGCTTCGACGAAGAGCGGTACAAGAAGCGCAACACCGTCGAACGGGCCATCAACAAGCTGAAGAACTCCCGAGCCGTCGCGACTCGCTACGACAAGCGAGGATACGTCTTCCTCGGCACCGTCACGGCAGCGAGCCTCGTCATCTGGCTCCGCACATGACCGATCGAACAGCCTCTAGGAAATCACCTCGGCCCGGGGGAGGTTGTGCGCCACGACGAGCTGAGCCATCTCGCGCAGCCGATGCCAGACATGGGGGCTGTCATCCTCAGTGAGCTCGGGAATGACCTTCTCAAGCTGGCCGAGGATGAACCTCACGGTCGCCATTCCCTGCTCGTGGAGGGAACCGCCGTTGGCGACCCACGTGTACGTGCAGCCTCCCAGCCTGGTGTCGAGCGACACCAGATCGATGCCCGCCACCTCAAGGTCGTTCCACCTGCGGTCCCACGGCTCGTCCCGAAGGCGCGCCACCGCGGCGACAGGGTCTTCAGCAGCATTCATACCCCACATCATCGCGGGGCTGTTCCCGACTGCGAAAGGCTGAGGCCTACAGCCACTGCCTGAATCCGCGCCGGGCGCAGAAGGCCGTCGATCACCCGGGATCGATCCGCCTCGTACTCAGGACAGCGACCTGAGTACGAGGCAGTCAAAAGATCGGCGGGACAGCTCCTAACCGATCCCCTGGCGGTCGGGCTTCAGGGCGAAGGCGCGGACGTCCGGATCGGCCAGGCTTTCGGCCACGGCGCGGTCCAACAGCTCGCGCTGCTCCAGGAGTTCGCGGCGCCGCGCCTCGGGGGCGATCCGCAGCAGGTCGTCCAGGGCGGCGGCGAGCCGGCGGGTCACCTGGGGGTGGCCGGCGCCGCAGAGGCGGATCTCGGTGAACGCGAGGTCGACCACGCAGCCCCAGTCCGGCACCGGTTCGACCAGCCGGACGGTGCCGGCCCGGTCGCGGTAGCAGAGGTCGCCGACGCTCTCCTGCACCACCATTCCGAGCAGTTGGTGGATCCGGTCGACCGCCTGGACGGCCGTGGTCGGGTCGTTGACGGCCGGCGAGAGCGCGCGGATCGCGATGTCCACCAACTGCCGGAAGCCGAAGCCGAGGTCCTGGTGCATCGTCCGTTCGACGCCCACGTTGAACGCCTGGGCGATCCGGCGCGGGCGCGGCGGGCGGTCGGCGGCGCCGGCGACCCGGACGATCGGGGTGCCGGGGGTGACGAAGTCGCCGATCCGGGGCACGAGATGGAGCACCACGTCGTGCTTGCGGGCGATCCGCACCAGCCGGGCGATGTCGATGTCGCGCAGCACCCCGGACCGGCCCTCGTGCAGCAGGGTGAGCGCCCCCTCGGGGACGACCGGCGGCCGCGCCTCGGGCGGCATCAGCCGGTACTGGCGGACGACCGCCACCGATTCGTTGGCGATCCGGTCGATGACGTGCGGCACGCGGAGCAGCCGCATGGTCGCCTGGACGTAGAGCACGAACAGCCCGAGGCTGAGCAGCACCAGCAGCACCGCGGTCAGGCCGGAGAACAGCGGCACCGCGGTGACCTCGGCCGGGTCGGTGGAGTCGTCGTAGCTGAGCTGGACCAGCAGCGAGAACAGGAAGGTGGCGAGGCAGACCGAGAAGGTGGCCTTGGTCAGCCGGCTGCGCACGTAGAGCCTGAGCACGCGCGGGGAGAACTGGCTGGCGGCCATCTGGAGCGCGACCAGGGAGATCGAGAACACCACGGCGATGAACGTGAGCATCGCCGAACTCACGGTGGAGACCACGCTCCTGGCCGCGCCGTTGAACCGCATCAGCTCGTCGGCCGAGCCGGTCTCGGCGACGGTGGCGGAGACCGCCTGCTCGTCCAGCCAGGCCGTGGCCGAGGCGAGCAGCACGGCACCGAGGCAGGCCAGCAGCGGGGCGAACCAGAACGAGTCGCGCAGGTGCTCGCGCAGCGGCGAGAGCGGGTGGTAGCGGACCGGTCGCGGCGGACCGGGCGGGCGATCGGTCATCGCCCCAGGCTAGGGCGTGTCCGGGGGCGGGCGCGGGCGCGCCACGCCCCGGTCCGCGGGCCCTACCCCAGCAGCCTCCGCAGGGCGAGGGCGTCGGGGGCGGCGGCGGTGAGCAGGGTGGCGTCCGGGCCGGGCAGGGTCAGCAGGGCGGCGTCACCCGGGCCGGGGGGCGGGGGCGGCGGGTGGCCGACAGTGAGCAGCTGGCCGGTGGCGTGGTGGCCGCCGAGGACGGCGGGGCCGTCCCAGCCGGGTGCTCCGGCGCCGAGGTCGGTCTGCTGGTCGAGCAGCAGGCGGCCGGCCCGGCGGACGGTGAGCCGGGAGGTGATCCGTCCGGGGGCGGCGCCGCGGGTCCAGTCGTGGTGGCGGCCGAGGACCTGCTCCTCGCGGTAGCGCAGCCGGGCCCCGGCGGCGAGGGTGATCCGGGTGTGCAGGACGAGGTGGCTGCCGCTCGCGGCGACGACCGGTTCGGGCCGCCAGTCCAGCCGGGCGTCCGCACCGACGGTGAGCTCGACGGCGTAGTGCGCCGGCCCGGGGCCGGGCAGGCTGATGGTGGCGGCGGCGCTGGTCACGGTGAGCGCGGCGCCGTCGGCGACCTCGGCGGTGAGGGCGAGCCGGTCGCCGCCGAGCGGGGCGGCCATCGAGCCGACGACCACGACGTGGGCGGCGCCGCCGGTGCCTCGGGTGCGGCGGGGCGCGAGCGGCCCGCCGCCGGACAGGACGGGCAGGGCGGTGCCGCCCCGCCCGTCCGGTGCGGCGACGATCCGGGCCTGCGCGGTGAGCGCGGCCGTCACCGGCCGGCGGGTCGGCCGGTACGCCCGTCGGCGCGCTGCCCGGCCGGGGCCTCCGCCCGCCACTCGGCGAGCCGCTCGCGGACCCAGGCGGCGACCGGGGCGACACCCTCGGCCGAGGTGAGCGAGCAGAAGACGGTGGGCAGTTCGCCGCGCTGGGCGGCGGCGTCCCGGGCCATCACGTCGAGGTCGGCGCCGACCAGCGGGGCCAGGTCGGTCTTGTTGACGACGAGCAGGTCGGAGGTGGAGACGCCGGGGCCGCCCTTGCGGGGGATCTTGTCGCCGCCGGAGACGTCGATGACGAAGATCTGGTGGTCGACCAGGCCCCGGCTGAAGGTGGCGGTGAGGTTGTCGCCGCCGGACTCGACCAGGACGAGGTCGAGCGGCCCGACCGCGGCCTCCAGCTCCTCGACGGCCTCCAGGTTGGCGGAGATGTCGTCGCGGATGGCGGTGTGCGGGCAGCAGCCGGTCTCGACGGCGGTGATCCGCTCGGGTGGCAGGACGGCGTTGCGGAGCAGGAACTCGGCGTCCTCGGTGGTGTAGATGTCGTTGGTGACGACGGCCAGCGACAGCTCCTCGCGCAGCAGGCGGCAGAGGGCGGCGACGGTGGCGGTCTTGCCGGAGCCGACCGGCCCGCCGAGGCCGATCCGCAGGGCCCGGCGGCTGCCGTCCGCGGTCCGGGGGCCGTCGGCGACCGGCGGACCCTCGGCGGTGCGCGGGCCGTTGACGGTGTGGGTGTGGCGGGCGGGGGCGTCGACGGGGTCGGCGTGGTCACGATGCAAAGAGGCGGACCTTCCAGGAGGTGTGCTGCTCGGCGTAGACGTCGAGCAGCGGGGCGGAGGCGGCGGGCAGCGCGTCCGGGTCGCCGTGGGCGGCGGACTCGGCGGCCGCGGCGGCGACGGAGTCGAGCTGCGGGGCGAGGCGGGCGAGTGCGGCGGTGACCTCGTACGGGTCGAGGCCGAGCAGCCGCACGCACGCGGTGGCCGGCCCGTTGACGCTCTCGTACGCGGCGGCGGACGCGGCCTGGACGGGGGTGAGTCCGGCGGCGAGCGCGGTGACGCCGAACGCGACCGGTTGGTGGGCGCCGCGCGGGAGTTCCGCGGCCAGCCGGTCGAGGCCGGGGTGCGGCCAGGCGGCGCGGGCGGCCCGCAGCAGCTGGCGGCCGAGCCGCCGGCTGGTGGCGCGCAGCGCGGCGGACGGCGTGCGGGCGTCGGCGGCCCGGTCGAGCAGGACGGCGTCCTGTCCGGTGGCGGCCGCGGCGGCCAGGGCGGCGGCCACCAGTCCGGTGGTGTGCAGCCGGCCGGTGAGGAAGGCCGCCATGCTCGCGGTGTCGTGCACCCGGCCGGCCCGGACGGCGGCCTCGGCGCCGCCGGAGTGGGCGTGGCCGCCGGCGGGGAACCGCCCGTCGGCGAGCAGCAGCAGTGCGGCGACGGTCATCGCTGCGTGCTGCTCAGAAGAGGAAGTACCGCTGGGCGAGCGGCAGTTCGGTGGCCGGTTCGGGGGTGACGGGCTCGCCGTCGACGGTGACGGTGAAGCTGTCGGGGTCGACCTGCACGTGCGGGCGGGCGCTGTTGTTGACCATGTGCTCCTTGGTGACGCCGCGGGTGTTCCGGATCGCGGTGAACTGCTTGGCCACGCCCAGCTGTTCGGCGAGCCGCTCGGGCAGCCCGTGCTCGATCGCCACCGGTGCGGTGAAGTTGAGCGAGTTGGCCGCCGCGGAGCGCCCGGTGGCGCCGAACATCGGCCGGGGGAAGACGGGTTGGGGGGTGGGGATGGAGGCGTTGGCGTCGCCCATCTGCGCCCAGGCGATCTGGCCGCCCTTGACCACGAGGTCGGGCTTGGCACCGAAGAAGGCCGGTGTCCAGAAGACCAGGTCGGCGAGCTTGCCGGGTTCGACCGAGCCGATCTCGCCGTCCAGGCCCTGGGCGACCGCGGGGTTGATGGTGTACTTGGCGACGTAGCGGCGGGCCCGGTGGTTGTCGGCGCGGCCGTCGCCGGGCAGGGCGCCGCGGCGGGCCTTCATCACGTGGGCGGTCTGCCAGGTCCGCAGCACGATCTCGCCGATCCGGCCCATGGCCTGGGAGTCGGAGCTGATGATGGAGATGGCGCCGAGGTCGTGCAGGACGTCCTCGGCGGCGATGGTCGCGGGCCGGATCCGGGACTCCGCGAAGGCGAGGTCCTCGGGGACGTGCGGGCTGAGGTGGTGGCAGACCATCAGCATGTCGAGGTGTTCGTCGGCGGTGTTGACGGTGTGCGGCCTGGTCGGGTTGGTGGAGCTGGGCAGCACGTTGGCCTCGCCGACCACGGTGATGATGTCGGGGGCGTGGCCGCCGCCGGCGCCCTCGGTGTGGTAGGCGTGGACGCCACGGCCGGCGATCGCGGCGAGGGTGTCGCCGACGAACCCGGCCTCGTTCAAGGTGTCGGTGTGGAGGGCGAGTTGGGCTCCGGTCCGGTCGCAGACCCGCAGGCAGGCGTCGATCGCCGCGGGGGTGGCGCCCCAGTCCTCGTGGATCTTGAAGCCGAGCGCGCCGGCCCGCAGCTGGTCGTGCATCGCCGTCTCGTTGACGGTGTTGCCCTTGCCGAGCAGGCCGAGGTTGACCGGCAGGCCGTCCATCGCGGCGAACATCCGGCCGAGGTGCCAGGCGCCCGGGGTGATCGTGGTGGCCTTGCTGCCCTCGGCGGGGCCGGTGCCGCCGCCGACCAGGGTGGTGACGCCGGAGGCCAGTGCCTCGTCGGCCAGCTGCGGGCAGATGAAGTGGACGTGCGCATCGATCGCCCCGGCGGTGACGATCCGGCCGTTGCCGGAGATCACCTCGGTCTCGGGGCCGATGACCAGGTCGGGGTGGACGCCGTCCATGGTCTCCGGGTTGCCGGCCTTGCCGAGGGCGGTGATCCGGCCGTCCCGGATGCCGATGTCGGCCTTCACGACGCCCCAGTGGTCGAGCACCACGGCGCCGGTGACGACGGTGTCGGGGGCGCCCTCGGCCCGGCCCGCGCGGGCCTGGCCCATCGACTCGCGGATGACCTTGCCGCCGCCGAAGACGGCCTCGTCGCCGCCGCGGCTGCGGTCCTCCTCGATCTCGATCAGCAGGTTGGTGTCGCCGAGCCGGATCCGGTCGCCGGTGGTCGGCCCGTAGAGGTCGGCGTAGCGCTCCCGGGTGAGGCGCAGCGCGGGGCGTCCGGCGGCGGGGCGCCCGGCGACAGGGCGGCCGGCGGGCCGTTCGACCGCGGGGTCAGCCATCGAGCGGCCCTCCCGTCTCGCCGCGCAGGCCGGCGATCTCGCGGCGGCCGGTGACCGGGACCAGCTCGACCTCCACCGGGATGCCCGGTTCGAAGCGCACGGCAGTGCCGGCGGGGATGTTCAGCCGGCGGCCGCGGGCGGCGGCCCGGTCGAAGTCGAGGCCGGGGTTGGCCTCGGCGAAGTGGTAGTGCGAGCCGACCTGGACCGGTCGGTCGGCGCCGTTGCGGACGGTCAGCCGGGTCACCGGCAGGCCGAGGTTCAGCGCGATCTCGCCTTCGCCGTAGAGGATCTGACCCGGAATCAGCTGCTCGGCGGCGCTCACTGGATCGGCCCGTGGACGGTGACCAGTTTGGTGCCGTCCGGGAAGGTCGCCTCGACCTGGACGTCCGGGATCATCTCGGGGATCCCGTCCATCACGTCGTCCCGGGTGAGCACCTTGCGGCCGGAGTCCATCAGCTCGGCCACGGTCCGGCCGTCGCGGGCGCCCTCCAGCACGTGCGAGGTGATCAGGGCGACCGCCTCGGGGTGGTTGAGCCGCAGGCCGCGGGCCCGGCGGGAGCGGGCCACGTCGGCGGCCACGTGGACGAGCAGGCGCTCCTGCTCGTGGGGGGTGAGTTTCATCTGCGCGCACCTTCGAGGGGAGTAAGAGCGCGCGGACACGACGCTGTGCCGCGGTGGTGGCGCATACCGTAGCGGACGAACGACCCCGGCGGCAGTAGCCGTCACCCGTTCGGGTCGGCATCACTATGCACGACCCGCCATTTCTATAAATCGATTCGCCGTCAAGAGTGCATGATCCCGGAGCGAACCTCAATTCGCGCTCAAGTACTGAACCTACTCATCAGTTACGTAACACATGTATGAACTGAATGCCCCCTACCTGCGGCGATGTAGGGGCGAAGTAGGTAAACATTCAGCAAAGGAATCTGTGCAGAGGCCTATGAATACGCCTACTGTGTGGCAACTCTCCGCGCTCCGATGGCCGGGGCCCCCACACCACAGAGAGATTTCGAATGGCATCCCTCAACCAGCTCTCCCCGCCGAGCACCGGTACCGACTCCGGTACCACCAACCACCGCTCGCTGCGCCGCGAGGTCGGCCTGATCGGCCTCATGTGGGCCTCGGTCGGCTCGATCATCGGCTCCGGGTGGCTGTTCAGCGCCAAGAACGCCTCCATGGTCGCCGGCCCCGCCGCCCTCATCTCCTGGGGCATCGGCGCCATCGCGATCGCACTGCTGGCGTTCGTCCACGCCGAGCTCGGCGGCCTCTTCCCCGTCGCGGGTGGCACCGCCCGCTACCCGCACTACGCCTTCGGCGGCCTGGCGGGGATGTCCTTCGGCTGGTTCTCCTGGCTTCAGGCGGCGACCGTGGCGCCGATCGAAGTCTTCGCCATGATCAACTACGCCACGCACTGGTCCTTCGCCGAGGGCCTGCAGCGGCCCGACGAGACGCTGACCACCAGCGGCCTCATAGTCGCCGTCTTCCTGATGGCCCTCTTCGTCGCGGTCAACTTCCTCGGCGTCAAGGTGCTCGCCCGCACCAACAGCATCACCACGTGGTTCAAGATCGCCGTCCCGCTGGCCACGATCTTCGTCCTGGCCATCACCAACTTCCACCCGGGCAACTTCACCGAGCACGGCTTCGCGCCGTTCGGCATCAAGGGTGTCCTCACCGCGATCAGCACCAGCGGCATCATCTTCGCCCTGCTCGGCTTCGAGCAGGCCCTGCAGATCTCGGGTGAGAGCCGCAACCCCAAGCGCGACATCCCGCGCGCCGTCATCGGCTCGGTCAGCATCGGCACCCTGATCTACGTCCTGCTCCAGGTCGTCTTCATCGCCGCGATCCCCGCCGCGAGCCTCGCCGGCGGCTGGGCCGGCCTGGACTTCGAGGGCATCAGCCGCCCCTTCGCCGGCCTCGCGATGACCGTCGGCCTCGGCTGGCTGGCCTACGTCCTCTACGTGGACGCCATCGTCTCCCCCGGCGGCGCCGGCCTGATCTACACCACCTCCACCTCGCGCATCTCCTACGGCCTGAGCAAGAACGGCTACGCGCCGCAGGCCTTCGAGAAGGTCGACAAGAACGGCGTGCCGTACTTCGGCCTGATCATGTCCTTCGTGACCGGCGTGATCTGCTTCCTGCCGTTCCCGAGCTGGCACGAGCTGGTCGGCTTCATCACCTCCGCGAGCGTGCTGATGTACGCCGGCGCCCCGCTCGCCTTCGGCGCGCTGCGCCGCCGCCTGCCCAACCGCGAGCGGTCCTACCGCCTGCCCGGTGGCTCGGTCATCTCGCCGCTGTCCTTCGTGGTCGCCAGCCTGATCATCTACTGGTCCGGCTGGGACACCCTGTACCGCCTGGGCTTCGCGATCCTGATCGGCTACCTGCTGCTCGGCGGCTACGCGGTCTACGCGATCCGCAGGGGCCTGCCGAACGCCCCGCGCCTGGACTGGCGGGCCGCCCAGTGGCTGCCGGCCTTCCTGGTGGGCCTCGGCGTGATCTCCTGGCAGGGCACCTTCGGTGGCCAGGGCAACATCCCGATGTGGTGGGACATGCTCGTGGTCGCGGTCTTCGCCCTCGGCATCTACTTCTGGGCGATCCGGGTCGCGCTGCCGGCCGACGTGATCGAGAAGAACATCGAAGACGTGGAGGTCGTCGACGCGGGCGGTCACTGACGCACCCCACCACCCCCTCGACGATCCACCACCCAACGCACGGGCCCGCCGGTTCACCGGCGGGCCCGTGCCCCGCTTGTCGCCCACTCGTCTCCGGGGTGCTTCTGGCCCGGCGCCGACACTCGTCGCTCCGGCGCTCGTACCTCGCTGGTCACTCCTCACTTTCGGCACCGGCGCGCCCCTTCGGCTCGGGGCGGGTGGCGCCCGCTCGCCCAAAGTGCGCTCTCGGGGCGGGTGGCGCCCGCTCGCCCAAGGTGCGCTCTCGGGGCGGGTGGCGCCCGCTCGCCCAAGGTGCGCTCTCGGGGCGGGTGGCGCCCGCTCGCTAGATCTTCAGCACCGCGCGCAGGGCCGTCGCCACCGCCGCCTCCGGGTCCGCCGCGGCGCCCTCGGAGCGCCAGGCGACGAAGCCGTCCGGGCGGACCAGCACCGCGCCGTCCGGGCGCACCCCGTGCAGCTCGGCGAAGTCCGCCCCGGGCTCGGGTGCCAGGTCGTCCTCCGCGCCGGTGCCGATCCGGTAGGCGTCCAGCGGGACGGCCAGCCGGTCCGCCGCCCGCCGGGCGCCGTCCAGCCAGGCCGCGCCCTCCGGGCCGGTGAGCAGCACCATCGCCTGCTCGTACAGGTCGAGCGTGGAGAGCTTCACCCCGGCGCGCAGCAGCCACTGGTGCGGCGCCCGGCTGCCGGGCTCGCCGTTGGCCCCGAACTGCTCCGGCACCACCGGACCGGCCGGGTCCGTCCCGACCACCGCGCCCGCGGGGTAGCGGTAGCCGAGCGCCACCGCCAGCACCCCGGCCTGCCGTCCGACGCCCGGCACCACCGCGTACCCGGGGTGGCTGTGCTCGGCCGACCGGGCCGAGGCGCGCTCGCCGGTGACCTGCGCCACCGGCTGCCGCTCCCGCCCGTACGACTCCAGCAGCTCCGGCCCGGCCCAGCCGCAGAGCACCGCGGCCAGCTTCCAGGCCAGGTTGTGCGCGTCCTGGATGCCGGTGTTGGAGCCGAACGCTCCGGTCGGCGACATCTCGTGCGCGGAGTCCCCGGCCAGGAAGACCCGGCCGCTGGAGTACCGCTCGGCCACCCGCTCGGCCGCGTGCCAGGGCGCCTTCCCGGTGACCTCCACCTCCAGGTCCGGGATGCCGACCGCGGCCCGGATGTGCCGGACGCAGCGCTCGTCGGTGAACGCCTCCAGCGGCTCGCCGTGCTCCGGGTGCCAGGGCGCGTGGAACACCCACTCCTCGTGGTTGTCCACCGGCAGCAGCGCGCCGTCCGCCTCCGGGTTGGTCAGGTAGCAGGCGATGAAGTGCCGGTCGCCCACCGCCTCGGCCAGCCGCTTGGCCCGGAAGGTGATGCTGACGTTGTGGAACAGCTCGCCCTTCCCGGACTGGCCGATGCCCAGCCGCTCCCGGGCCGGGCTGCGCGGACCGTCCGCGGCAACCAGGTACTGCGCCCGGACGGTCCGCTCCTCACCGGTCTCCCGGCTGCGCAGCAGCGCCGTGACGCCCTCGGCGTCCTGTTCGAAGGAGACCAGCTCGGTGCTGAACCGCACGTCTCCGCCCAGCTCGCGGGCGGACCGCAGCAGCACCGGCTCCAGGTCGTTCTGGCTGCACAGGCACCACGCGCTCGGGCTGAACCGGGCCAGCCGCCCGCCCGGGTCGATCTCCCGGAACAGCCACTCCTGCTCCGCGCCGGTCAGCGAGGGGGCCTGCAGGATGCCGTGGTTCGCGGCGAGCACCGAGGCGGCCTCGCGGATCGCCGGCTCGATCCCGGCGACCCGGTAGAGCTCCATCGTGCGGACGTTGTTGCCTCGGCCACGCGGGTGATGCGAGGTGTCGGCGTGCTTCTCGACCAGCAGGTGTCTGACACCCAGTCGGCCCAGGAAGAGTGAGGCCGACAGCCCGACGAGCGAGCCGCCGACGATCAGGACCGGCACCCGGTCATCAACCTTCGGATTCATCAATTGCTCCAGCCTGTACGGGGGTTCGCGGCCCGGCTGCGGGGCACGGCGCCGCCCTCGGCGGGGCCGGACGGACAGCGGCCCCGTCCTTCCATCCCCCGCGCCGGGGGCGTTCTGCCGCCACTTCGCCCGGATGGCCCGCATATCTCGCGCAACCCGTGGGGTCCGCGCACGATCGACCTCAGGCCTGGCGCCGAACGCCAGGGCCGACCGCCACCGCACCGCCCTCCTCCCCCGCCGGGCGCAGTCCCCCGGACGCCGCCCGGCGCGGCCCTTCGCGGGCGGCTCAGAAGCAGAAAGTGGATCATGACGACTCTGTCCGAACCGCAGGCGCAGCAGCACGCCGAGACCGACACCCGGCTGCGCGTGATGCTGATGCTCGAAATCAAGGACGGCGCCCAGCAGCGCTTCCTCGACGTCTACGAGAAGCTGCGCCACCAGGTGGCCTCGGTCCCCGGCCATGTGAGCGACCAGCTCTGCCAGTCGATCAACGACCCGCGGCAGTGGCTGATCACCAGCGAGTGGCGGGACCAGGAGACCTTCCTGGAGTGGGTGGACAGCCCCGCGCACCGCGAGATGGTCAAGCCGATGCACGGCTGCGTCAGCGACACGTTCCGCTCGCTGCGCTACTCCATCCTCCGCGAGACCTCCGCGGCCGGCGCCACCGGCACCCGCGCGCCGATGCCGGTCCCGCCCGGCCTGCCCCGCACCCAGACCCCCGGGCACGTCGGCCCGCCGCAGGCCGCCCCCGGCCCGGACGGGGTGGTCCGCCACGCGCTGACCTTCACCGTCAAGCCGGGCAGCGAGCACGAGGTGGCCAGGATCCTCTCCGGCTACACCTCGCCCAAGGCCGAGGTCGACGAGACCACCCGGCTGCGCCGCACCTCACTGTTCATGCACGGCAACCGGGTCGTCCGGGCGGTCGAGGTGATCGGCAGCCTCGGCGACGCGCTGCGCCACGTCGCGATGCAGCCCGAGGTCCGGGCCGTCGAGGAGGCCATCAACCCGTACCTGGAGGAGGCCCGGCAGCTGGGCGACCCGCAGTCGGCGCGCGCCTTCTTCGCCAAGGCCGCCCTGCCGGCCGAGCACCAGGCGATCGCCGGCTCCCCCGCGTCCGGCCGGCTGCACCGGCACGCCGTGCTGTACCCGGTGAAGCCGGGCAACGGGCGGGCGGTGGCCGAGCTGCTGGCCGAGTACGACAACCTCGCCACCGCCGACCCGACCGGCCCGGTCGCGGCGAGCACGGTCTTCCACCGCGACGACGTCGTGGTCCGCCTGGTGGACCTGCGGGTGCCCGCCGAGGCCGACCCGGCCGCCGCGCTCGGCGTGGCCGGCGAGCGGGAGGCCACCGTGCTCGGCCGGCTGCTCGACCTCGGCGCGGAGGGCGACCTGCGCACCGTCGCCGGTCTGAGCGCGCTCCTCGCCGCCCGCTCGATGAGCCCGGTCACCGACCGCAGCTCGCAGATGGACTGACGGCGCACCAGCCCGCCCGCAGGACCGGAAGACCAGACCCCACACTCGGAGGAACAATCATGACCACGCAGTACCCACGGATCGTGCACGTCGACGAGGCCCCGGAGAACCGGCGGCGCGGCGGCGACCTGCGCGCCATGCTCACCCCCACCACCTGCGGCGCGACCAGCGGGTTCATGGGTCTGGCCATCGTGCAGCCCGGCGAGCGGATCGGCGAGCACTACCACCCGTACTCCGAGGAGTTCGTGTTCGTGGTGTGCGGCGACCTGGAGGTGGACCTGGACGGCGAGACCCGTCCGATCAAGCCCAACCAGGGCCTGATGATCCCGCTCAACATGCGTCACCGCTTCCGCAACGTCGGCGACACCGAGGCCCGGATGGTCTTCCACCTCGGCCCGCTCGCACCGCGGCCCGAGCTCGGCCACGTCGACACCGAGGAGACCGAACCGGCCGTCGCCTCCGGCCCGCCGGAACACGCCAAGGTCGCTTCGTGACACGGCGTGTCGCCGTCACCGGGATCGGTGTGGTGGCGCCCGGCGGTGTGGGCGTGCCGGCCTTCTGGCGGCTGCTCACCTCCGGGCGCACCGCCACCCGGGGCATCACGCTCTTCGACCCCACCGGGTTCCGCTCCCGGATCGCCGCCGAGTGCGACTTCGACCCGGCGGCGCACGGGCTGGGCCCCGAGGAGGTCCAACGGGCGGACCGCTACGTGCAGTTCGCGATGGTGGCGGCGGACGAGGCGATCGCCGACGCCGGGCTCGACCTGGCCGCGGAGGACCCGTGGCGGATCGCCGTCTCCCTCGGGACGGCGGTCGGCGGCACCACCCGGCTGGAGCACGACTACGCCCTGGTCAGCGCCGGCGGCGACCGCTGGGACGTCGACCACCGACAGGCCGAGCCCCAGCTGCACCGGGCGTTCGCGCCCAGCACGCTGGCCTCCACGGTCGCCGAGCGCACCGGCGCGCACGGCCCGGTGCAGACTGTCTCCACCGGCTGCACCTCCGGGCTGGACGCGATCGGCTACGCCTTCCAGGCGGTCGAGGAGGGGCGCGCCGACATCTGCATCGCCGGCGCCTCCGACTCCCCGATCTCGCCGATCACCGTCGCCTGCTTCGACGCCATCAAGGCCACCAGCGAGCGCAACGACGATCCGGAGCACGCCTCCCGCCCCTTCGACGCCCACCGGGACGGCTTCGTGCTCGGCGAGGGCGGCGCCGTCCTGGTGCTGGAGGAGCTGGAGCACGCCCGCCGACGCGGCGCCCGGATCTACGGCGAGATCGGCGGTTTCGCCACCTTCGGCAACGCCTACCACATGACCGGCCTCACCCAGGAGGGGCTGGAGATGTCCCGGGCGATCGACGAGGCGCTCGCCCACGCCCGGGTGAACCGCACCGACGTCGACTACGTCAACGCGCACGGCTCGGGCACCAAGCAGAACGACCGGCACGAGACGGCGGCCGTGAAGCGCTCGCTCGGCGGGCACGCCTACGAGACGCCGATGAGCTCGATCAAGTCGATGGTCGGGCACTCGCTCGGCGCGATCGGTGCGATCGAGGTGGTCGCGTGCACCCTCGCCCTCGCCCACGGCGTGGTGCCGCCGACCGCCAACTACGAGACTCCGGACCCGGAGTGCGACCTCGACTACGTGCCGCGCACCGCGCGCGAGCTGCCGCTCCGTCACATCCTGTCGGTCGGCAGCGGATTCGGCGGATTCCAGTCCGCCGTCGTGCTGAACAGAACGGGGTGATTTCCATGACGTCACGTCAACAGGGCCGCCGGGCGGTGGTCACCGGCCTCGGCGTGGTGGCGCCGAACGGCGTCGGGGCCGACGCCTTCTGGAAGGCCACCACGCAGGGCGTGAGCGTCCTCGACCGGATATCCCGGGAGGGCTGCGCGCACCTCCCCCTGCGAATTGCGGGCCAGGTGAGGGACTTCGACCCGGCGTCGGTGATCGACAGCCGCTTCCTGGTGCAGACCGACCGCTTCACCCACTACGCGATGGCCGCCGCCGACCTGGCGGTGGCGGACGCCGGGTTCACCCCCGACCCCGAGCAGCCCTTCGGCGTCGGCGTGGTGACCGCGGCCGGCTCCGGCGGCGGCGAGTTCGGCCAGCGCGAGCTCCAGCAACTCTGGGGACAGGGACCGCAGTTCGTCGGCCCGTACCAGTCCATCGCCTGGTTCTACGCGGCCAGCACCGGCCAGGTCTCGATCCGCGGCGGCTACAAGGGCCCGTGCGGGGTGGTGGCCAGCGACGAGGCCGGCGGCCTTGACGCCCTGGCCCACGCCGCCCGGGCCATCGAGCGCGGCACCGACGCCGTGGTGGCCGGCGCCGCCGAGGCGCCGCTGGCGCCGTACTCGATGGTCTGCCAGCTCGGCTACCCCGAGCTCAGCCTCGCCGAGCAGGCCGACCGGGCCTATCTGCCGTTCTCCTCCGCGGCGGCCGGCTTCTCCCCCGCCGAGGGTGGCGCGATGCTGCTGCTGGAGGACGAGGAGACGGCCCGCCGCCGGGGCGCCGCCGTCCGGGCCCATCTGGCCGGACACGGCGCGACCTTCACCGGTGCCTCCCGCTGGGAGGAATCCCGGGAGGGCCTGGCCGCGGCGATCCGGATCGCGCTCGACCAGGCCCGGATCTCCGCGGAGGACGTCGACGTGGTCTTCGCCGACGCCCTCGGCGTCCCGGCCGCCGACCGCGCCGAGGCACTCGCACTGGCCGACGCCCTCGGCCCGTACGCCGAACGCGTGCCGGTCACCGCGCCCAAGTCCGGCACCGGGCGGGCCTACTGCGGCGCGCCGCTGCTGGACACGGCCGCCGCCGTCCTGGCCATGGAGGACGGCGTGGTGCCGCCGACCCCCAACGTCACCGAGGTCTGCCACGACCTCGCCCTGGTGACCGGCCGTGCCCGCCCGGCCGAACTGCGCACCGCCCTGGTGCTCAGCCGCGGGCTGATGGGCTCCAACTCCGCGCTGGTGCTCCGGCGCGGCGAGCAGGCCTGACCGCACCCCGTCTGGCCCACCCGGCTCACCCGGCAGACCCGGTGAGCCCACCTACGGAAGGGAACAACCCGTGAGCAACACCCTCACCCATCCCGAACTGGCCACGCTGATCCAGGCCCGGGCCGGCGTCGTGATCGACCCGGTGGACCTGGAGCGCCCGGGCGCCAGCTTCGACGAGTTCGGCGTGGACTCCCTCGGTCTGCTCGGCGTGGTCGGCGAACTGGAGAACCGGCACGGCGTGAAGGTCACCAACGGCGCCGAGTCGGCCAAGACCCCGGCCGAATTCCTGCAACTGGTCAACTCCGCCTTCACCGCGAAGGCTGGTGCCTGAGATGTCCGGACACACCGACAACGAGATCGTCATCGCCGCGCCGCTCGACCTGGTCTGGGAGATCACCAACGACCTGGAGAACTGGCCGCAGCTGTTCAGCGAGTACGCGTCCGTGGAGGTGCTGGAGCGCGACGGCGACCGCGTGCGCTTCCGGCTCACCATGCACCCCGACGAGAACGGGCAGGTGTGGAGCTGGGTCTCCGAGCGCACCACCGACCGGTCCTCGCTCGCGGTGCAGGCCCGCCGGGTCGAGCCCGGTCCGTTCGAGTTCATGGACATCCGCTGGGAGTACGCGGAGGTCCCGGCCGGCACCCGGATGCGCTGGGTGCAGGACTTCGCGATGAAGCCGACCGCACCGGTGGACGACGACGGCATGGTCAACCACATCAACCGCAACTCGCGCATCCAGATGCAGCTGATCCGCGAGAAGGTCGAGAAGAAGGCCGCGGAGGTGTGAGTCCGATGACCCATCGCGCACTGATCGTCGCCCGGATGAAGCCCGGGGCGGCCGACGGCATCGCCGAGGTGTTCGCCGAGTCCGACCGCGGTGAACTGCCGCAGCTGATCGGCGTCACCGGGCGGAGCCTGTTCCAGTTCGGCGACGTCTACCTGCACCTGATCGAGGCCGACCGCCCGCCGGGCCCGGCCGTCGCCAAGGTGATCGGCCACCCGGAGTTCCGGGCGGTCAGCGACGCCCTCACCGCCTACGTCCAGGCGTACGACCCGGCCACCTGGCGGGAGCCCAAGGACGCCATGGCGCGTGAGTTCTACCGCTGGGAGCGTCCCGGCCTCAACTGACCGGGGCCGGACGGCCCGCACCCGGACGACCGGCACCCCGCCGGGTGCCGCCGGGCAGCCGCCCGGACGCGCCCGCACACGCCGGTGCCCCGCAGGCGATCCTGCGGGGCACCGGCGTGCCGTGCGTCGGGGCCGGGCCGGAGGCACGGCGGGTGCGGGCCCGGCTCAGCCGGTCATGGCGGCGAGGACGGTGTGCCAGTCCTCGCCCGGCTCCGGACGCAGCAGGTCGGCGAGCGCGTCCGCCCGGTAGCGCCAGGGCCGCAGCAGCTCGGGGTCCGCGTCCGCCGTCTCCTCCAGCGGGCTGGACGAGCCCAGCAGCCGGACCAGCTCGGCGGTGAACTCGGGCCAGGGGACGTGGCCGGAGACCGCGTTGACGATCCGGCCGGCCGCGCGGGCCGTCCCCGCCCCGCCGTCCGCACAGCCCGCCACCGCCCGGGCGAGGGCCGCCGCGTGCACCCAGCAGGCCACGTGGTGGTCCGGGCCGGCGCCCGCCGGCGGCATCGGCAGCGCGATCGGCCGGTTCGCCAGGGCGGCCTGGTAGAGCGCGCCGGTCGCACCCCAGCGGAGCTGGTCGCGCAGCCGCCGGTGCGGTCCCCAGACCAGCGGGGAACGGACCACCACCCCCGGGCCGCGGCCGCCGGTACCGGCCGCGGCCAGCAGGATCCGCTCGCACTCCGCCTTGGCCTGCCCGTACGGGCTGACCGGCCCGGTGGCCGGCGCGCCCTCGGGGACCTCGTGCGCCGCCGGGCGGCCGTAGGCGTCGATGCTGCTGACGAAGACGAAGGGGCCGCTGCCGCGCCAGCCGTCCACCAGGACGCGCATCGCGGCGACGTCGACCGCGTGCTCCGTGAAGGTGCAGGCGGCGTGGATCACCGCGTCGACGCCGTCCACCGCGCGGCGCAGGCTGTCCGGATCGCCGAGGTCCCCCTCGGCGACCTCGGCGCCGGTGCGGGCCACCAGGTGCGCCGACTCCGGCCGGACCAGTGCCCGCACCGGCCGGCCCTGGGCCGTCAGCTCCTGCAGCACCGCGGCGCCGACCCCTCCGGTGGCGCCGGTGAGCAGCACCGTCCCGACCCGGGTGGTCCCGGTCGTCGGTCCGGTGCGCCGGGCCAGGGCCGCCCGGCGCTCGGTGGCGCGCTCGTCGAGCAGCGCGGCCAGCGCCCGCGGGGTGCGCTGCTCCAGCACGTCCAGGCCGGTCAGCGGCAGGCCGGCCCGGGTGCGCAGGCGCTCGGCCAGCTGGACGGCGACCAGCGAGTGGCCGCCCAGCTGGAAGAAGTCGCCGTCCGCCGGCGGCCTGCTGCCCAGCAGCTCGGCGAAGGCGTCCCGGACCGCCTCCAGCCGCGGCGTCTCGGCCGACGGCTGTGCCGGGGCGGGCGCTCCGGGGAGACGGGCGGGGTCGAGCCCGCCGTCGGCGGTGCGCGGCAGCGCGTCCAGCAGGGTCACGGCGGCCGGGAGCCGGTCCGCCGGGAGCCGGCGGCGCAGCGCGGCGCGCAGGTCGGCGCCGCTCGGTGCGCCTGGGCCGCGGACGACGGCGAAGGCGAGGGCCGGGCCGGCCGCGGGGTGCACCACGGCGGCGTCGGCGACCCGGGGGTCGGCCAGCAGCGCGGCGACGGCGGGGTGCGGCGGCTCCGGCCCGGTGCCGGGCCCGGTGCCGGTGGACTCTGCCGGGGGCTCCGCGGCGGGTGCCGCCGGGGCGAGCAGGGTGCCCGGCAGCGCCGAGAGGCGGCGGTCCGGGTCGGCGGCGACGGCGGCGAGCAGCTCGGCGAAGCCGGCGAGCAGCCGGCCGGCCGGCTCGGCGTCGAGGGCGGCCGGGTCGTGCTGGAGCAGGCAGCGCGGCCGGGGGCCGTCCTCGACCAGCAGGGTGAGGCCGAACTTGGCCAGCCCGAGCTCGATCTCGACCGCCTCCGCCGTCAGGCCGGGCAGCGCCAGCGGCTCGGCCGGGCGGACGACGTCGCAGCTCACGGCGAGCGGCGGGGTGCCGTCCGTGCCGCGGGCGGTGGCGTCGAGCCTGGCGACGACCAGGTCGAAGGGGACGTGCTGGTGCTGCTGCGCGTCCAGCTGGGCCGCCCGGACGCCCGCCAGGACCTCGGTGAACCGCGGATCGCCGGAGAGGTCCGCGCGGACCGGCAGAGTGTTGACCTGGAGGCCCACCAGGCGGCGCAGTTCGGGCCTGGCGCGGTGGCCGCCGGCGCAGCCGAGGGTGAGGTCGGGCTCGCCGGTGGCGATCCGCAGGGTGGCGAAGGCCGCGGCGAGGACGACGGTGAAGAGGGTGGCACCGTGGCGTGCGCCGAGCTGCCGCAGGTCCTCCAGGGTGGCGGCCGGGAGCGGGGCGGTGTGCAGGGCGGCCCGCCGCTCGGGGGTGCCGGGCGGTACCGGGCGCAGCAGCGGGAGCGGCCGGGTGCCGGCCAGCCGGGCGGCCCGCTCGTCGGCCGCGGCCGCGAGTTCGGCGTCGCGGCCGCGCTCCCAGCGGGCGTAGTCGGCGTACTGCGGCCCGGGGTCGGGCAGGTCCGCCGGCCGGCCCTCGACCGCCGCCGCGTAGAGGGCCCCCAGGTCGGCGGTGAGCACGGACAGGGAGCCGCCGTCGACGGCGATGTGGTGGACGGTCAGCAACAGGGTGTGGTCGTCCGGGGCGTGCCGCAGGGCGAGCGCGCGCAGGACCGGGCCGGTGGCGAGGTCGAACGGGCGCGCCGCCTCCTCGTGCAGCAGCGCCGGGGCGTCCTGCTCGGCGGCGGGGACCACGGCGACCGGCACCCGGACGACCGGGCCGACCTCCTGACGGGGCCGGCCGTCCCGCTGCCGGTAGCGCGTGCGGAGCACGGCGTGGCGGGCGGTGAGCGCGGTCAGTGCGGTGGCGAGGGCCTCGGGGTCGAGCGGGCCGCGCAGCCGGGTGGCGAGCGGGACGTGGTAGCGGGCGCCGCCCTGGCCGAGGCTGTCCATCAGCCACATCCGCTGCTGGGCGTGGGAGAGCGGGGCGGGTTCGGCGGTGGCCGCGTGGGCGAGCGGCGGGGCGGTCCGGGCGCGCTCGGCGCCGGAGCGGCGGCGGGCGCGGGCCAGCAGGTCGGCCTGGCGGGCGGCGTGGTCGCCCGGGTGGCCGGTGGTGGAGGTCATCGGGTCGGCTCCAGGAGGTACGCGGCGGGCTCGCCCGCCTCGGTGTCGCCGGGCGCTGCGTCGTCGGGCGCTGCGTCGTCGGCCGCGAGCAGGGCGCGTTCGATCAGGGCGGCCTGGCCGGCCACCGTGGGGTGGTCGAGGAAGTCGCCGAGCGGGAGTTCGACACCCAGGTCCTCGCGCAGGTCGTCGACCACCCACATGGCCAGCAGCGAGTGGCCGCCCTCGGCGAAGAAGTCCGCGTCGGGCGCGGTCACCGGGCGCTCCAGCGCCCGCGACCAGGCCTCGGCGACGACCTGCTGGATCGGCGTCAGGGCCGCGGCCGCCGTGGCCGGATCGGCCCCTTCGGCCGGGGCGGGTGCGGTGTCGTCCCCGGCGAGCGCCCGGCGGTCGACCTTGCCGGTCCCGGTGAGCGGCAGCGCGTCCAGGACGGTCCAGGCGGTCGGCACCAGGTGGGCCGGCAACCGCTCGGCCAGTCGGCGGCGCAGCGCCTCCGGGGCCGGCCGGGTGCCCTCGGCCGGCACCACGCAGGCGGTCAGCGCCGCGTCCTCCCGGCCGGCCCGGCGGACCACCACGGCGGCCTCGGCCACCTCGGGGAAGGCGCGCAGCGCGTGCTCGATCTCGCCGGGCTCGATCCGGAAGCCGCGCACCTTCACCTGGTCGTCGAGGCGCCCGTGGAACTCCAGGGTGCCGTCGGGCCGCCGGACGGCGAGGTCACCGGTGCGGTAGGCGCGGCCGATGCCGGGGAGGTCCCGGAACCGCTCGGCCGTCAGCTCCGGCCGGCCCAGGTAGCCGAGGGCCAGCCGGGTTCCGGCGATCCAGAGCTCGCCGCGGGTGCCGTCCGGCACCGGTGCCTGCGCGTCGTCCAGGACGTAGGCGCGGGCGCCGCCGAACGGGCGGCCGATCGGCACCGGGCCCGCGCAGTCGGCCGGCTCCACCCGGTGCAGGGTGGCGAAGGTGGTGGCCTCGGTGGGGCCGTAGCCGTTGACCAGGGTCAGCCAGGGGAACGCCCGGAGCACCGCGCCGGCGTGCTCGGCGGCCAGCGCCTCGCCGCCGGCCACGACGGTGCGGAGCACGCCGAAGATCCGGGACCTGCGGGCGGCCAGCTGGTGGAAGAGCGCGGTGGTGAGGAACGCCGTGGTGACGCCGAACCGCTCGACGTCCCGGGCGAGTTCCTCGGCGGTGGGCCGTTCGGCGGGCGAGACGGCGACGGCGGCGCCGCGGGCCAGCGGCGCCCAGAGCTCGAAGGTGGCGGCGTCGAAGGTGGCGGGCGAGTGGAAGAGCACGCGGTCGCCGGGGCCGAGCCGCACCGAGTCGGGCGCGGTGGCCAGGTCGGCGACGGCGGCGTGCGGCACCTGGACGCCCTTCGGGCGGCCGGTGGAGCCGGAGGTGTAGTGCACCAGGGCGACCGCCTCCGGGGTGGCGGCGGGCCGGTCCGCGAGGCCGTCGGCCGTCGGTCCCGCGGCCGTGCCGGTCCCGGCGGCGCCGCTCTCGGACGGGCCGGTCTCGGTCAGGACGAGGACCTGGTCGTCGGCCAGTCCGGCGTCCGCGAGCAGCGCCTTGTCGCCCAGGGTGAGCCGGACGCCGGCGTCCCCGGTCATCTCGGCGATGCGCGGCCGGGGGTAGGCCGGGTCGAGCGGGACGACGTGGCCGCCCGCCCACCAGACGGCGAGTTCGGCGACGACCAGCCGGGTGGAGCGGGCACAGAGCAGGCCGACGGCGCTGCCGGGGCGGACTCCGCGGCGGCCCAGCTCGGCGGCCAACCGGCTTGCGGCGTCGACGAGTTCGCGGTAGGTCAGGCTGATGGAGCCGTCGGTCACGGCCAGCGCGCACGGGTGCTGCCCGGCGTACCGGGCGATCAGGGCGGGGACGGTGGTGGCGGCGGACTCGGCGGCGGTGGCCGCGGCCGGGCGCTCCGGCGCGGGGCCGCCCAGGCGGGTGGGAGCAGTCATGGGTGTCTTCCCTTCCGGGCGCCCCCGGTCGCTGCCGGGGGCGCCCTGCTACGGGGTACGGACGGGGCCAGGGGCCTGTTTCAAAATTCCGTCGTCCGCCCGGAGGGCAGGCGGGAGTTTGAAAACAGGCCCTGGAGGAGGGCAGCCGGGCCGTCAGCCGACGGCGCTGGGCAGCCGTTCCCCGACCAGCCGCCCGACGGCGCGCAGGTCGGGCTGGCGCAGCAGCTGCGGGGCGCGCAGCCGGACGCCGCACTCCTCCTCCAGGGCGGCCAGCAGGCGCGCGGCGACGATCGAAGTCCCGCCCGCGTCCAGGAAGTTGTCGGCGAGGCCGAGGTCGGGCCGGCCGAGCAGCTCACGGCAGAGCCGCAGGACGGTCCGCTCGGCGGGGCTCGCGTCCTCCTCCTCCGGGGCGGCCGGGCGGACCGGCTCCGTGGCGGCGAGCAGGGCCGACCGGTCGACCTTGCCGTTGGCGTCCAGCGGGAAGGCCTCGACCAGCCGGACCGCCGTGGGCACGGCCTGCTCCGGCAGCCAGGGCCGGACGGCGTCCAGCAGCTCGGCCGCCGCGGGCGCCTCGCCGGCCGGCGCCTCCCCGCTCGGCGCGGGCTGGACGAAGGCGACCAGCTGCACGCCGCCCGCCGGGCCGGGCCGGGCCGCCACGACGGCCCGCCGCACCCACGGGTCGCGCTCGAACGCGGCCTCGACCTCGGCGGGCTCGATCCGCACGCCGCTCACCTTGACCTGGTCGTCCAGCCGTCCGAGGAACTCCAGCACACCGTCCGGGCGCATCAGCACCCGGTCGCCGGTGCGGTAGACCCGGTCGGCGCCCTCGATCCCGGCCGGTGCCTCGACGAAGCGGCGGGCGGTGAGCTCCGCGTCCAGGTAGCCGATGGCCAACCCCCGGCCGCCGACCAGCAGTTCGCCGGCCTGCCCGCGCGGCACCGGCCGGCCGTCCGGGCCGGCCACCAGCACCACCACGCCGGGGATCGGCAGGCCGATCGGCGGCGCGTCGGTGCCGTGGCCACCGCCCGGCGGCATGGTGTGGACGCTGGTGACGACGGTGGCCTCGGCCGGCCCGTACGCGTTGTGGACGGTGGCGGTGACGTCCGGCCCGGGGGTGCGGCGCAGCCGGTCGCCGCCGATGCAGAGGTGACGCAGGGCCAGTCCGGCCGGCCACGGACGGTCCAGTACGGGCTCGGCGAGCGGGGTCGGCAGGACGGCGACGGTGATGCCGGCCTCGCGCCACCAGTCGGTGAGCGCGGACCGGTCCCACCGGACGGCGTCGGGGGCGACGCTGAGGGCGGCGCCCGAGGTGAGGGTGGCCCAGAGCTCCATCAGGTGCGGGTCGAAGGCGACGCCGATCAGCAGGCTGTGCCGGTCGCCGGGGCCGAGGCCGGTCAGCTGCCGGTACCACTGCAGCAGCGCGCCGAGCGCGGACTCGCCGACGGCCACCGCCTTGGGGGTGCCGGTGGAGCCGGAGGTGAGGACGGCGTAGTGAGTGCCGGCCGGGGCACGGACGCCGGCCGCGTCGCCGTCGGCCTCGGCGGCGGGAGCGGCAAAGGCGGCGACCACGGTGGCGGCGGCGTTCGCCCCCTCCGCCGGGAGCGCCAACGGCAGCTGCTCGCCGGCCCGGTGGGCGGGCGGCAGCAGCTCCGGGTCGCCGATCAGGCAGGCCGGGCGGAGCTGTTCGGCGACGGCCTGCAGCCGCCGCTCTCCGGGGCGAGGGCCGAGCGGCAGGTGAACGGCGCCGAGCCGGGCCACGGCCAGGGTGGCGGCGACCAGCGCGGCCGAGTGGTCCAGGCAGACGCCGACCAGGTCGCCGGGGCCCACCCGGTCCTTCAGGCTCTCGGCCGCCTCGGCGGCGAGCCGGTCGAGTTCGGCGTAGCTCCAGCTGCGCGCGCCGTCGACCAGCGCGGGGGCGTCCGGGGTCCGGTGGACCCAGTGGGTGAAGAGGTCGAGCACCGCACCGTCCTGGTGCGGCCGGCCGTAGCCGATGCCGAGCTCGGACTGACGATCAGTCATGAGGGTTTCTCCGAAGGTCGCGTGGCTGTTGTCGCAGGGCGGAGCGGCTCAGCCCAGGCCCATCGCCCGGGCGACGATCACCTTCTGGACCTCGGAGGTCCCCTCGATGATCGTCGTCATCCGGACGTAGCGGTACAGGAACTCCAGCGGGTGCCCGCGCACCCAGCCGGTGGCGCCGTGCACCTGGAGCGAGCGGTCCACCGCCCGGACGGCGGTCTCGGAGGCGGTCAGTTTGGCCAGCGCGGCGTTCTCGGGGGCCTCGGTGCCGTCGTCCACCAGCCGGGCACAGGCCAGGGTGAGCAGCTTGGAGGCCTCCACCTCGGCCCGGGTGGCCACCAGGTGCTCCTGGACGTGCTGGTAGTTGCCGATCGGCTCGCCGAAGGCCTGCCGCTCCCGGGCGTACTCGACGCCCAGGCGGAGCGCGTACTCGGCGATGCCGTTGCACATCGCGGCGACCACCAGGCGGCCGCGGGAGAGGCTGTCCATGGCGAGCGCGGTGGCGGCGCCGACGCCCTCCTCGCCGCCGATCACCGCGTCCATCGGCGCCCGCACCTGGTCCAGGGTGAGCTCGAACAGCGGCTCGCCGGACATGCCCTCGTAGCGCTGGCCGATCCGCAGGCCCGGGTGGTCCATGGGGAGGACGAAGGCGGTGGCGCCGCCGGTCGGGCCGGCGCCCTCACCGAGGTCGGTGGCGGTGACGACCAGGGCGATGTCGGCCCGGTCGGCGTTGCTGACGAAGGTCTTGCGGCCGTTCAGCACCCAGCCGTCGCCGTCGCGGACCGCGGTGGTGGTGAGCCGGAACGCGTCGGAGCCGGCCTGCGGCTCGGTGAGCGCGAGGCAGCGCGCCTTCTCCCCGCGGACCAGCGGGACGAGGTGGCGCTCGATCTGCTCGGGGGTGCCGTGCCGCAGCAGCGGGCTGGGCCCGTCCGAACCGGCCAGCGCGTACGGCGCCAGCGGGCAGCCGCTGCGCCCGGCGGCGTGGTGGAGCAGCACGACGGCGGTGAACGGCATGTCCGCGCCGCCGAGTTCCTCGGGGTAGTCGCCGGCGTAGAAGCCGAGGGCGGCGGAGCGCTTGCGGACGTAGGCCCGCAGATCGGCCGGGATCTGGTCGGCGGTCTCGGGCAACTCGGCAGCGAGCGGCACGAGTTCGCGGCGGACGAAGCTCTCGAAGGCGTCGACGAGCTCGCGGTGGCCGGCTTCGAGGACGCTGGAGGGGGTGGACAGCGCGGAGGTGCTCACTGGTTCGCTCCGGTCAGGGCGCGGGCCTGGTCGGCCAGGACGGGGTGCTGGAAGAGGGTGCGCAGCTGCGGGCGGCTGCCCAGGCGCGGCTCCAGCCAGGCCGCGAGCCGGGCGGCGAGCAGCGAGTGGCCGCCGACCTCGAAGAAGTGCGAGTCCGCGGTGAAGCGGTCGTGGCCCAGCACCTCCTGCCAGGCCTCGGCGACCAGGGCCTGTCCGGGGTCGGTGAAGGCCTGCGGCTGCGCCTGCGCCGGCTCGCCGGCCGGCCCGGCCTCGGCGGCGATCCGGGCCAGGGCGACGCGGTCGGGCTTGCCTCCGGGCAGCAGCGGCATGGTGTCCAGCGCCGTCCAGGCGGCCGGGACCAGCCCGCCGGGCAGCCGGCGGCCGAGCGCCTGGTGCAGGGCGGCCTGGTCGGGCTGCTCGGCGCCCTCCAGGAATCCGAGCAGCCGGGGGCCGGACGCCTCGTCGTGGTGGAGGACGACGGCGCAGGAGCGGCCGCCGAGCTCCGCGGAGGCCGCGGCCTCGATCTCCTCCAGCTCGATCCGGTAGCCGCGCAGCTTCACCTGGTTGTCCTGCCGGCCGAGGAACCAGAGCCGGCCCTTCAGGTCGCGGTAGCCGCGGTCGCCGGTGCGGTAGACCCGCTCGCCCCCGAGCGCGGGCACCGCCACGAAGCGGGCCCCGGTCACCTCGGGCAGGCCGAGGTAGCCCTCGGCGAGCAGCGCGCCGCCGATCGCCAGCTCCCCGACGGCGCCGGCCGGCAGCGGGTGGAGGCCGTCGTCCAGGACGTGCACCCGCACGCCGGGCAGCTCGGTGCCGAGCGGGATCTCGGCGGCGTCCTCGGCCAGGTCGGCCTCGGTGACCTCGTGCACGGTGGAGGTGACGGTCGCCTCGGTGACGCCGTAGGCGTTCAGCACGGTGGCGGTGGTGGCGCCGGCCAGCCCGCGCAGGGCACGGGCCGGCAGCCGCTCCCCGCCGAGCACCAGCAGGCGAGGCGACCAGCGGCCGTCGCGCAGCGCCTCGGCCAGGTCCTCCCGGACGGCGAGGTAGTAGCTGGTCGGCAGGTTGGCGACGGTGACGCCGCGGGCGGCGAGCACGGCCACCAGCTCCGGCCCGGTCGGCACCTCGCGCTGCGGCACCACCAGGGCGGCGCCGGCGGCCAGCGCGGGCAGCACCTCCTCCAGCGCCACGTCGAAGGACGGGCGGGCGAAGAGCAGCACCCGGTCGGCGGGGTCCAGCCCGTACCGCCCGGCGATCGCGGCCGCATAGCCGACCAGCGCCTCCCGGCCGACCAGGACCGGCTTGGGCACGCCGGTGGAGCCGGAGGTGTGGATGAGGTAGGCGGCACCGTCGAGGACGGCGGCCGGCTCGGCCTTGGGGAACGCCGGGCCGTCCAGCAGGGCCGGGGTGACGCCCTCGGCGGGCAGGGCGAGCGCGCTCTGCCGGGTGGCGAGGACCAGCGCCGGGCTCAGCCGCTCCAGCAGCAGGCCGAGGCGGGCCGCCGGGTCCTCGGCGGAGAGCGGGGCGTACACCGCGCCGTGGCGCAGGCAGGCGAGCAGCGCGACCACGCTGTCCACCCCGCGCGGCAGGACGGCGGCCACCGGCTGGCCCGGCATCACCCCGGCGGCCCGCAGGCGGTCGACCAGCTCGCCGACCCGGCGGTCGAGGTCGCCGTAGCTGAGCCGCTCGGTGCCGGCGAGGACGGCCAGGGCGGCCGGGTCGTGGGCGGCGGCGGGGTCGAGGACGGCGGCCGCAGCCAGGGCGCGCGCGGCGGCTTCCTGCTCGGGGGCGGTCTGCTCGGGGGCTGTCTCGGGGGCGCTCTGCTCGGACGTGGCCGAGGCCAGCTCGGCGATCGGGGCCTGCGGCCGGTCGAGGTAGTGGCGCAGCAGCTCCAGCAGGCGCCCGGCGAGCAGTTCGGCGGTCTCCTCGCCGAACAGGTCCGCGTCGTAGTCCCAGACCAGGGTCATTCCGGCCGCGCCGTGCTTCTCGCCCACCACCCGGCGGTCGTCGGGCAGCAGCACCACGTCCAGGTCGAAGCGGGTGGTGCCGGTGTTGAAGCCCTCGTAGAGCGAGACCTCCAGCCCGGGTGCCTGGATGTCCGGCAGCGGCGCGTCGTGCGCGCTGAACATCACGTCGAACAGCGGGTTGTCGGCGCCGCTGGTGTGCCGGCCCAGTGCGCGGGTCAACTCCTGGACGGGGACGTCCTGGTGGGGCAGCGCGCGGAAGAGGACGTCGGTCACCTCGTCGACCGCCTCGGTGCCGGGGGCGGCCGGGTCCAGCCGCAGCCGCAGCGGCACCGTGTTGACGAACATGCCCACGGCGCTCTCGAAGCCCTGCGGCCGGTTGCCGACCGCGGTGCCGACCACCAGCTCCGGGTGTCCGCTGTGGCGGCGCAGCAGTTCGGCGAAGAGCGTGAGAAGGGTGGAGAACGGGGTGTGGCCGTCCTCCCGGCTCCGCTCGCGCAGCCGCTCGGCCAGGTCGGCGCCGACCGACTGGCGCAGCTGCCCGCCCCGGTGGCGGCGCGCGACGCCCGGACGGGCCAGCCCGGGCAGCGTGAGGTCGAGCGGGGCATCCTGCAACTCCCGCTTCCAGAAGGCGAGTCCGCGCTCCCGGGCGTCCGCCGCGGCGGACTCGGCGGTGCGCACGTGCTCCTCGTACGAGCGGGCCGCGGGCAGCTCGGCGGGCTCGCCGAGGACGTGTGCGCGGTAGACCGTGAAGAGGTCGCGGAGCAGGATCGCGAAGGAGTGCCCGTCGTGGATCAGGTGGTGCTCGACGTGGATCAGCCGGTGGTGGTCCTCGGCGAGGCGCACGAGGTGCCAGCGGAGCAGCGGCGCCGCCGAGGTGTCCAGCGGCTCCTCGGCCTCGGCCCGGAGCAGGGTCTGGAAGGCGACCTCGGGGTCGGCCTCGCCGGCCAGGTCGCTGGTGCGCAGCCGGGGCTCGGTCCGGGTGCCGACCCGCTGGGCGGGCAGACCCTCCGGCCGGGCCACCAACTCCAGCCGCAGGCCGGGGTGGTGGGCGAGCACCGCGGCCATTCCGGCGCGCAGCGCGTCCGCGTCGAGCGGGCCCCAGAGGTCGAGGGCGGCGGTGAAGTTGTAGGCGCGACTGCCGGGCAGCATCTGCTCGTGCAGCCAGACGATCTCCTGCGAGGAGGAGAGCGGGAACATGACGAACTCCCTTGTGGTGGTGGGCGGTTGTTCGGTTGTGCAACCGGGCGGCGGTGGCCGTCCGGCTCGGGTCGCGGCCGGCGCCGGGGGTGGGGGCGTGGCCGGCCGACCGCCGGGCGGGTGCGCCCGGATCGGGCGGCCCGGCGGGGGCTGAAGGGTGGTTCGGGGGGGGTGGTGGCGGCGGGGTCCGGCGCCGGGCCGTCCCGGCCGGGCTCAGGCCGTTGGGCCGCCCAGGTGCCGGCGCAGGGTCGACAACAGCGCCTCGAAGGCGGCCTCGGCGGCGGCGTCCGGGTAGCGGTCGCGGTCCCAGGCGAGCCGGACCAGCAGATCGTCGCCGTGCGAGGCGGAGACGGCCAGCGGCGCGGCCAGCGGGCGTCCGGCCAGGTGGGTCTCACGGCCCGCCGTTCCGGCGAGCACCAGCGGCGGGCGGCGCTGCAGGTCCTCGAAGGTCAGCAGCCCGTCCAGGGCGCCGGACCAGCGCGCCCCGGCGGAGCGGGCGGCCCGGACCACGTCGTCGAACGGGGTGTCGGCGTGGTCGAGGTCGTCCCACCAGGCCGCACTCAGCTCGTCGAGGCCGGCGAGGGCGGTATCTGCGCGGTGGCCCGCGGCGGGGTGCACCAGGGTGTTGAGGAAGCACCCGACCACCGGTGCGGCTCCGGGCGGCCGCCCGCCCCACGGGTAGCCGAGCGCGAGCGCCCGGTCCCCTCCTCCGAGCCGGTGGGCGGCGGCCCCGACGGCGTCCAGCAGCGCGGGGAAGACCGCACCGCGGGCCGCCCCGGTGGCGGCCGGCAGCCGGTGGGTGACCATCCCGGTGGACCGGGCCGCCGGGCCGGCGTCACCGGTGTCGCCGGCCCCGCCGAGTCCGCCCAGCCGGGCGGCCCAGTACGCGTGCGCGGCGGCGCTCGCGGCGGCGTCCTCGGCCGCCAACTGCAGCTCCACCGTCTCCCGGTAGGCCGCCGTCCCGTCGTCCGCGGCCGGCTCGGCCGGCCCGTCCTCCGCGTAGGCGGCGGCCAGCCCGGCGGTGACCAGGCCGAGCGACTGTTCGTCACAGGCCGCGTGGTCGAGGGCGACGGCGAGCAGCTCCTCCTCGTCGCCCGGGGCGGCCGCCAGCAGCAGGCGCAGGGCCGGGCCGTCGGCCGGCCAGTCGAGCAGGGCGCGGCGCAGCGCCTCCTCGGCCGTGCCGTCCGGGCCGGTCTCCGCCCGCTCGACCGCGACCGACGGTCCGCCGAGCTGCAGCACGGGCGTGCCGCGCACGGTGGCGAAGGAGCCGCGCAGGGCGGGGTGGGAGGCCGCCAGCCGGACGGCGGCGCGGTGCAGCCGCGGCAGGTCGACGGTGCCCCGGGGGTAGGCGAAGAACAGCGGCACGACGTCCGTCCGGCTCTGCGGGTCGCGCCGCCGGGCGATCAGGAAGCGGCGCTGGGCGCCGGTGAGCGGGAGCAGCCCGCCGCCCCCAGATTCGGCGGCGGAGGAGCCGGCGGCGGAGGAGCCGGCGGCGACGGAGCGGAACCGGGTGAGGTAGGCGGCCGTGATGCTGGAGTGCACGGAAGGATCTCCGCTTTCGGTTCGGCGGTTCGGCGGATCGGATCGGGTCGGCGGATCGGATCCGCCGATCGGGGGCAGGACTCGGGGGCAGCGCGGCCCCGCCGGGCGACCGGTGCGGCCGCCGGCACGTGCAGGCCGGGCGGGTCAGCGGGCGGGTCTGGCGTCCTCCGGGGCGGGCGCGGCCGCCTCGACGGTGGCGCTGCCGGGCCCGCCCGGGGCGGCCGCCTCGCCCGCCTCGACGGAGCCTCCGTCTGCGGGGGCGTGCGCCTCGGCCGGGCCGGCGTCCGTCGGCAGCTCCCGCATGCCGCGCAGCGGCGAGAGCAGCACCGGCAGCGGCACCACCAGGAACCCGGCGGCGCAGACCCAGAGCGCGGCGCGCGCTCCGGCGGCGTCGGCCACGGCGCCGCCGAGCAGCGCACCCAGCGGCAGGGTGCCCCAGACCAGGAAGCGCATCGTCGCGTTCATCCGGCCGAGCAGCCCGGGCGGGCAGACGCCCTGCCGGAAGCTCACCTGGGCGACGTTGTAGACCACCGCGCCGAACAGCACCGTGCCCGAGGCCAGCGCGAACAGCACCACGCCGGCCCCGCCGCCGGTCAGCGGCCAGAGCAGCGCGAACGGTCCGGTGAGGACGGGGGCGAGCCAGATCAGCCGGGCCTGTCCGACCCGCCGGGCCAGCGGGCCCGCGCAGAGCGCCCCGGCCAGTCCCCCGACCGCCGAGACGGAGAGCAGGACCCCGATGGCGGCGGGCGAGAGGTCCAGCACCCGGACCCAGAACACCGTCTGGACGGCCATCAGGACGGCGGCGAAGAGGTTGGAGACGGCGGTGGCGGCGGCGATCGCCCGCAGCAGCGGGTGCCGGAGCACGAACCCGACGCCTTCGGCGATCTCCGTGCGCAGCGAGCGCCCGGGGTCCGGCGGGGGCGGCGGTTCCTCCTCGGCGCGGATGCGGGCGAGCACCACCGCGGAGGTGAGGTAGCCGACGGCGTCGGCGACGATCGCCAGCGGTGCGCCGAGCAGTTGGACCAGCCCGCCGCCGAGCCCCGGGCCGGCGACCTGGGCCGAGGAGCGGACGGTCTCGATCGCGCCGTTGCCGGCGACCAGCTGCTCCCTCGGCAGCAGCGCCGGAAGGAAGGACTGGTGGGCCACGTCGAAGAAGACCGTCGCCACGCCGGTGACCAGGGCGACCAGGTAGAGCTGGGCCATCGTCAGCACGCCGAGGGCGGCGGCCGGCGGGATCGACCCGACGGCGAGGCAGCGCACCACGTCGGCGCGGATCAGTACGGGCAGCTTGCGCATCCGGTCCAGCCAGGCGCCCGCGGGAAGGCCGACCAGCAGGAAGGCCGCGGTCTCCGCCGCCGTCAGCAGGCCGACCTGGAACGGCGTGGCGTCGAGCTCCACCACCGCGACCAGCGGCAGCGCCACCAGGGTGACCTGACTCCCCACTTGGGCCGCGACGGCCCCCGACAGGAGGAGGCGGAAGTCGCGCAGACCCAGCAGGCGGGCGGGGTTCGGACGAGGCATGTCGTTCATCAGTACGACTCTCGGTTACCGATTCGACACCGGGCAACCGGTCGGTTCGTTTCCGGCCTTCCGCCACAACGGCCGGATTCCACCCTTTCCCCGGCCCGGTCGCGCTCCACCCCGGCCCGATGCCCCGCCGGACCGAACCACCACCGGGAGTCCGACCAGCAGCATTCCGACCGGACGGATTCCAAACCAGGATCCGCGTCACATTGTCCGAATACCGGACGGGCATGATCTGGCCATCGGACGGCCACCTTCAACATGGCCGGAACCTGCAAAGTAGTGACGATTCGTCATCCGGACGTGGCCTCGCCGTGTTATCGGGCACCCGGCCACCCGCGGCCGCACCCGCCCCCGGGCCGCCGCGTGCGCTCCCCACGCCGCCGCGCCGGTACGCCGACGCCCGGCCACCGGCGTCGGGCGGACGTCGGTGTCCGGGCGTCGGCGGTGTCCGGGCGTCGGCGGTGTCCGGGCGTCGGAAGGTGTCCGGGCGTCGGAAGGTGTCCGGGCCTCGGGCACCCGGAGGTGGCCGGGGCCGGCGGCGGGGTGGTGCGGGCTCAGGCCGCGCCGAGTGCGGCGTCCGGGGTCTTGCCCGCCTGGGCCTGCTCGATCCGCTGGACGAGCATCACGGCCAGCTTCCGCGTCGCCGCCGGGTCGGCCGGACCGCCCTCGGTGGTCACAGCGGCGACCAGCGTGCCGGAGCGCAGGACGATGCTCACCCCGTCCCGGCCGGCCAGCTGGCCCTGGAACGCGCGGTACTCGCTCCCCAGCGGCACGATGTCCACCGCCCGGTACCTGCTCCCGTCCGCGTACGACGCGTACACCTCGGCGAGCTTCTCCTTGGCGGCGGCCTTGGTCGGCAGCGTGTCGATCGCGAAGCGCGCGGTCACCTCGCCGAGCGAGAAGCGGGCCGTCCCGCTGAGCGGCTTGCCGCTGCACGCCCCGCTGCCGGAGCAGGTGGTGGCGTGGTCGGCGGAGTCGACCCGCCGCTTCTCCTCCTCCCAGCCGGTCATGGCCTTGCCGTCGGGCAGCAGCTGCAGGAGGAGCTTCTCGTCGAGCACCAGCGCGTCCGAGTCCGCGGTGGGCGCCGGCAGGGCGCCACCGGCTCCGGAACCGCCGCCCGCCCCCGGCGTCGATGCACCACCCGCAGGCGCCCCGGCCGTCCCGGAGGCGCCCGGCGAACCGGCCGCGGCGGACGCGCCGCCGGCGGCGGTGGCACCGCCCGCGGGGGCCGACGCCGCACCCGCGGGCGAGGCCGCGGCGGAGGCCTGGCCCGAGGCCGCGCCGGCGGTGGCGGTGGCGGTGGCGGACGCACCGCCCTTCGCCGCGTCCCGGGACGCCTCCGACCCCCCTGAGCTGCAGGCCGTCAGCACGCCCAGCAGTACCCCTGCGGCCGCCGCGGCGGCCACCTTCCGACCGACCGTGCCCATCGCCCGCTCCCTCTCGTGTCAGTGGACCATCAAGATAGACGCGGGCGGGCGCCACCGGTTCCCCGGGGTCCGGTCACGCCCCGCCCCGGGGATCCGGCCGGTCCGCCCGGCTCACTCCAACCCGACTGCGCGGCTGCCCGGGGCACCCGGCGGGAACGGCTCCACACCGGTCACCCGGCTGATCCGCGTCGGCTGGACCAGCACGACCACCCGGCGCTCCCCCGGCACCCGCCACTCGTAGCGCTCCGTCCCGAGGTAGACCCCGGCCAGCCGGTCCATGGTCCGGTCCGCCTCCACCCCCTCGACGAACCGCACCGCCCGCCCCCGGATCTGCACCCGGTCGTACGGGTCGGCCGGATCGGCGGAGGAGAGGCAGACCCGCGGATCGCGCCGCAGGTTTCGCTCCTTGACGCGTCCGACCGAGGTGTTGAACAGCACCAGGTCACCCTCCGTCCCCACCCACATCGGGCTCACGTGCGGCGAGCCGTCCGCGTTGACGGTGGCCAGGTACCAGATGTGACCCGCCTCGATCCGGGCCCTGACGTCCTTCGAGATCTCGACCATGCGGCGATCCTGCCCGCCGGCGACGGCCCGCACGCGGCACCCGACCCGCCGGGACGGCGCGTGGCCGGGCCCGCGCGCCTCCCGGCGCCGCCCCCGGCAGCGGTGACAGCATCGGCGCCATGCCGACCGAGAACGAACAGCGCGACGACGAACAGGAAGTCAGGGGTCTGATCGAGCGGTGGGCCGCAGCGGTGCGGCGCGGCGACCTCGACGGCGTCCTGGCCCACCACCGGGACGACATCGTGATGTTCGACGTCCCGCCCCCGTTCGAGGGCGTGCGCGGCCTCGACGCCTACCGTGCGACCTGGCCGCCCTTCTTCGACTGGCTTTCCGCCGGGGCGGCGTTCGAGATCGAGTCGCTCGACGTGACGGCCGGCGCGGACGTCGCCTTCGCCCACGCCCTGCTGCGCTGCGGCACGGAGCGCGACTTCGCCGAGCGGCCCGCCCTGCGGCTGCGGCTCACCCTCGGCCTGCAACGCACCGACGGGCAGTGGCAGGTGACGCACGAGCACCACTCCTTCCCCGACACCTCCGTCGCACCGGAGGCCACGCCGGAGCCCGCTCCGGACGCCGCCGCGACACCGGACGCCGTGCCGGAGGCCGCCGCAGCCGGCGACTCAGAGCCGTCCGGCGCGGCCGAGCGCGAGGTGCGCGCCATCCACGACCGCTGGGCGAAGGAGACCGCCGCCAAGGACCTCGACGGACTGATGGCCCACGTCGCCGAGGACGTCGTCTCCTACGAGCACGCCGGCCCGCTCGGATACCGGGGTGTCGAGGAGGTCCGCGAGATCTGCCGCAACGGGCTGGCCGTCTCCCCCGGACCGGTCGTCTGGGACATCCCGGACCTCACCGTCCGGGTCGGCGGCGACCTCGCCGTCACCTGGGGGCTGGAGCACATCCGCAGTACCGGGGCGGACGGCACGACCGCGGAGACCTGGTCGCGCGGCACCCGGGTGTTCGAGCGGCGGGACGGCGGGTGGGCCATGGTGCACCAGCACCTGTCGTTCCCCCTGCCCTCCTGACGCGCCCGGACCGGCGACGTCCGGGCCTCCGATGGCGAGCGCGGCACGGGGAGGTCGGGGCTCCGGAACAGCCGACCGCGGTAGGACCGCCGGCGCCCGGAGCACGGGCGACGAGTGCGGGGCGGGCGACGCGCGCAAGGGCCCGGCGCGGATTCACCCGGACCGCCCGTGCACTCGGGTGAACACGCCCGGGAGACCACCCGAAGGGGCGCACCGCCGCGGCCACCACCGCCTTCCTCCGGTGGCAACGGCGCCGAGGGTGGTTGACGGTGGATCAGGCGCAGCGCCGCGAGTCCCCTTGGCCGACGACGTGTCGGCAGTCGCGGCTCCGCGCCGGAAGGATCACCATCATGCGTTCTGCACGCACGCTGCTCGCCGGGGCGGTCATCGCCGCCGCTGCCGTGACCATCACCGCCCCCGCCGCCTTCGCCGACGGCGGCGACAAGAACCTGACCTGGCAGGAGAAGCAGGAGAAGGCCGCCAGCCCCGACGGCCAGAAGACCTGGGACGAGAAGCAGGAGAAGGGCACCTCCTCCAGCTCGTCCGGCTCCTCCGGCTCGTCCAGCTCGTCCGGCTCCTCCTCCTACGGCGAGAAGAGCGAGAAGAGCGACAAGGGCGACAAGGGCGAGAAGGGCGACGAGAAGGCCCCGCACGGTGGTGTGCACACCGGTGGCGGCGGTCTGGTGTCCGGCGGCGGCCTCGCCTCCGGCGCCGTCCTGCTGCTCGGCGGTCTCGGGGCCGGCGCCATCGCGCTGCGCAAGGGCCGTCGCTCGGCCGGCGCCGCGATCTGAGCCGGGCGCCGTCCGACGGCGCCGTCCGACGCCTCCCCGCCGTGGCCGCCGCCCCTGCGCGCCGTCCGCGGCGGGGGCGCGCGGGTCCACCGGGCCCGCCGATCGGCCACGAGCGGCGCTTCGTCGCGACGGCCGACGCGTGATCACCGACTCGTCACGGCCGACGGGTGCCGGCCGGCCCGTCTTCGGCGGGTCGCCCGGCCGAGTCGCCCCGGCCGGATCGTGACGACCGGGTCGTGACGGCCGGGTCGTGGTGACGCGAGTCGTGGTGACAGAAGAGTCCCGCACGGCCGAGGAGTGGAACGATGGCCGGTCTGGTTCCTGGTACGTCCCGGCTGCTGCGCGCGGGTATGGGCGCGGCGGCGGCCGGTCTGCTGCTGATCTACAACTCGGTGGACTCCGGGTCCCCGGCGGAGCCCGCCTCGGGCCAGGCCGCTCCCCCGGCGGCCACCGCCGGCCCGACGCCCGGCGCCGCGTCCGCGAGCCCCATACCCACCGCGCCCGCGCCCGCGCCCGCCGCCCCGAAGGCCGCCCAGGGCGCCGCGGTTCCCCCGCTGAAGCGGGCCGTGCCGACCCGGCTGCGGATCCCGCAGATCGGTGTGGACGCCCCGTTCACGGAGCTGACGCTCAACCCGGCCGGCCAGCTCAACGCGCCGCCGCCGGACGACAAGAACCTGGTCGGCTGGTACCGGGACGGCGTGACCCCCGGCGAGCGCGGCAGCGCGGTGGTGGCCGGGCACGTGGACACCACCAAGGGCCCGGCGGTCTTCCTGCTGCTGAGCCTGCTGCTGCCGGGCAACAAGGTCGAGGTGCAGCGCGCGGACGGCACGGTCGCCGTCTTCTCGGTGGACTCGGTGGAGACCTTCTCCAAGAGCGCCTTCCCCGACCAGAAGGTCTACGGGAAGACGCCCGACGCCCAGCTGCGGCTGATCACCTGTGGCGGTACCTACGACAAGAAGCGCAAGGACTACCTCGACAACGTGGTGGTCTTCGCGCACCTGGAGTCCTCGCGGCGGGCCTGAGCCCGCCGCCCCGCGGCCCCGGTCGGCGAACCCCTGCCGGCCGGGGCTCCGCCGTTCCCGGCGCCGGACCGCCACGGGCGGAGCGCCGAACCGCCCGCACCGGCGATCGGTGCGGGCGGTTCGGCGGGCGCCGGTGACGCGGCGCCGGTGGCTCAGCCGCGGACGGTGGCCTCGAAGGCGTGCAGGTAGGGGTTGACCTCGCGGACGCCGGCGACGGACAGACCGGCCTCCTCCATCAGCCGCACCATGCTCTCCTTGGAGTGCTTGGCACCGCCGACATTGAGCAGCAGCATCAGGTCCATCGCCGTGGTGAAGCGCATCGAGGGGCTGTCGTCGACCAGGTTCTCGACCACCACGACGCGGGCGCCCGGCTTGGCGGCCCGGACCACGTTGGCCAGGGTGCGGCGGGTGCTCTCGTCGTCCCACTCCAGGATGTTCTTGATGATGTAGAGGTCGGCCCGCACCGGGATGTCGACCCGGCAGTCGCCGGGCACCAGCCGCGCCCGGGCGGCGAAGGCCCCGCCGTCGCGGAGCCGGGGGTCGGCGCCGGCGACCACCTTGGGGAGGTCCAGCAGGGTGCCGTGCAGCGCCGGGTGCTTCTCCAGCAGGCTGGCCAGTACATGGCCCTGGCCGCCACCGATGTCGACCACCGAGTCGATGCCGGTCAGGTCGAGGTAGGCGGCGAAGTCGGCCGCGGACTGCCGGCTGGAGGTGGTCATCGCCCGGTCGAAGACCCGCGCGGAGTCGCCGCCCTCGCTGTGCAGGTAGTCGAAGAACTCCTTGCCGAAGATCTCGGGGAAGACGTTGCGGCCGGAGCGGACGGCCTCGTCCAGCTTCGGCCAGGCCTCCCACGTCCACGGCTCGGTGCACCAGAGGGAGATGTAGCGCAGGCTGTTGGGGGCGTCCTCGCGCAGCAGCCGGGACATCTCGGTGTGCTCGAAGCGGTCGTCGCCGACCTCGTGGAAGATCCCGTAGCAGCTGAGGGCGCGCATCAGGCGGCGCAGCGGCTTGGGCTCGGTGCCGAGCTCGGCCGCCAGGTCGGTGACGGCGGTCGGGGTGTCGCCGAGCGCGTCGGCGACACCGAGCCGGGCGGCCGCGCGGACGGCGGCGGCGCAGGCGGCGCCGAAGACGAGCTCCCTCAGGCGCATCGCGGCCTGCGGGGTGGTGGCGGGTGCGGTGGTGGTCATGTGCCGTCTTTCTGCAGGTGGGAGGGGTGGCGGGGGCTCACGGGATCAGCAGTGGCCGGCCGGCATGGAGACCGCGCAGTGGTTGCGGGCGAAGGTGTTGGTGGTGCCGGTGTCGGCGTCGACCAGGTCGGCCGGGCTGTTGCCGACCGCGTAGTTGCCGCTGATGACGTGCCGGGCGTTGGGTGTGCCGACCAGGCTGCGGAAGAGCACGATGCCGCCGGACATCGACGAGGCGCCGACGTTGTCGCGGACCTGGTTGTCGGTCACCTGGGTGTCCTCGGCGCCGGTGAGCAGGATGCCGGTGCCCTGGATGTAGTCGAGCCGCGGGTTGGGCGGGCAGTACTTGTTGTTGGCGAGAACCCGGTTGCGGGTGATGCTCAGCGCGCCCGCCTTGGGCACGCCCTCGTCACCGACGACGAAGACGCCGCCGCAGTTGCCGCGGACCTCGTTCTCCTCGATGCTCAGGTCGCGCAGCCGGCGGACGGTGACGCCGATCCGGTTCTCGGAGAGCCGGTTGCCGCTGACCAGCGTCCCTTCGGTGTCGGTGGCGCCGCCCTCGTTGACCACGCTGTTGGCGAGGAAGATGCCGGACTGGCCGTTGCGGGCCGACTCGTTGCCGACGATGACGGCGCGGGTCGACTTCTCCTGGCTGATGCCCTGCTGGACGTTGTCGTGGACGTAGGTCGCGCGCACGGTCATGCCGGTGGTCGAGGCGATGTTGATGCCGTTCTTGGGGAAGCCGGTGACGGCGAGGGCCTCGACGGTGATGCCGCGCAGCGGCTCCGCGTCGGTGCCGGCGACGCAGAGTCCGTGGCCGGCGGTGGCGCAGACGGTGTCGCCGGCGGTGCCGGCGGCGGCGTTCCCGGGGGCGATCACGCTGCTCCGGCCGATGCCGCGCAGGGTGAGGCCGGGGGTGGTGATCCGGACGCTGCCGTAGTAGGTGCCCGGCAGCAGCTGGACGGTGTCGCCGGGGGCGGCCGCGTCCACGGCCTGCTGAATCGATTCGCCCGGGCGGACGACGTGCAGGCCGCCGGCGGCGTGGGCCGCGGGCGCGGCGGCCAGGGTGGCGAGGACGGTGGTGAGGGCGGTCGTGGCGGCGGCGGTGGCCGCGGCGAGGTGGTGGACCCGTCGCGTGGGCATGAGTGATGACCTGTCTGTCTGGCGCGCCCGCGGGACTCCGGCGCGGTGACGCGGTGTGTGTGGGGGACGACGGCCGGTGGTGGTCCGGCCGAATCGACGCTATGGGCGCACGGGTGGGCCCGCCACCAGGGCTGGGCTGTGGGGCTGACGGAGCGTCGGCCAAGACGGTGACCCGACCGGGCGCGGCGGGGCCGGGCCGCTGCGGAGGCCGCCGCGACGGCTGTGGCCGTCGCCCGCGTCGGGGGCGGGAGGGCCGCCGTGGCATGCTCGGAGCCATGAACACCGCTGCCGTCCTGCCGCCCGCCGCCGCGCCCTCGGCGGCCACCGCCGTGCCCTCGGCGGCCGCCGTCCGCAACCCGATCGGCGCCCACGTGCCGGTGGCCGCCCGCGGGCTGGCCGGGACGGGCCTGGCATACGCGCGGCGGGTGGGCGCGGAGGCGGTCCAGGTGTTCGTGGCCAACCCGCGCGGCTGGGCCACTCCTCCGGGCAACCCGGCCCAGGACGCGGAGTTCCGCACCGCCTGTGCCGAGCAGGGCATCCCGGCGTACGTGCACGCGCCCTACCTGATCAACTTCGGCTCGGACACCACGGCGACGCGCGAGCGCTCGGCCGACTCGCTGCGCCACTCGCTGCTGCGCGGCCACGCGATCGGCGCCCTCGGCGTGGTGCTGCACACCGGGTCGGCGGTCGGGACGGCGCCGGGCGGCGGGTCGCGGCGGGCCGAGGCGATGGCCCAGGTCCGCACGGACGTCCGCCCGCTGCTGGACGAGCTGGACGCGCTGGGGGACGACGCGCCGTGGCTGCTGCTGGAGCCCACGGCCGGCCAGGGCAGCTCGCTCTGCTCGCGGATGGAGGATCTCGCGGAGTACGTGGACGCGCTGGACGGCCACCCGAAGGTCGGGGTCTGCCTGGACACCTGCCACGCCTTCGCGGCCGGGCACGACCTCGCGGTGCCGGGCGGCGTCCGGGAGGCGCTGGACGCGCTGGTCGCGGCCGCCGGGCCGGGGCGGCTGCGGCTGATCCACGCCAACGACTCGGAGGACGCGGTCGGGGCGCGCAAGGACCGGCACGCCAACATCGGCGCCGGGATGATCGGCGCGGAGCCGTTCCGGGAGCTGTTCGAGCACCCGGAGACGGCCGGCGTCCCACTGGTGGTCGAGACCCCGGACCGCAAGCACGGCGGGGAGGGGGCGGGCCATGCGCTCGACATCGGGGTGCTGAAGGAGCTGCGGGAGCGGGCGGCCGTCCCGGGGCAGCGCTCGCGCCGCTGACGGCGGCGGGGTGGCCGGGCCGCGGGGAGGCGGGGAGCGGGCCGCGGGGCCGGAACCGCCCGGCCGCGCTCCGGCTGCCGGGTCGCCGGGCCGGTGAGAGGCTGGAACGAGTTGACGCCTCAGGCCCCTGGGAGTTTTCCGATGAGCCCGACCCGGAGACTGGCCGCACTCCCGTGCGGACGCCGCAGCAAGTGGGTGGTGCTGGCCCTCTGGCTGGTGCTGCTGGTGGTCGCGGGTCCGCTCGCCGGCAAGCTCAACGGCGCCGAGGACAACCAGGCCTCCAGCTGGCTTCCCGGCAACGCCGAGTCCACCCAGGTGCTCAACGAGCAGCGCGCCTTCCAGCCGGTGGACACCGCGCAGGCCGTGGTGGTCTACCAGCGCGACGGCGGGATCACCCCGGCCGACCGGGTCGAGGCGGCCCGGGACGCCGCCGCCTTCGCCACCGCGCCGCACGTCCTGGGCCAGGTGGTCGGACCGGTGGCCTCCGCCGACGGCCAGGCGATGCAGACCATCGTGCCGATCGACATCGGCACCGGCGGCTGGGAGGACCTGCGCCCGGCCGTGGACAACCTGCGCGCCACCGCCGCCGACGGCAGCCAGGGCATGGTCACCCACGTCACCGGCCCCGCCGGGATCGGCGCCGACCAGGCCGAGGTCTTCGCGGGCATCGACAGCACTCTGCTGGCCGCCACCATCAGCGTGGTGATCATCCTGCTGCTGCTGACCTACCGCAGTCCCGTCCTGTGGCTGCTGCCGCTGCTCTCCGCCGCCGGGGCGCTGGTCGTCTCCCAGGCGGTGATCTACCTGCTGGCCGACCACGCCGGACTGACCGTCAACGCGCAGAGCGCGGGCATCCTGATCGTGCTGGTGCTCGGTGCCGGCACCGACTACGCCCTGCTGCTCACCGCCCGCTACCGGGAGGAGCTGCGAAAGCACGAGAACCGGCACGAGGCGATGGCGTTCGCCCTGTACCGGGCCGGGCCCGCCATCCTGGCATCCTCGGCCACCGTGGTCGCCTCGATGCTCTGCCTGCTGATCGCCGAGATGAACTCCACCAGCAGCCTCGGGCCGGTCTGCGCAATCGGTGTGGTGGTGGCGCTGGTCGCGATGCTCACCCTGCTGCCGGCGCTGCTGGTGGTGTTCGGCCGGTGGGTCTTCTGGCCGGTCAAGCCCGCGTACGGGACGCCGGAGCCGACCAGATCGGGCCGCTGGGCGCACGTCGGCGCCTGGATCGGCCGCCGTCCGCGCAAGGTGTGGATCGGCACCACGCTGGCCCTGGCCGCCTGCTGCGTCGGCCTGGTCTCGCTGAACGCCACCGGCCTCAGCACGGCCGGCACCTTCACCGGCAAGCCGGACTCGGTGGTCGGCCAGGAGGTGCTGCAGCAGCACTTCCCCGGTGGGACGGGCGCGCCGCTGACCGTGATCAGCACCGAGGCCGGGGTCGTCGCCGTGCGCGCGGCGGCGACGTCGACGCCCGGCGTCGCGGGGACCTCGGCGCCGGAGGTGCACGAGGGGGAGGCGCTGTTCAAGGCCACGCTCGCCGATCCACCGGACAGCCAGGCCGCCAAGGACACCGTGGACCGGGTGCGGGCGGCCGTCCACGCGGTGCCGGACGCGGACGCCAAGGTCGGCGGCAGCACCGCAGTGATCCTGGACGCCGGGCGCGCCGCGACGAACGACAACCGGACGATCATCCCGCTGGTGCTCGGTGTGGTGCTGGTGATCCTGGCACTGCTGCTGCGCGCGATCACCGCGCCGCTGGTGCTGATCGCCACCGTGGTCCTGTCCTTCGCCTCCGCGCTCGGGATCAGCGCGTTCTTCTTCGAGCACGTCTTCCACTTCGAGGGCCAGGACAACTCCTTCCCGCTGTTCGTCTTCGTCTTCCTGGTGGCGCTCGGCATCGACTACAACATCTTCCTGATGACCCGGGTGCGGGAGGAGTCCGCCCACCAGGGCACCCGGAGGGGCGCGATCACCGGGCTGGCGGCGACCGGTGGGGTGATCACCTCGGCCGGGCTGATCCTGGCGAGCACCTTCGCGGTGCTCGGCACGCTGCCGCTGGTCGGCTTCGCCGAGATCGGCTTCGCGGTGGCCCTCGGCGTCCTGCTGGACACCCTGGTGGTGCGGTCGGTGCTGGTCACCGCCCTCACCATGGACCTGGACCGGCACATGTGGTGGCCGAGCAAGTTGTCCAAGCAAGTCGTGGATTCGGAAGGCGAGTTGGCCAGACAGCTTTAAGTTACCGCCGAGTTCATACGGTGATCGTCCGATGTCTTGCCAGGTGTGGCCGGAGGCGCGTTCACTGCGGGCATGCCAACTCCCTCCACGCTTCGCCGCGGCTCGCGCCTGGCCGCCGCCGCTGCCGTCGCCGCGGGCCTGATCGCCCCGCTGGCCGTCGCCCCCACCGCCTCGGCCGCCACCGTGCCCGCCGGCTCGGTGCCCGCGCTCAAGGTGCTGACGTACAACGTCTTCCTGATGAGCAAGAGCCTCTACCCCAACTGGGGCCAGGACTACCGCGCGAAGGCCATCGCCGCCGCGGACTTCTTCCAGGGCCAGGACGTCGTCGTCCTCCAGGAGGCCTTCGACAACGCCGCCTCCGACCTGCTCATCTCGCAGGCCTCGGCCGCCTACCCGTACCACACCCCGGTCGTCGGCCGCTCGACCAGCGGCTGGGACGCCACCGGCGGCAGCTACAGCTCCACCACGCCGGAGGACGGCGGGGTGACGCTGCTCAGCAAGTGGCCGATCCTGCGCAAGGAGCAGTACATCTTCAAGGACGCCTGCGGGGCGGACTGGTGGTCGAACAAGGGCTTCGTCTACGCCGTGCTGAATGTCAACGGCGTGCGCACCCACGTGGTCGGCACCCACCTGCAGTCCACCGACACCGGCTGCTCCGCCGGTGAGCCGGCGGCGGTGCGGGCGGCGCAGCTCAAGGCGATGAAGTCGTTCATCGACGGCAAGAACATCCCGGCCGCCGAGCCGGTGGTCATCACGGGTGACCTCAACATCAACTCGCACGACACCGAGTACCCGTCGCTGCTCGCCAACGCGGGCGTCGCGCCGGCCGACACCCGCAACGGCTGGGTCAACTCCTTCGACACCGTCGACAACTCGATCGCCGCCTACCGGTATCCCGGTGAGCCCAAGGAGGACCTGGACTACGTCCTCTACCGGACCGACCACGCCCGGCCGGCGAGCTACACCAACACGGTGGTCCGCTTCCACAGCGCGCCGTGGACGGTGAGCAGCTGGGGCAAGAGCTACACCTACAACGACCTCTCCGACCACTACCCGGTGACGGCCGGCTAGGTCAGGGCTGCGACGGGCGGCGCCGCTACGCGCCGCCCGTGAAGAGCCGGTAGGCCGGTCCGAGGGCGGCCTCCAGGGGCCGCCCCCGGACGGTGATCCCGGAGGCGCCGAGCTCGGCGAGCACGGTGCCGGGCACCGGGCTGCCGGCGGGTGCCTGCGCAGGGGTGCCGACGGCGGGATCGGCGGGGGCCGCCGGGATGCGGGCCTGCCAGAAGGTGTCGAGGCAGTCCGCGAGCGGGCGGTCGCCCGGCGGGAGCCTCTGGTCGGGGGCGGGCCCGCGGCCCGGTGCGGGCCCGCGGTCGGACGGCCGGCGGTCGGACGGCCGGCGGTCGGGGACGGTCATCGGGCGGGTCACTCTCCGATCGCGTCGGCGGACAGGCCGAGCAGCTCGCGCAGCCGCTCGGCGGACAGTTCGGCCAGCCACTCCTCGCCGCCGCCGATCACGGCGTCGGCCAGACCGCGCTTGGCGGCCAGCAGGTCGTCGATCCGCTCCTCCACCGTGCCGACGCAGACCAGCCGCCTCACCTGTACGTCGCGGCGCTGCCCGATCCGGTGCGCCCGGTCGGTCGCCTGGTCCTCGACGGCCGGGTTCCACCAGCGGTCGAGGTGGATCACCTGGTTGGCGGCGGAGAGGTTGAGACCGGTCCCGCCCGCCCGCAACGACAGCAGGAAGACCCTTGCCCCGTCGGGCCGTTGGAACCGTTCGACCAGCTCGTCCCGGCGCCCCTTGGGCACCCCGCCGTGCAGGTACGGCACGTCCTCGCCCAGCCGTTCGCGCAGGTAGGGCTGCAGCATCGCGCCGAACTCGGCGTACTGGGTGAAGACCAGCGCCCGGTCGCCCTCGGCCAGCGCCTCCTCCAGCACCTCCACCAGCCGCTCGACCTTGCCCGAGCGGCCGGCCACCGACGTTCCGTCGTGCAGCAGTTGGGCCGGGTGGTTGCAGACCTGCTTGAGCCGGCCGATCGCCGCCAGGACGGCACCCTTGCGCTCCACGCCGCGCATGCCGCGCAGCCGCTCCAACAGATCGGCCACCACCGCCCGGTAGAGACCGGCCTGTTCGGCGGTGAGGCTGCAGCGGACGGTGAACTCCTGCTTGGCGGGCAGGTCCTGGGCGATCTGCGGGTCGCTCTTGCTGCGGCGCAGCAGGAACGGTCCGGACAGCCGGCGCAGCCGGGCCGCCGCCTCGACGCTCCCGGCCTGCTCCACCGGGATCGAGAACCGCTCCTTGAACGACTCCGCGCTGCCGAACAGCCCCGGGTTGGCGAAGTCCAGTACCGCGTGCAGCTCGGCGAGCCGGTTCTCCACCGGCGTGCCGGTGAGCGCGATCCGCGGCCCGGAGCGCAGCGAGCGGATCGCCCGGGACTGCCGGGCCGCCGGGTTCTTGATGTGCTGCGCCTCGTCCGCGACGATCCGCCGCCAGCGGATCGCGCGCAGCTCGGCGGCGTCGCGCTGGACCAGCCCGTAGGTGGTGATCACCAGGTCGGCGGACCGGTCGGGCGCGGAGCGGTCGGCGCCGTGGTGGACGTGGACGCGCAGCCCCGGCGCGAACCGGGCCGCCTCCCGCTGCCAGTTGCCGACCAGCGACATCGGGCAGACCAGCAGGGTGGGGCCGGTGGCGCCGCGCTGCTGCTCCAGCGCGAGCAGGGCGAGGGTCTGGACGGTCTTGCCGAGTCCCATGTCGTCGGCCAGGACGGCGCCGAGCCCGAGCCGGCCGAGGGCGTCCAGCCAGGCCAACCCCCGCCGCTGGTAGGGGCGGAGGGTGCCGGTGAAGCCGTCGGGCAGTTCGGGGACGCGGTCGGCCGGGCCGGGGCGGCCGGCCAGCAGGTCCCCGATCGGCCCGGCCGCGCGGACGGCGGTCACCGGCAGCCCGTCCACCACGGCGCCGTCGTCCAGGGCGAGCCGGAGCAGCTCGACCGGCTCCATCACGCCGCGACCTCGCGCGGCCAGGAAGCGTACGGCGGCGGCGAGTTGGGCCTGGTCCACCTCGATCCAGCGGCCGCGCAGCCGGACCAGCCCCTGCTGGGCCGCCACCAGCTCGGCCAACTCCTCCTCAGTGAGGGTCAGTTCACCGATGGAGAGCTGCCACTGAAAGTTCAGCACGGCGTCCCGGTCCACCCGGGCGGTGCGCCGCACCGAGCCCGGGGCGGTGGCCGGTGCCGCGGCGAGGGCGAGGCCGAGCCGGGGGCGCCGCTGCCACCAGGCCGGGAGCAGCACGCCGAAGCCGGCCCGGGTGAGGGCGGGGGCGGCCTCACGCAGGAAGCGCAGGGCGCCCGCACGGTCCAGGTCGACACCGGTGGGGCGGGGCGCCAGCAGCACACCGCGCAGCGGCGGGTGGACGCGGGCGGCCCGCTCCAGCTCGGCGAGGAGGGCGGCGGCCGGGTCGGCGACGGTGCGCGTCAGTGCGGCGTACCCCGCGTCCTCGGCCCAGAGGTCGGCGGCGGGGACGACCAGGGAGGGGCGGTCGGCAGCCTGGAGCAGCAGGTCGAGCCGCCAGGTCTCGGGGGCCGCCTCCTCCTGGGCCGCTCCCCCGGTGCGGTCGTCCCCGTACGGGAGGCCGTCCGGGCCGAGGGGTTCGGTGAGGCGGAGGTTGAGCCGGACCGGGCTGTCGGCGGGGCGGGCGGCCCCCCAGGCGGTCAGGCGCTCCGGCAGGTCGGCGGCCGGGGGCCGGCGGAGACGGCCGTCGGCGGCGTGGAGTGCGACGAGCCAGGGCTCGGCGGGCGGTTCGAGGCCGACGAGGGCGGCGCGGGCCTCCTGGTCGACGAGGGTGTCGAGCAGACCGGTGGCCAGCTCGGTCCCGGTCGGGGCGGCGGCGGGGGCCTCCGGCCGGCCTGCGCCCGGGCGGTGCTCGGCCCGGCAGACCGGCGGACAGCCCGCGGCCAATGCGGCGAGCTCGCGCCGGGCCGGCGCGTCCGGGGCGGGCCGCCAGCGCGCGTACCACTCGCCCGGCCGCTCCTCGGCGAGGACGGGCAGCAGCCGCCCCCGCCCGACCAGCCGCCAGGCGAGGTCGTGCACGGCGGACAGCCAGCGCAGCGAGGCACCGAAGGTGAGCTCGACGGACTCGCCGCCGGGCAGCTCCACCGTCGCACCGGGCCAGCGCGGATCGTGCAGCGCCCCCAGCAGCTGGGCCGCCTCCGCGGGGCCGAACAGCAGCGTCGGCACCCGCCACGCGCCGAGCGCGACGCCGCGCGGTGCGCTGCCCACCGGCAGGTCCGGCGAGGGGACGGGCCGCTCGCCGAGGGTCGGCAGCAGCAGGCCGGTCCAGCGTTCGTCCGCCTGGCCGGCCAGCCAGTCGAGGCCTGGCCCGATCGCCCCCAGCAGCCGGGCGACCTCCCCCGCCGTGCAGGCGTACGGGTGCGCGCCCGCGCCGGGCCGGGCTGCGCCGGGCCGCCCGGTGCGGTAGGCCGCCGCGTCCTCCGCCCAGAGCGCGAGGCGGCCGTCGGCTCGCCAGAGCGCGTGCAGGGCGTACATCGGGGCGGGCCTCCGGGGCGGTGGGGACGGCGAGCCTCCCAGCCTAACCACGACCTCCGACAACCGGCCCCGGGGCGAGGCGCCGGGAGGCCGGCTGCTCCCTGATCAGGCGGTCGCGTCGGCGGCGGCCCCGGCCGCGGCGTCGGCCCCGGCTGCGCTCTCGGCCGTCGCCGCCGCCGCGCCCACCGTGCGGAAGTGGTCGAGTGCGAACGCGGCGAACAGGCGGGCGGCGGTCGAGTGCGGAGCGCCGCCGTCGCGGACCAGGCGCAGCTCGCGGTGGCAGCCGGGCTCGGCGATCCGCACCCAGGAGAGCGGCCCGCGCACCTCCGAGGTACGGGCCATCGCCGGGAGCAGGGCCACCCCGAGACCCGCGGCGACCAGGCTGACGACGGCGCCGGGCTCGTCCCCCTCGCAGACGACCACCGGCTCGACGCCGGCCCGGGCGAAGAGCCGGTCCGCGAGGACCCGCTGCCAGTGCCCCCGGCCCGGGGTGACCAGCGGTTCGCCCTCCAGCGCGGAGAGCGGGACCGCCTCGCGGCCGGCCAGCCGGTGTCCGTCCGGAACGGCCAGCAGCACCTCCTCCCGCAGCAGCAGCTCCGAGACGAGGCCGGGCCCGACGAGCGGCTGGGACGCGACGCAGAGGTCCACCTCCCGGGTGCGGAGCCGACGCGCCATGGCGTCGGCGGACGACTGGCGCAGCCGCACCTCGATGCCCGGGTGGGCGGCCCGGAAGCGGACCAGCAGGCCGGTGACGGTCAGCAGCGTCTCGGCGGCCAGCGTCACCCGGCGGTTGCGTTCGGCGGCGTCGGCCAACTCGCGCGCTCCGTCGTCGAGTTCGCGAAGGGCGCGATCGACGCGGCGCAGGAAGGCCGCGCCGTGTTCGTTGAGGTGGATCCGGCGGCCCCGGCGGTCGAAGAGCCGGACCCCGAGCTCCGCCTCCAGCCGGGAGATCGTCCGGCTCACCGAGGGCTGGGCCACCCGCAGTTCCTCGGCCGCCCGGCTGACGTGCTCGTACCGGGCCACCACCTGGAAGCACCGCAGTGCCGGCAGGTCCATCCGCCAGTCCCCCCTCGGTCCCCGCGCGTCCGCGACGTCGGCGCTGTTCTACGGCGGCACCGCCGCCTCCGCCGAGCGGCTGCGCCGGGCCGCCGAGCTGTTCGGGCCCGTGTTGCACGGGTGGTACGGGCAGACCGAGGCCGGGTCGATCACCGAGGCCGGACCGGCGGAGCACGCCGTCACCGGGCCAGGCGGCCGGATCACCGCCGGACGCCCGGCGCCCGGGGTGACGATCGAGATCCGGAGCCCCTCCGGAGCCGTACTGCCCCCGGGCGAGAACGGGGAGATCTTCGTCCGCACCGCTATGACGATGGCGGGCTACTGGCGCCGTCCGGACCTCACCGCCGAGGTGCTGCAACAGGGTTGGGTCCGCACCGGCGACGTCGGCCACCTCGACGCGGCGGGCTACCTCCACCCGGTCGACCGACTGAAGGACATGGTGGTCGTGGTCGGCGGCCACGTGTACCCGGCGGATGTCGAGGAGGCGCTGCTCGCCCACCCGGCCGTCGCCGGGTGCGCCGCCTTCGGTGTCCAGGGAGCGGACGGGACGGAGGAGTTGCACGTCGCGGTCGTGCCCGCGGCCGGCGGCCGCCCCGACGGCGCGCTGGTCCGGGCGCTCGCCACCGAGCGGCTGGGCGCGATGTACGCGCCGGCCGCCGTCCACCTCCTGGACCGCCTCCCGCTCACCGAGGCCGGCAAGCCCGACCGCAAGCTGCTCCGTGCCACGCTCGGACCGACCGGGCCGAATGCGCCGACGTCCCCGGTCGCCCCGACCGCCGCCGGCGGGGTATGTCGACATCAAGTATCTTGACGTCGAGATTCATGTCCGGCAGGCTGCTCCCCGGACGAACGGAACGGGGAGGGTCGGACCATGGGCAACCGCGGGGACGGACTGCTGGCGCAGTTGCGCCGGCCGCCGGGCGGACGGGACGGGCGGATCATGCTCCTCGCCCAGTTCCTGGACCGGGCCGGCACCGGGACGTGGGCTGCCTCCTCGGTGCTCTACTTCACCTTCGTGACCCGGCTCGACGCGCGGCAGGTCGGCCTGCTGCTCGGCATCGCCGCGGTGGCCGGAATCGCCGGCTCCCCGCTGGCCGGACAGCTGGCCGAGCGGTTCCCGGTCCGGCGGCTGCTGATCGGCTGCCACCTGCTGCGCCTGGGCACGATGGGCCTGCTCCTTGCCTGCGACGGCTTCGCCGCGCTGCTGCCCGTGATGGCAGTCACCTGCCTGGCCGAACGGGGCGCCAAGACGCTGGAGATGCTGTTCGCCACCCGGGCGGCCGGCGAGCGGCGGTCCACCTACCAGGCGCTCACCCGCAGCGCGGCCAACGCCGGGTACGCCCTGGGCGCCGGGGTCGCGGCGCTCGGCCTGGCCGTCGGGACGGTCGGCGCCTACCAGGTGCTGGTGCTGGCCAACGCGCTCTCCTTCGCGGTGACCGCCGCGCTGGTCTGGCGCACCCGGGAGCCGCGATCCGCCCCCGGCCGGGTCGCAGCGGGCGCCCCGACGCCGACCGGCCCGGTGGCCGCCCCCGCACCCGCCTCCGAAACCGCCCCCGCACCCGCCGGGCCGGCGCCGCGCCCCTGGCGCGACCGCGGCTACCTGCGCTTCGTCCTCCTCGACATCCCGACGAACCTCGACGACTCCGTCCTCGGCGTCGGCCTGCCGCTCTGGCTGGTCGAGCACACCACCGCCCCGCACGCCCTGGTGCCGGCCTTCCTGGTGCTCAACACGGTGCTGGTGGTCCTCCTCCAACTGCGGCTCTCCGCAAAGGCCGAGGGCCCCCACCGGGCGGCCGGCGCGGTGGGGCTCGCCGGCCTGGCGATGTTCATCGGCTGCGCCCTCGTGGCCCTCGGCACCGGCGGCGGAGCCTGGTCCGCCTCGGCCGCCCTGCTGGCGGCGGCGACGGTGGTGACCGCCGCCGAGCTGATGCGCTCGGTCAGCTCCTGGGAGCTGGCCGTCTCCCTCGCCCCCGACCGCTCCCGCGCCTCCTACCTGGGCGTCGCCGGCATGTCCCAGTCCATCCAGAAGTCCGCCGGCCCGCTGCTCCTCACCGGCGCCGTGATGACCGCCGGTCCGGCCGGCTGGCTCACCCTCGGCACCGCGGTCGCCGGCCTCTCCCTCCTCCAGCGCCGCTCCTGCCTCCGCCGTCTGGCCGCCATGCGGCCGGCCGAGGGGACGGCGACGGTCGAAGTCGCCGGCGGTGCGACGGACCCCCTCCCGGCCACGGCCCGGACCTGACCCGCCGCTCAGGCCCCGGCGGCCGGGGAGCCCGGTAGAGGTTCCCCGACCCACCCGCGGATCCGGCCCCGACCGGGCCCGTGTTGCCCCGGATGGATCATCTGGCGTGCAGCGGAGGGGACTTGGCCCTAGGTTGCGTTGCGAGGGGGCTACTCGACCGAGAGGTGTCTACTGCCATGGCAGGCAAGTTCGAGCTGTACACCGACGAGAGCGGCATGCACCGGTTCCGGCTGAAGGCGAGCAACGGCTCCGTCGTCGTGACGGGCGACCCGCAGGAGAGCCGGGACGACTGCATCAAGAGCATCGAGTCGATCCGGAAGCTCGCGCCCTACGCGGAGCTCAAGGAGGCGGCCGCGGGTACGGCCTGACCGGACCCGCGCGCAGCCCCGCCGGGTGCGGGTGCGGGCGCGCGTGGCGCGGGGTCGGCGAAGCGAGGGAATTCGCCGACCCCCGTTCGTTTGTACGACAGATCCCTTTGGCCGGGTGCACGCCGGACGCGGACAGAACACTGACATGCGCGTCGTCATCGTCACCGAATCCTTTCCGCCCGAGGTCAACGGAGTCGCCCACAGCGTGCTGCGGACGGCCGAACACCTGGTCCGCCGGGGCCATCAGCCCCTCGTCGTCACTCCGGCACCCGCGCGCGGTGCCGACTGCCCGCCGCACACCTTCGGGGCCGGGTCCACCACGGCCGAACTGCCGGTGGTCCGCATCCCCTCCGTCCCGCTGCCCGGCTACCCGCAGGTCCGGATCGCCCTGCCGAGCCGGCAGCTCACCGCCGCGATCGCCGGGCACCGGCCCGACGTGGTCCACCTGGCCAGCCCGTTCGTGCTCGGCGCGCGCGGCATGCAGGTCGCCGCCCGCCTGGGCGTCCCGGCCGTCGCCGTCTACCAGACCGACCTCGCCGGGTACGCGCACGCGTACCGCGCCGGGCGCGGGCTCGGCGAGGCCGCCGCCTGGCACCGCATCCGCGCCATCCACGGCGCCGCGGCCCGGACGCTCGCTCCCTCCACCCCGGCCGCGCAGGACCTCACCGCGCACGGCGTCCCGCGGGTCCAGCTCTGGCCGCGCGGGGTCGACTCCGTGCGGTTCCACCCGCGCCACCGCGACGAGGCGCTCCACCGGGCGCTCGCCCCCGGCGGGGAGGTGCTGGTCGGGTACGTCGGGCGGCTCGCGCCCGAGAAGCGCGTCGACCTGCTGGCCGCGGCCTCGGCGCTGCCCGGCGTACGGGTGGTGGTGATCGGCGACGGCCCGTCCGCGCCCGGCCTCAAGGCCGCGATGCCCGGCGCCGTCTTCCTCGGCCGCCGCACCGGCGACGAGCTGGCGCGCTGCTTCGCCACCCTGGACGTCTTCGTGCACACCGGCCCGCTGGAGACCTTCTGTCAGACCATCCAGGAGGCGATGGCCAGCGGTGTCCCGGTGATCGGGCCGGCCGCCGGCGGCCCGCTCGACCTGGTCGCCCACCACCGGACCGGCCTGCTCGTACCGCCCCGGGACGGCGCGGCGGTCGCCCGGGCGGTGGAGACCCTGGCCGCCGACCCCGAGCTGCGGGCCGCCTACGGCCGCGCCGGACGGGCGGAGGTGACCGCCCGCACCTGGGAGGCGGTCGGGGACATGCTGCTGCGGCACTACGCAGAGGTGCTGGCGGAGCACCGCGGCACGGCCGTGCCGGGCGCAGCCGTGGCGGGGGCGGTCGTGCCCGGGGCAGCCGTGCCGAGTGCGGTCGCCCCCGGCGCAACCGTCCCCGGGGCCGGCCAGGCCGCGCCCACCGTGGGCTCCCCCACCCCCGACGCCCCCGCGGTGGCCGAGGGCCTGCCGGCATGACCGGCCGAGGAGACTCCCTGCGGATCGTCCGGGTGGCGAACTTCGTCACCCCGGTGTCGGGCGGACTGCGCACCGCCCTGCGGCACCTCGGCGCGGGCTACCGGGCCGCCGGCCACACGCCCGTCCTCCTCGTCCCCGGCGAACGGCGGACGGAGCAGGAGACCGAGCAGGGCCTGGTCGTCACCCTCCCCGGGCCGGTCCTGCCCGGCAGCGGCGGCTACCGGCTGCTCACCGACCGGCGGGCCGTCGCACACGAACTGACCCGGCTCGCGCCCGACCGGCTGGAGGTCTCCGACCGCACCACCCTGCGCTGGACCGGCGACTGGGCCCGCCGGCACGGCCTCCGCTCGGCGATGGTCTCGCACGAGAGCGCCGCCGGACTGCTCCGCACCTGGGGCCTGCCCGCCCCGCTCGCCGGCGCAGCCGGCGACCGGCTCAACACCCGCACCGCGCGGGCGTACGACACCGTGATCTGCACGACCGACTGGGCCGCCGCCGAGTTCCGCCGGCTGGGCGTACGGAACCTGGCGCGGGCCCCACTGGGCGTGGACCTAGCCGCACTGCGCCCGCCGACCGCCCCCGAGCGCGCGGACGAGCGGGCCCGGTACGCCGATCCGGACCAGGTGCTGCTGGTGCTCTGCTCGCGGCTCTCCACCGAGAAGCACCCCGAACGGGCCGTCGACGCCCTCGCCGAGCTGCGGGCCGGCGGGCTCCCGGCCGTTCTGGTGGTGGCCGGCACCGGACCGCTCCGGTCGCGGCTCGCCGCCCGCGCCGCGCGGCTCGCGCTGCCCGTGCACCTGCTCGGTCACGTCGCCGGCCGGGACGCGCTGGCCCGGCTGCTGGGCTGCGCGGACGTGGTGCTCGCCCCCGGGCCGGTGGAGACCTTCGGCCTCGCCGCCATGGAGGCGCTCGCCTGCGGCACGCCGGTGGCGGTCAGCCGCTCGTCGGCCCTCCCCGGGCTGGTCGGGCCGGCGGGCGTGGCCGCGGACGACACCGGTGCGGGGTTCGCCGACGCCGTCCGCGAACTGCTCGACCGCCCGGAGGGGGCCCGCCGCGCCGCGGCCCGCGCCCAGGCCGAGCAGTACGGCTGGCCGGCCGCGGTCGCCGCGTTCCTCACCGCCCACGGCGCACCCCCCGGGGGCCCTGCGCAGGAGAGCGCGGAGCCGAAGGGCGCCGAACCGGCGCCCGTCGCGCGACAGCGCCGCGCAGCGGACGGCGTCCAGCAGGAACAGGCCCAGCGGTAGCGGAAGCAGCAGGAGCGGGCGCGCACCGGTACCGGGCACGTCCGAACCGGGCACCGCACGAGAAGTCGAACCGGCCGACTTCCGGTGCCGGCCCCGCACCGCGCCCCCGTGCCCGGCCACCCGGCCGGGTACGCGGGCGCGCAGCAGAGCAGCAGAGCAGCAGCCGAAGTGCTGCAACGACAGACACGGCAACGAGACATGTGGCGCAGGAAGTCGGACAGGCCGACTTCCTGCGCCCGCAGTGAGGTGTGGGAGGTTCGCGGTGGAGACGGCGGTCGTGGTCGGGGACGGTCGGGTGGTGGAGCCGGTGCGGTTCGTGGCGCTCGGCGACTCGCTCACGGAGGGGGTCGGCGACCCGGTGGCCGGCGGGTGGCGGGGCTGGGCGGCGCTGCTCGCGGGCGCGTTGGCACCGCCGGAGGCGGGCGTCGAGTTCACCAACCTCGCCCGGAGCGGGGCGCTCAGCGGCGACCTGCGGACCGAGCAGCTGCCGGCCGCCCTGGCGCTGCGGCCGGGTATGGCGGCCGTGCTGGTCGGCGGCAACGACACACTGCGGGCCGGGTTCGACATCGGCCGCACCGCAAGGGAGTTGGACGCGGTGCTCGGCGAACTGTCCGGCAGCGGCGCCCTGCTGCTCACCGCGTGCCTGCCCGATCCGGGCGCGCTGCTGCGGCTGCCCCGACCACTCGCACGTCCGCTGGCCCGGCGGATGCGCGCGGTGAACACCGTGGTGCACGCCCTCTCCGTCCGCCACCGGGCCGTCCACCTGCACGTCGCCGAGCTGCCGTGGGTGGCCAAGCGGCACCTGCTGAGCGTCGACCGGCTCCACCCCAGTACCGAGGGGCACCACTTGATCGCCCGCGGCTTCCACGCGCTGATCGCCGAGACCGGCCGTCCGCTGGGCGACGCGCCCGCCACCCAGCCCGCCGAGCCGCCGCCCGGCACGGCGGCCGACCTGTGGTGGATGGCCACCCGCGGCACCAGTTGGGTCGTCGATCGCAGTACCGATCTGCTGCCGGGGCTGCTCGCGCTGGCCGCGGGTGAGACCGCCGCCCGTCTCCGCGGCGCGACGGCCCGGTACGACGAGCAGATGGCCCGCGCGGCCGACGCAGCCCTCGCCTCGCTCGGCCCGGGTGGCACGACCGAACCGGTCGCCCCGGCCCGCCTCCCCGGTATCCCCGACCTCCCCGGCCAGGCGGTGCCCGGCCTCTGACCCGTGCGGGAGCCGGGCGTGCCGGCGTGGTGCGACTCGTGCGCCGGCGGGCAGCGGCCTGACGGAGGCTTAGGCTCCTGACGTGTGGTCATAGACCCGCCGCCGGCCGGGCCGTCCGGGAACCGCGGCGGTCGACCGGATGTCGTGGTAAACAGCGGGCGGGGCGTTCCCGGCCCGGCGGAGGGAGTGGTCGCAGTGGTGACGTCATCGCCTGCGGGTGCACAGGACGGGCGTGCGGGGCGTGAGTTGATGGCCGCCGCCGGGGTACTCTTCCCGGACGGGCAGGGCCGGGTGCTGGTGGTCCGGCTGCCGTACGACCGGAAGCACCCGGTGGCGATCCCGGGCGGGGGCTGGGAGCCCGGGGACCTGTCGCCGCGCCGGACGGCCGTCCGGGAGATCGCCGAGGAGCTCGGGTTCACGCCCCGGCTCGGGCCGCTGGCCTGCATCGACTGGACGCTGGACGACTCCCGGCCGCCGATCGCCGCACACCTCTACTGGGCCGAGCCGCTCACGCCCGAGCAGGCGGCCGCGTTCACTCCGGACTCGGCGGAGGTCGGCGGCTGGGCGTGGCTGACGCCGGAGCAGGCGGGCCACGCGCTGCCGCCACGGCTCTCCCGGCGGGTCGGCGCCTGCCTGCGGGCGCCGCGTTCGGCCGGTCCGCTGGAGCTGGAGGACAGCCTCCCGGCCGGGCACACCCTCGACCACCTGGCGGCCGAACCGCCCGTCGCCTACACCCGGTTGACGGGCGTGGCGCTCACCGGCGGCGCCGACCGGCCGACTCCCGAGGCCGCCGATCCCCCGCTGGACCGCGCCACGTACATTGCCACCCGGCCACGGATCCGGGCCAAGGCCCGGACGCTCTTCACGGCCGAGGACGGGCGGGTGCTGCTGGTCCGGCTCCGGCCGTGGGACGGCCCGGGCGGCGAGGAGCCGTACTGGGTGCTGCCCGGCGGCGGCATCGAGGCGGACCGGGAGCTGCCCCGGGCAGCGGCCCGCCGCGAGGTCCGCGAGGAGCTGGGGTGGGAGTGCGAACCGGGCCGGCTGCTGGCGCTGGACTGGCTGCCCGGCCGGGCCGCGGACCCGGCGAGCCGGCGGGAGACGGCCGTCCTGGTCTACGTCTTCGACGGCGGCGCGGTGACGGAGGAGCAGCTGGCATCGGCCGTCCTGGCCGAGGACGAGCTGGTGGAACTGCGGCTCTGCGACCCGGAGGAGGCACAGCGCCTGCTCTCGGCGTCGTCCTGGGCCCGGACGGCGGCCGCGCTCGCCGCCCGCCACCGCCCGGGCGGGCCGGCCGAGCTGGTCGGGGGCCGTCCGGCCGACCGACCGGAGCGCCCTCGGGTGTCCTGACCCGCGGGGCGGTCCCGTGGTGCTCGTCTGGTCCACTGCTCCGAACGGTGTTCCTGGGCGACACTGGGCGCATGCAGAACGGGATCGCAGAGGTGCTGACCGGACGGCGGGTGGCGGCGGTCAGCGGCGGCGGCCGGCTCGACCTCACGCTGGACGGGCCGGTGACCGTGCGGGTGGCGCACGAGTTCCGGGTCGACGCGCCGTCCGAGGTGGAGCACTACTACCCGGGGCTGACCTTCCGCCCCACCGGTCCGCTGCGGGGTCTGGTGGGCCGGGCCGTCGCCGGCGCCCGGGTGACCATGGCCGGCGGGCTGGAGGTGGCGTTCGACGGCGGTGTCACGCTCTCGGTGCCGCCGCACGCGGTGGTCGCGCCCTGGAGCGTGCTCACGCCCGAGGGCGCCGTCTGCGACGGGCTCGCCGGTGGCGAGGTGGTCTGGTCGGCCGGCCCCACGACGGAACGCCGAACCGAGGGGTGAGCCGGACCGCGCGCCGGGTGACGCGCGGTCCGGCCCCACACCGGGGAGGCCTCCGGGGGTCTGGCCTCCCCGGGGGTCGGACCACCAGCCGTCAGACCTCCAGATCGTTCTCGATCCTCGTCAGCTGGTGGCGTGCCATGGCGAGGTTGGCCCGGGCCTTGTCCAGTGCGAGGTAGAGGAACAGGCCCTTGCCGCTGCGGCCGGTGAGCGGGCGGATCAGGTGGTACTGGCTGCTGAGCGTGATGAGGATGTCCTCGATCCCGTCCCCCAGGCCCAGCATGTCCATCGTGCGCATCTTGGCCCGGACCACGTCGGTGTTCCCGGCGGCGGCGACGTTGAGGTCAAACCCGCCCGCGCCGTCGAGGGTGGCGAGCGCCATCCCGCTGTTGTAGTCGACCAGGGCGGCGCCGATGGCGCCTTCGATCGAGCTCATTGCCTGCTTGAGTGCGCCGGCTGCGTCCGTCATGTCGGTTTCTCCAGTTCGTTCGAGGGGGTGGTTTCGAGGTTGGTCGAAAGGTGGGTGGTGGTCGAAAGGAAGGTCGGATGGTCGGAAGGTCGGATGGTCGGGTGATCGGGTGGGTCGGCGGTCGGGGGGTCGGATCGCCAGGTCCCTGGCGGGCGGGGAGGCGCCGGGCGGAGAGGTCAGCTCACCTCGCGCGGTTCCCGGGTCTCCTTGGAGGTGAGGGGGTCGTTGAGCAGCGCGGCGATCCGCTGGGCGGAGCGACGGGCCTCCAGGTGCAACCGGCCGACGTTCACGTCCGGGTGCGCCAGCAGCGTGAGCACGCAGCTGCCGCCCGCGCCGTACGTGGCCACGTAGCCGTACTCGCCGCGGACCAGCGACTCCCGGAAGTCGCCCTGCCCGGTGGCGTCGGCGAGGCGCTGGGCCAGGCTGAGGGAGGCGGCGGTCATCGCCGCCACCCCGGTGGGCTCGGTCCCGTGGGTGTCGTGTGCGACCAGCATGCCGTCCACGCTCCCCACCAGGCCGCCCGCGAGGTGCGGCACCCGGTGCTTGAGGGCGCGGAGTTCGGCCAGCAGCTCGGTCTCCAAGGCGATCAGTTGTCTCCTTCCGACACGCTGCTTGAGCGCCCGCCTCATGGCCGAGAGGGCGGGGTCGCGGGCGGAGAGAGGTTCAAAGTCGGGCCTCCAGAAGGGTTCGGACCCGGGTCAGCAGCGCGATGTCCGGGTCGGTGACGGTCAACGGGTGGGCCGCTGCCGGGGTCGGTGGGTGGATCGGGGTGGGCGGCCGGGCGGAGCGGGCGGCCGGCGGGAGCAGCCCGGCCAGCGCGGCCCCGGGCACCCGGCGGTGCAGGCCGCCCGCGGTTCGGCCGGCGACGGCCGGACCGCCGACAGCTGGGCCGGCGACGGCCGGACCGCCGACAGCTGGGCCGGTGACGGCCGGACCGCCACCCACGACCTGCCCGGCTGCCACGACCTGGCCCTGCCCGGCTGCCCGGCCGGCAGTCGCGGCCTGCCCGGTCGCGGGCTGTCCGGCGGGCGCCCGGACGTCCGCGTCGCGGGCACCCATGGCCCGCAGCTCACTGGCCGGCACCCGCGCCGCCTGCACCTCGGCGGTGCCGACAGCCGGCTCCGCGTCCGGACGGGCGGCGTGCCGCGGCGCGCGCCGAGCGGCGTCGCGCCCCGGGGTGACGACCAGTCCGGCGGCCGCCAGCCGCCGGATGTCGGCCGTGGTGGCGAAGGCCGAGCGACCGAGCAGTCGGGCCAGCTCCGCCGGGGTTCTTCGGCCGTCGGCCTTTTCGAGCAGCTCGCACTGGCGCCGTGTGGGCGGGCGCTGACGGCCGGCCCGGCCACCCGGAGCGGCCACCGCTCCCCGTACCCCGGTCGGGCACACCGGCGCGGCGTCGAGCTGCGGCCAGGGCCAGATCCGGTCCAGCAGGCGGCGCCGGCGCTCCACCTCCCGGCAGAGCCGCTGGGCGCTCACCGCCGAGACCGGACCGAGCCAGTGCCGGACGCCCGGTTCGAACAGCCAGTCCTCGGTGCCGGGCTCGCCGCCGTCGGCCCCGGCCACGGGCTGCCCGCCCTCGAACCCTCCACCTCTGAACCCGCCCCGACCGAACCCGCCGCCCCCGGGGGCGCCGCCGTCCGGTCTCCCGGTCCGCGGGCCCGCCTCCTCCGCGCGGGACGCGGCACGGCCCGCCGTCAGGACGCAGTAGGCGGCGTCGAACAGGACTCCGAGGTGGCCGACCTCCAACTCCCCGCGTGTGAGGCGCCGTTGGTCCACCAGAGCGCCGGCCACCAGGCCGTACGGGCCGAACGCGCCGACCACCTCGCGCCACGTCTCCGGATCGATCCGGCCGCTCCGGGTGAGCAGCACGTCCAGGTCCGGGGCGAGGTCGGACTCGGCATGCACCACCAGGCCGTCGGTGAGGTAGACGGCGCCCGCCGGTCCGCGCAGTACGCCGGTCGCGCGCTGGTCGGCCAGCCAGCCGACGGCCGCGAGCGCGTCGGCGGCGGTCACGGTCGTCACGCCGACCACCGGGGCAGCCGGGCGGGACGCGAGCCCCGGAGGGAGGAAGACCGGAGGGCACCGGCGGCCCGGAAGTCCTGGAGGAACCGGAGCAGCCGGAGGGGTCGCCCGAGACGCACGGCCCCGCCGCCGGCCCGGCCGACGTGGCCGCAGCCACGGGCGCTTGGCCGAAACATGACGGCCCGACCACGCCCCCTGCCCGGCACGTTCGCTGACTCGTTCGTCATCCGAGCACCAGTTCCTCGGCGAGGGTCTGGAGGCGGTAGCGGGCGGCGGCGAGATTGCCGTCGATCCGGTCCAGCCAGAGGTGCAGGACGAGCGGGCTGTCGAAGACGGTGTCAATGAAGCAGATCAGGTGGTAACTGCGGCCCGCAGTGACGATGATGTCCTGCAGCGGTGCCCGTACGTCCTCCGCAGCGGTGAAGGTCTGGCCCTCAACGGCCGCCCGCACCAAGTCGGTTGCCTCCGCCGCCGAGGTCTCGTGGTCTCCCGCGGGGCTGACGCCGAGGCTGCCGAGGGCGAGTCCGCTGCTCCAGTCGATGAGACTGGCTGCACGGGCGCCGGCGATCGCCATCGCCCCGGACAGGCATTCGTCGATACCCGGCACTCGGGCTCCTTCGGAGGGTTGGGGCAGCCGGTTTCACTCGGCCGGCGCCGGCCGGACCACCACGACCAGTGGCGGGTTCGACACGGAAGGCTACTGCCGGATTCCGTATGACGAACATTCCAATGGCATATTCACACCAGAAGCACCGGTTTCCGGCCAACCTGTGACGACACATCAGCACAGGGTGACGGACAAAAGCCCTGGCTGCAGCCGCTGCGCGGATCCGCTCCATCGAGCCACCTGGGGCGGGACCTTGGCCGGTACTCGGCCACGCCAAACGGTTTCAGCCACAATCTGCGATAGGACAGACCTTCGGCTTCGCCCGGAACCGACTCGGCCCCCCGCAGCGGCCCCACCCCCACCCGGCACAAGCACAGGCGGGCACACGCGCAACGCACCACGACGACACAGCGGCACCACGACGGCAACAACGACGAGGGGCCGTTCCAGTGCGGAACGGCCCCTCGGGTGGAGCGCCAGGCCCGGGTTGAACGGACTCTCCCTACTGAAAGTAGGACGTGCTCCGGTAGCACCACTGACGCCTGTTCGAGAGAACGTTTCCTCTCGACGAGAAGAACAGTAGCAGGACATCACGCCTGCTCAGAAATCGCACGAAGCGGACAGGGAGGTGGGCCGCCCGGGTGGCGGCCGCACCCCGCCCCTCAGGCGCCGACGTACTCCGCCAGGTGCCGGCCGGTCAGCGTGGAGCGGGCGGCGACCAGCTCCGCCGGAGTGCCCTCGAAGACGACCCGGCCGCCGTCGTGGCCGGCCCCGGGCCCGAGGTCGATGATCCAGTCGGCGTGCGCCATGACCGCCTGGTGGTGCTCGATGACGACGACCGACTTGCCGGAGTCGACCAGCCGGTCGAGCAGGCCCAGCAACTGCTCGACGTCGGCGAGGTGGAGGCCGGTGGTCGGCTCGTCGAGGACGTAGACACCGCCCTTCTCGGCCAGGTGGGTCGCGAGCTTGAGCCGCTGCCGCTCGCCGCCGGACAGCGTGGTGAGCGGCTGGCCGAGGGTCAGGTAGCCGAGACCGACGTCGGCCAGCCGTCCGAGGACGCGGTGCGCGGCCGGCGTGCGCGCCTCGCCGTCGCCGAAGAAGGCCTCCGCCTCGGCCACCGACATCGCGAGCACCTCGCTGATGTCGCGGCCGCCGAGCCGGTACTCCAGCACCGACGCCTCGAACCGCTTCCCCTCGCACTCCTCGCAGGTGGTGGCGACGCCCGCCATCATCGCCAGGTCGGTGTAGACGACGCCGGCGCCGTTGCAGGTGGGGCAGGCACCCTCGGAGTTGGCGCTGAACAGCGCCGGCTTCACGCCGTTGGCCTTTGCGAAGGCCTTGCGGATCGGGTCGAGCAGCCCGCTGTAGGTGGCCGGATTGCTCCGCCGCGAGCCGCGGATCGCCGCCTGGTCGATCGCGACCACGCCCGCGCCCGCACCGCCCGCCCCGCCGGCCGCCGAGCCGTTCACCAGCGACCCGTGCACCAGCGAACTCTTTCCGGAGCCGGCCACGCCGGTGACGACGCACAGCACCCCGAGCGGGATGTCGACGTCCACGTCGCGCAGGTTGTTCGCCGACGCGCCGCGGATCTCCAGTGCGCCGGTGGGCCTGCGAACCGCCTCCTTGAGCGCCGCCCGGTCGTCGAGGTGGCGGCCGGTGACGGTGCCGCCGGCCCGCAGGTCGTCGACGGTGCCCTCGAAGCAGACCGTGCCGCCCGCCGAACCGGCGCCGGGGCCGAGGTCGACGACATGGTCGGCGATCGCGATCATCTCCGGCTTGTGCTCCACGACCAGCACGGTGTTGCCCTTGTCCCGCAGGCGCAGCAGCAGCTCGTTCATCCGCTGGATGTCGTGCGGGTGCAGCCCGATCGTGGGCTCGTCGAAGACGTAGGTGGTGTCGGTGAGCGAGGAGCCGAGGTGGCGGATCATCTTGACGCGCTGCGCCTCGCCGCCGGACAGCGTGCCCGAGGGCCGGTCGAGCGCGAGGTAGCCGAGGCCGATCTCGACGAAGGAGTCGAGGGTCTGCCGCAGCGAGGCGAGCAGCGGCGCCACCGACGGCTCCTCCAGCCCGCGGACCCAGGCGGCGAGGTCGCTGATCTGCATCGCGCAGGCGTCGGCGATGCTGATGCCCCCGATCTTCGAGGACCGGGCGCCCGCGTTGAGCCGGGTGCCGTCGCAGTCGGGGCAGGTGCCGAAGGTCGTCGCGCGCTCCACGAAGGCGCGGATGTGCGGCTGCAGCGAGTCGACGTCCTTGGAGAGGAAGGACTTCTGGATCTTCGGGATCAGGCCCTCGTAGGTCAGGTTGATGCCGTCGACCTTGATCTTGGTCGGCTCCCGGTGGAGCAGGTCGTGCAGCTCCTGCTCGGTGAACTCGCGGATCGGCTTGTCCGGGTCGAAGAAGCCGCAGCCGCGGAAGATGCGGCCGTACCAGCCGTCCATGGTGTAGCCGGGGATCGTGAGCGCGCCCTCGTTGAGCGACTTGCCGTCGTCGTACAGCTGGGTGAGGTCGATGTCGGAGACCGTGCCGCGGCCCTCGCAGGTGGAGCACATGCCGCCGGTGACGGTGAAGCTGCGCCGCTCCTTCACGGTCTTCCCGCCGCGTTCGAGCGTGATCGCGCCCGCTCCGGTCACCGAGGGGATGTTGAAGGAGAACGCCCGGGACGAGCCGATGTGCGGCCGGCCGAGCCGGCTGAAGAGGATGCGCAGCATCGCGTTGGCGTCGGTGGCGGTGCCGACCGTGGAGCGCGGGTCGCCGCCCATCCGCTGCTGGTCGACGATGATCGCCGTGGTCAGCCCTTCGAGCACGTCGACGTCCGGCCGGGCCAGGGTCGGCATGAAGCCCTGGACGAAGGCGCTGTAGGTCTCGTTGATCAGCCGCTGCGACTCCGCGGCGATCGTGCTGAACACCAGCGAGCTCTTGCCGGAGCCGGACACACCCGTGAACACCGTCAGCCGGCGCTTCGGGATCTCGACGCTGACGTCCTTGAGGTTGTTCTCGCGTGCACCGTGCACGCGGATCAGATCGTGGCTGTCGGCGGCCGCCATGCTCATCGTCTCTCCCCTTGTCGCATCGTCGACCCTTGCAGCCTCGTCGGCGGGGCCCGTCCGCGGGGCCCGTTCTGTCGGCGGGCCCCGTTCGCGGCCTCCGCGGCCCGGCATGGCCGAAGCCTAGCCCCGGGGTCGGACACCCGCAGGAATTGGTTCGAGCATATGTTCGAATCAGGCGTACGCTGGAGCCATGCGCAACACCGTCGCCCTCCAGCCCTCACTGTTCGAAGACTCCGGGCAGAGCGGGATCCTGCTCGGGTCTCTGGCCGGGGCGCGGCGGGCGGAGCTCGGCGCGGGCGCCTGGGTGGAGGTGCTGGAGGGCTGGGTCAAGGGCGCGGACCGGCTGTTCGAACAGCTGGCGGCCGAGGTCCCGTGGCGGGCCGAGCAGCGGGAGATGTACGAGCGGGTGGTGGAGGTGCCGCGGCTGCTCGCGTCGTACGGGGAGCGGGACGAGCCGCCCCACCCGGTGCTCGGCGAGGCCCGCGCTGCACTGAGCGCCCACTACGGGCCCGAGCTGGGCGAGCCGTTCCGGACGCTGGGGCTCTGCTACTACCGCGACGGGCGGGACAGCGTGGCCTGGCACGGCGACCGGATCGGGCGCGGGGCACGCGAGGACACCATGGTGGCGATCGTCTCGGTCGGCGAGCCGCGGGCACTGCTGCTGCGGCCCCGGGGCGGCGGCGGGCCGGTCGTCCGGCACCGGGTGGGGCACGGGGACCTGCTGGTGATGGGCGGCTCGTGCCAGCGCACGTGGGAGCACGCCGTGCCGAAGACCGCCCGGCCGGTGGGGCCGCGGATCAGCATCCAGTTCCGGCCGCGCGGTGTGGCGTGATCCGTGTGCCGGCCCGGCACGGTGCGGCCCGGAGGGCCGGCCCGTCCACGGGGAGAGGGCGGGCGCCCCGGTTGCCGGGGCGCCCGGGGTCGCGGAGGCTGTCCGGGGAAGTCCACGGGGGGTCCATGGGAGTCCACCGGGGTCGGGAGGACGGCATGCCGAAGGCGGGCAGGTACCACGAGGGCGTGCCGTGCTGGGTCGAGCTGTCCGCACGGGACGTCGAGCGGGCCCGGCGCTTCTACGGCGGGCTGTTCGGCTGGGAGTTCGTCGAGCTGGACGGCTACAGCGTCGCGACGCTGCGCGGGGCGCAGGTCGCCGGAGTCACCGGGCCGGGCGGCGGCGGGAGCGGCACCGTGACGGCCGCCGAGCCGTCGGTCTGGACGACCTGCCTCGCGGTGCACGACGCCGACGGGGTGGCCCGGGCCGTCCGGGAGGCCGGCGGCCGGATCGCCCGCGAGCCCGCGGAGGTGGCCGAGCTTGGCCGCACCGCCCTCGCCGTGGACCCGCTCGGCGCACCGTTCGGCCTCTGGCAGGGCCGGCTGAACCCGGGCGCGGGCCTGGTCAACGAGCCGGACACGTTCACCTGGAACGAGCACCTGTCGCCCGACCCGGACGCCGCCCGCGCCTTCTACCGTCAGGTCTTCGGATACGGCTACGACAGCCCGGCCGGCGACTACACCCTGTTCCGGGTCGACGGCCTGCCGGGCGGCGGGATCGGCGGCAACCCGGGGGTCGATCCGACGGGCCCCGCGGCGTACTGGGCGGTCTACTTCGCTGCGGCCGACACCGACCGAACGGTGGAGCGGGCGCTGCGGCTCGGCGGTACCGTACTGGACGGCCCGGAGCCGACCCCGTTCGGGCGGGTGGCGGTGGTGCGGGACGACGACGGTGCGGCATTCACCCTGATCGCCGGCCCGGCAGGCGACAGCGAGGCCGGGAACGACCTCGACGAGACGGCGGAGGCGGCCTGAGATGACGGATCCGGACCCGGCAGTGGAGCGGTTCGCCGAGCTGGTCGAGGAGTTGGAGCCCCTGGCGGGCGTCACCGGTCCGGGCGCGGGCGGGCGGCGCTTCGGCTCGGACGCGCTGAAGGCGGACAACCGCATCTTCGCGATGCTCTCGGCCGGCCGGCTGGTGGTGAAGCTGCCGCGGGCCCGGGTGGACGAACTGGTGGCGGCCGGCGAGGGCGAGCACTACGACGCCGGGCGCGGCCGCCCGATGAAGGAGTGGCTCGCACTGGACCCGGCGTCCGCGCTGGCGTGGGAGCAGTTGGCCAGGGAGGCCTACGCGTTCGTCCGCCGGTGAGCGGCGGGTCCGGAGGCGGGAACGCGAACGGGGCCCGGCACCCTCACAGGCACCGGACCCCGTCCGACGATGGAGCGCCAGGCCCGGGTTGCACGGACTCTCCCTACTGAAAGTAGGACGTGCTCTGGTAGCACCACTGACGCCTGACGAGGAATCTTCTCCCTCGCGACGAGAAGAACACTAGCAGGTCAGAACCCTTGCCCGAACCGGAGGAGAACCGCACGTGACCGCTCTGCACCCCGCCCCGCCCGAGGTCGTCGAGTACGCCCCCGGCAAGCTGATGGACGTCCACCGCCCCGCAGGCGGCGAGGGCCCGTCCCCCGTCGTCCTGCTCTGGCACGGGAGGGGCCCCGACGAGCGGGACGTCATGCGCCCGCTGGCCCTCGCCGCGGCGGAGCTGGGCCTGCTGGTACTGGTCCCCGACTGGCGGTCCGACGAGAAGGACGGCGGCCGGGCCCACCTGCTCGCCTCCTTCGAGTACGCCCGCCGGCACGCGGCCGCCCACGCCGGCGATCCGGACCGTTTCGTGCTGGCCGGCTGGTCGCTGAGCGGCCGGGAGGCCGTCGCCCTCGCCACCCACCCGGACACCCCCGCCGAGCTGCGCCCGACGGCCGCCGTCGGCATAGCCTCCAGCTACGAGCGGCCCGCCGTCACCACCGGCGAATCCCCGCTCGCCTTTCTCTCCGCCCACCCCTCCCCCGTCCCGGTCCGGCTGGTCCACGGCACCCGCGACGAGCTCGTGCCCGCGGACCGGAGCCGCGAGCTGAGCACCGCGCTGGCGGCGCGGGGCTCGCACCACCTCCTGGAGCCGGACTCCGACCACGCCGGAGTGATCCTCACCGAGTTCGACCCGGCCGTCGCCCGCTGCGTACCCGCCAAGGCCGACCACGCCGTCCGGGCCGGCCTGGCCACGGCCCGCGTCCTCGCAGACGCGGCCCGCCTGGCCTAGCGAGTCCCAAGGGCCCGGCTCTCAGTCCAGGACGGCGATGGCCTCGATCTCGACCAGGTGCTCGGGCAGGTCCAGGGCCGCCACGCCCACCAGCGTGCCCGGCGGCACCGGCGTGGAGCCGAGCTTCGCGGCCGCGCGGGAGATCCCGTCCAGGAGCAGCGGCATCTTGTCGGGGGTCCAGTCGACGACGTAGACGGTCAGCTTCGCCAGGTCGTCGACGGTCCCGCCGGCCGCGGCGAGGGCGGTGCCGACGTTCAGGTAGCACTGCTCGACCTGGGCCGCCAGGTCGCCCGCGCCGACCGTGGCCCCCGCCGCGTCCCAGGCGACCTGCCCGGCGACGAAGACCGTCCGCGAACCGGATGCGATCGCCACCTGGCGGTAGACGTCGATGGTGGGCAACCCCTCGGGGTTCACCAGGGTGATGGCCATGCCGATGCCTCCTCGTGCTCTCTTGCGGTTACTGGGAAACCGTAGGAGAGTGGCGGCTGACCTGGAAGAACGCACTTTTCGGTGACTGAGGAACCTCATGGTGACCAAACAGCTCGGCGGCTCGGCCGAGGACCGGGCGGATGTCACGCGGGCGGACTCCCTGGCGCGGGAGATCTTCTCGGACATCGCCAACAAGTGGGCCCTGCTGATCATCGAAGCGGTGGGCGACCGCACGCTGCGCTTCACCGAACTGCGCAACGCGGTGGAGGGCATCAGCCACAAGATGCTCACGCACAACCTGCGGCTGCTGGAGCGCAACGGCCTGGTCGAGCGGACGGTGTACCCGACCGTCCCACCGCGCGTCGAGTACACCCTCACCGAGTCGGGCCGGGCCCTGCGCACGACCGTCGCCGGCCTGTGCGACTGGACCCACCGCTACCTCGGCGCCATCGAGACGGCCCGCCACCGCTTCGACTCCGTCTGACCCCGGCTTCGACTCCGTCCGACCCCGGCCTGACCCGCGGGCGGGTCTGTCACCGCCCGGCGCCGAGTGGGCGGGCCAGGGGGAAGTGCCGGCGTTCGAGGGCTTCGAGATCGCGCTGCAGGGCGGACCTCGGCACCGTCAGGACCGGGCAGGTGGCGTGCCGGACGCAGTAGGCGGTGACGGAGGGGCGCAGCACGCGGGCGAGAGCTCCGCGGCGGCCGGCGCCGAGGACGAGCAGGTCGCCGGGGCGGTCGGCGGAATGCACCAGGGCCCGGCCGCTCTCGCCGCGGACGACCAGGCAGCGCAGCCGGACGCCGGCGTGGCCGCCGCCGAAGGCCTCGTCGAGGGCCTGGCGCAGCCGGGCGTCCGCCGCTTCACGGCAGACGCCCAGCAGCGGCGGGCACGGGCAGTGGCGGTAGCCGATCTCGCCGCCGGGCGGGGTCCAGCAGTGGACGGCGAGCACCTCGGCGTCGGTGCGGCGGGCCTCGGCGACGGCGCGGTGCAGGGCGGCGAGGCTGCCGAGGGAGCCGCTGACGCCGACCACGATCCGGGAGCGGCCGCTCTGCCCGCCGTCGTCCTCCCCGGTCGCTCCGACCGCCGGCCCGACCGCTCGCTCCCCTGCGGGGAAGCCGGCCCCCGTGGCTCCGAAGTCCGCCATGGCCCTGTCCGTCCCTTCCGACTCGCCCGACGCGCTGTCGGCTCCAGCAAAGCCGGGCGGCCCGCTGCGGGACGGTTCGTTGACGGGGCTCTGACGGGCCGGGCCCGCTTCCGTACGCGGTTCTGACGCGCGGCGCCGGGAGCGCGCCGACCGGCCCCCGGGCGGTGGGGGCGCCCGGGGACCGGTCGGCGAGGTGGAGGGGCGTCAGGCCTCGGCGCCGGCGGTCGACCGGGCCGCCCGCGGGCGGAGCCAGACCGCCCAGGTGAGCACGGAGCAGGCCAGGTACGTGACCAGGAAGCCCAGGTAGGCGTCGTCGCCGTTGTGGCTGGCGAGGAAGGACTGCCGGAAGGCGAGGTTGACCAGCACCCCGCCGAAGGCGCCCACCGCGCCGGCCAGGCCGATCAGCGCGGCCGAGCGGCGGCGGGCGTCGGACTCGGCCGTCGCCGGGTCGGTGCCGGCCGCGACGGCCGCCCGCGCCCTGGCCTGGTAGTGGGCCGGGATCATCTTGTAGGTCGAGCCGTTGCCGATGCCGCTGAGCACGAAGAGCGCGATGAAGCCGCCCAGGAAGAGCGGCAGCGAGTGCGCCCGGGAGGCGGCCAGGACGACCGCGGTGCCGGCGCCCATCGCCACGAAGGTGGCCAGGGTGACGCGGGCGCCGCCCCAGCGGTCGGCCAGTCGGCCGCCGACCGGCCGGAGCAGCGAGCCGAGCAGCGGACCGAGGAAGGTCAGCGCGGCCGCCTTCACCGGGGTGTCGAAGCGGTCGTGGAACTGCACCTGGAGCACCTGCCCGAAGGCGAAGCCGAAGCCGATGAACGAGCCGAAGGTGCCGATGTAGAGGGCGGAGACCGCCCAGCCGTACGGGTCGCGGGCGACCTCCCGCAGCGCCCGGCCCTCGCCGCGCGGTGCAGCCGCCAGGTTGTCCATCCGCCACCAGGCGCCGGCCGCGGCCAGCACGATCAGCGGCAGGTAGAGCAGCGGCAGCAGCCTGGGGTGGGCCGCGCCGGCGGTGGCCAGGACGAGCAGGCCGAGCAACTGCACCGCCGGGACGCCCAGGTTGCCGCCGCCCGCGTTGATGCCGAGCGCCCAGCCCTTGAGCCGGTGCGGGTAGAAGGCGTTGATGTTGGCCATCGAGGAGGCGAAGTTGCCGCCGCCGATACCGGCCACGCAGGCCACCGCGAGCAGCGTGCCGTAGGAGACGCCGGGGGTGAGCACCAGGGCCGCCAGGGTGGCGGGGACGAGCAGCAGCAGCGCGCTGACGACCGTCCAGTTGCGGCCGCCGAACCGGCCGACGGCGAAGGTGTAGGGCAGCCGCAGCAGGGCGCCGAGGGCGGTGGGCAGTGCGGTCAGGGTGAACTTGCCCGCGGTGTCGATGTGGTACTCGGGGCCGAGGAAGAGCACCAGGACCGACCAGATGCTCCAGACCGAGAAGCCGATGTGCTCGCTGAGCACGGAGAAGACCAGGTTGCGGCGGGCGATCGCGGCGCCGGTCCGCTCCCAGAAGACCTGGTCCTCCGGATCCCAGTGGGTGAGCGGGGCGGTGCCGGCTCTGCCGCCCGCGGGCGGGGTCTCGACGACGGCGCTCATGCTGCGCCCTCCTGCCCGGCGAGTCCGGCCCGCCCGGCGCCCGCGGCGGCCGCGGAACCCGCGGACCCGGCGCCGACCGTGCCGTCACCGGCGCTGCCGCCCGCGCTGTCGCGGATCGGCCAGAGCCGCAGGACGGCCGGGGCGCCGTCGGGCGCGGTCTCCTCGTCGAGGCAGCGGCCGTCGGTGAGGTCGAAGACCTGCTTGTACATCGGGGAGGCCAGGGTCGGCCGGTCGCCGCGGCTGCCCATCAGGCCGCGGGAGAGGACGTGGGCGCCGCTGAACGGGTCGCGGTTGTCGACGGCGTGCAGCGCGCCGGCGCGGTCGCGGAACACGGCCACCTGGTCGGTTCCGAGCAGGACGGCCACACCTCGGCCGGGCTGCAGGTCGTCGAGGGTGCAGACGGGTTGCCAGCGGATGCCGTCGTGGATCTCCACGGTCACGGGACGAGCACCTCCAGTCGGGGCCCGGCCACCAGGACCGGGGTGGGGGCGGTGAGGACGTGCCCGTCCTCGTCGGGGCGGGCGGGGCGGATCTGGCCGCGTTCGGGGACGAAGGTGACGGCCGGGTCGGGGGTGCCGGGGGCGTTGACGAAGGAGGAGAACCGGCGCAGCCGGTCCGGGTCGGCCAGGGTGGCCGCCCATTCGTCCTGGTAGTCGTCGATGTGACGGGCCATCAGGTCGTCCAGCTCGGCGGCGATGCCGAGCGAGTCGTCCATGACCACCGCGCGCAGGTGGTCCAGGCCGCCCTCCAGCCGCTCCAGCCAGACCGAGGTGCGCTCCAGGCGGTCGGCGGTGCGGATGTAGAACATCAGGTACCGGTCGATGGTGCGGATCAACGTCTCCCGGTCCAAGTCGGCTGCGAGCAGGTCGGCGTGACGCGGCGTCATGCCGCCGTTGCCGCCGACGTAGAGGTTCCAGCCGGACGAGGTGGCGATGATGCCGAAGTCCTTGCTCTGGGCCTCGGCGCACTCGCGGGCGCACCCGGAGACGGCGGACTTGAGCTTGTGCGGGGAGCGCAGCCCACGGTAGCGGAGCTCCAGTTCGATCGCGAGCCCGACCGAGTCCTGCACCCCGTAGCGGCACCAGGTCTCGCCCACGCAGGACTTCACGGTGCGCAGCGCCTTGCCGTAGGCGTGGCCGGACTCGAAGCCCGCGTCGACCAGCCGCCGCCAGATGGTGGGGAGTTGGTCGACGGTGGCGCCGAAGAGGTCGATCCGCTGACCGCCGGTGATCTTGGTGTAGAGGCCGTGGTCGCGGGCGATCTCGCCGATCGCGATCAGCCCCTCGGGGGTGATCTCGCCGCCGGGGACGCGGGGCACCACCGAATAGGAGCCGTTGCGCTGGAGGTTGGCGAGGAAGTGGTCGTTGGAGTCCTGCAGTGCGGCCTGCTCGCCGTCCAGGATGTGGCCGTTGCCGAGGCTGGCCAGGACGGAGGCGACGGTCGGCTTGCAGATGTCGCAGCCCTCGCCGCTGCCGTACCGGTCGACGAGCTCGGAGAAGGTGGTGATGCCGGTGACCCGGACGATCTCGTACAACTCGGCGCGGGTCTGCGGGAAGTGCTCGCAGAGGCCGGTCCGGGTGGCGACGCCGGTGGCGGCGAGCTCCTCGTTGACGACGGTGGTGAGCTGCTTGATGCAGCTGCCGCAGCCGGTGCCGGCCCGGGTGCACTTCTTGACGGCGGCGACGGAGTCGCAGCCCTCCTCGTGCACGGCCGCCCGGACGGCGCCCTGGGTGACGTTGTGGCAGGAGCAGAGCACCGCGTCGTCGGGCAGCGCGACGGGGCCGGCGGCGGCGAACCCGGCCGGCAGCACCAGCTGTTCGGCCGGGGTGGTGAGCGGCTTGCCGGCCATCGCGAGCGGCCGCAGGGTGCCGTAGGCCTCGGTGTCGCCGACCAGGACGCCGCCGAGCAGCGCGCCGTCGGTGCCGATCACGAGCTTGCGGTAGACACCGAGCCGGCTGTCGCTGTAGAGCACGTCGAGCGCGCCCTCGGCGGCGCCGTGCGGGTCGCCGAAGCTGGCCACGTCGACGCCGAGCAGCTTGAGCTTGGTGGAGGTGTCGGCGCCGGTGAAGCCGGAGCCGGCGGTGCCGGCCAGGGTGCGGGCGGCCGTCTCGGCCATCTGGTAGCCGGGCGCGACCAGGCCGTAGACCCGGCCGTCCACGGTCTGCGCGCACTCGCCGATGGCCAGGACGGCCGGGTCGGCGGTGCGGCAGTGCTCGTCCACCACGATGCCGCCGCGCGGGCCGACCGGCAGGTCGCAGTCGCGGGCGAGCTGGTCGCGGGGGCGGACTCCGGCCGAGAACACCACCAGGTCGGCGGCGAGTTCGCGGCCGTCGGAGAGGGCCAGGGCGCGGACCCGGCCGCCCTCGCCGGTCTCGACGCCGCTGGCGCCGGCGCTGGTGTGGACGGTGACGCCGAGCTCCTCGATCTTGCGCCGGAGCAGTTCGCCGCCGCCCTCGTCGACCTGGACCGCCATCAGCCGGGGGGCGAACTCGACCACGTGGGTGGCGACGCCCATCGCCTTGAGGGCGCCCGCGGCCTCCAGGCCGAGCAGGCCGCCGCCGACCACCACGCCGGTCCCGGCCCGGTCCGCGTCGGCGCGGATCGCGTCCAGGTCCTCGATGGTGCGGTAGACGTGGCAGCCGGCCGCGTCCTTGCCGGGCACGGGCGGCACGAACGGCACCGAGCCGGTGGCCAGCACCAGGGCGTCGTAGCGCAGTCGGGTGCCGGCCCGGGTGGTGACGGTCCGGCCGGCTCGGTCGACGGCGGTGACCGGGTCGCCGAGGCGCAGGTCGATGCCGTGCTCGGCGAGGAAGCCGGGCGGGCAGAGCGCGAGGTCCTCGGCGGTCTTCCCGTCGAACAGCGCGCTGAGGTGGACGCGGTCGTAGGCCGGGCGCGGCTCCTCGGCGAGCACGGTGATCCGCCAGCCCTCGGCGCCGGGCTGCTCGGTGAAGGCCTCCAGGAAGCGCTGGCCGACCATGCCGTGGCCGACGAGGACGAGGTCCCGCGGTCGGTCGGGCGTGTGCGATGTCATCGCGATGCTCCTCGGGGTCGTGCGGGGGTGCAGGGTTCAGGGGGTTCTGGGTGTGGCGGTGGGTCCGGCCCGGGGCCGGTAGCCGGTGGCTCAGGTGAGCAGGTGCAGGGGGTGGTCGACGAGCGGGTCGTCGCGTTGCCAGGCCTCGGCGAGGGCGTCCACGCCGGCGAGGTCGCCGAGCAGGATCGCGCCGACCAGCCGGTCCCCGCGCAGCACGAGCTTCTTGTAGCTGCCGCGGGTGGCGTCGGTGAGCCGCAGCACGTCCAGGCCGGGGTCGAGGCTCTCGTCCACCGCGCCGAAGGCCGCGTACTCCAGGCCGCCGGTGCTCAGCCGGGCCGGGGGCCGGGAGCCGGTGTAGCGGGCGTCCGGCTCGGCACCGGACAGGCGCTGCGCCAGCACGTCGGCCTGGTCCCAGGCCGGCAGTGCCAGGCCGTGCACGGTGCTGCGGTGCTCCGCACAGTCGCCGATCGCGTGGACGCCCGGGGCCGCGGTGGCGAGCGCGTCGTCCACCAGCACGCCGGTGGCGACCGGCAGGCCGGCGGTGTGCGCGAGCGCCGTCCGCGGCCGGGTGCCGCAGGCGAGCACCACCAGGTCGCAGTCGAGGACGTACCCGTTGGCCAACTCGACGCCGGTCACCCGGTCCTCGCCGCGCAGGGCGCGGGCCCGGTTGCCGGGGTAGGTCTCCACACCGACCTCCAGCAGCCGGCCGCGGAGCACCTCCCCGGCCTGCGCGTCGAGTTGGCGCTCGATCAGGTACGGCCCCTGGTGGACGATCTCGGTGGGCACTCCGAGCGCGGCCAGGGCCCGGGCGGCGCTCACCCCGAGGACCCCGCCGCCGATCACGACGGCCCGGCGGGCGGCCACGGCGTCCTCGGCGAGCCGGCCGCAGTCCTCCAGGGTGCGCAGGGTGTGGACGCCCTCGGTGAGGCCGCCGCCGTCCGCCCGCCGCAGGCCCCGGATGGGTGGCAGCACCGGGTTGGCGCCGGTGGCGAGCACCAGCTCGTCCCACGGCTCCACGGTGCCGTCGGCGAGGCCGAGCGTGCGGGCGGCCGGGTCCAGGGCCACCACCTCGCAGCCGGGCCGCGGCTCGGCGCCGCCCAGCGGCAGCGCGATCGACTCGGCTTCGTAGCGGCCGGTGAGCACGTCGGCGAGCAGTACCCGGTTGTAGGGGGCGCGGGGTTCGGCGCCGTACACGGTGACCCGGCCGGAGCCGCCCAGCGCGGTGTAGCGCTCGGCGAAGCGGGCCGCGGCCATGCCGCCGCCGACCACCGCGATCCGCCGGTCCTGTGCGTTCCTCACGGCGCCACCTCCTGGGCTGCGTCCCGGGCCGCCTCTCGGACCGGTTCCTGAGCCGACTCCCGGGCCGGCTCCCGGGCCGGCTCCACGCGCACGGCGCAGAGCTTGAACTCCGGCATCCGGGAGACCGGGTCCAGGGCCGGGTTGGTCAGGGTGTTGGCCCGCCCCGCACCGGGCCAGTGGAACGGCATGAAGACGGTGTCCGGGCGGATGGCGTCGGTGATCCGGGCCGGCGCCACCGCGCGGCCGCGCCGGCTGGTCACCGCGACCAGGTCGCCCTCCGCCACGGCCAGCCGGGCGGCCAGCCGCGGGTGCAGCTCGACGAAAGGCCCGGGCGCGGCCGCGTTCAGCTCCGGCACCCGGCGGGTCTGCGCGCCGCTCTGGTACTGGGCGAGCACCCGGCCGGTGGTCAGGTGGAGCGGGTAGTCGCGGTCCGGCTCCTCGCCGGCCGGGCGGTGGGTGACGCCGGCGAAGCGGGCCCGGCCGTCCGGGGTGGCGAAGCGGTCCAGGAAGAGCCGCGGGGTGCCCGGGTGCGCGTCGTCGGGGCAGGGCCAGAAGACGCCGTCCTCGGCCGCGATCCGCCGGTAGCTGATGCCGGAGTAGTCCGCGTCCCCGCCGGCCGAGGCGCGGCGCAGCTCGTCGAAGACCTCCTCGGCCTCGTCCGGGAAGCCCTTCTCCACGCCCAGCCGGGCGGCGAGTTCGCGCAGCACCCAGAGCTCGGTGCGCACGCCCTCGGGCGGGTCCAGCGCGCGGCGGCGCAGGATCACCCTGCCCTCCAGGTTGGTGGTGGTGCCGTCCTCCTCGGCCCACTGGGTGACCGGCAGGACGACGTCCGCCAGCCGGGCCGTCTCGGAGAGCACCGGGTCGGCGACGACCAGCAGGTCCAGCCCGCGCAGCCGGGCCGTGACGTGGGCGGCGTTCGGCGCGGAGACCACCGGGTTGGAGCCGGTCAGCAGCAGCGCGCGGACCCCGCCCGGCCGGCCGAGGCCGTCCAGCAGCTCGTAGGCGGAGCGGCCGGCGCCGGGCAGCTCGTCCGGGTCGACGCCCCAGACGCCGGCCACGTGGGCGCGGGCCTGCGGGTCCTCGATCGAGCGGTAGCCGGGGAGCTGGTCGGCCTTCTGGCCGTGCTCCCGGCCGCCCTGGCCGTTGCCCTGGCCGGTCAGGCAGCCGTACCCGGAGTACGGGCGGCCGGCCTTCCCGGTGGCCAGGCAGAGGTCGATCCAGGCGCCGACCGTGTCGGTGCCCTTGCTCTGCTGCTCCGGGCCGCGCGCGGTCAGCACCATACCGGTCGCGGCGCGGCCGAACAGCTCGGCTGCGGCACGGAGTTGGGAGACCGGGACGCCGGTGATCCGCTCCACCCGGTCCGGCCAGTGCGCCATCGCGGCGGCCCGGGCCCGGTCGAAGCCGGTGGTACGGGCGGCGACGAACTCCTCGTCCACCCGGCCGTCGGCGATCACCAGGTGGAGCAGGCCGAGCGCCAGCGCGAGGTCCCCGCCGGGCCGCGGCTGCAGGTGCAGGTCGGCCTCCGCCGCGGTCCGCGTGCGGCGCGGGTCCACCACGATCAACGTCCCGCCGTTCTCGCGGAGTTCGCGGAAATAGCGGAGTGCCGGCGGCATCGTCTCGGCGGGGTTGCCGCCGACCAGGATCAGGCAGCCGGTGTGCGGGATGTCCGCCAGCGGAAACGGCAGCCCGCGGTCCAGCCCGAACGCCCTGCGGTGCGCGGCGGCCGCGGAGGACATGCAGAACCGGCCGTTGTAGTCGATGTTCGCGGTGCGCAGCACCACCCGGGCGAACTTGCCCAGCTGGTAAGCCTTCTCGTTGGTCAGGCCGCCGCCGCCGAACACCCCGACGGCGTCCGCCCCGTGGCGCTCGCGGACCTCGGCCAGGCCTGCGGCCACCTGGTCCAGCGCCTCCGTCCACCCCGCCGACCGCAGCGGGCCGCCCGGGCGGTCGCGCAGCAGCGGACCGGTCAGCCGGGCGCCCGGCGCCAGCAGCGCGGGCGCCGAACGGCCCTTGCCGCAGAGCGCGCCCCGGTTCACCGGGAACCCGGGCCGCTCCAGCACCTCGGCGGGTGCCTCGGCCGCACCGGCCGCGGCCGGGTCGCCCCCGGTGCGCAGCCGCATGCCGCACTGCAGCGAGCAGTACGGGCAGTGGGTGTCGGTGGTCGTCGTCATGCCGAAGAATCTCGCCGGAGATCGTTTCGCCGCCGGGTCCCCCGTGTTGCGGGCGCGGTACGCCTCGCTCACGCCGCCGCCGGCACGGGGTGCGCGGCCGGACATCAGCCGTAACCGGACGGCCTGATTCGCTAACGCGCAGGTGACGGCCGGGCAATCCGCACGTAACGCGGGCGAAGCACCCTTGCCGCCATGGCTCCCTCCCCCACCCTCGCCGTCCCGCGTCCCAGCGCGCAGCCGGGGCCCCTCACCGGCTTCACCATCGGTGTCACCGCCGCACGGCGGCGCGACGAACTGGTCGCGCTGCTCGCCCGGCGCGGCGCCCAGGTGGTCGAGGCACCGGTGCTGCGGATCACCCCGCTCGCCGACGACCTGGCCCTGCGTCAGGCCACCGAACGCTGCCTGGCCGCACCGCTCGACTACGTGATCGCCACCACCGGCGTCGGCTGGCGCGGCTGGATGAGCGCGGCCGAGGGCTGGGGCCGGGGCGCCGCCCTCGCCGACGCCTGCCGGGAGGCGGTGGTGCTCAGCCGGGGCCCCAAGGCCACCGGCGCGGTGCGGGCCAGCGGCCTCGGCGAGCGCTTCTCCCCCGGCTCCGAGGCCACCGACGAACTGCTCACCTGGCTGCTCGCCCGCCCGCTGGACGGCCGCCGGATCGCCGTCCAGGAGCACGGCATCCGGCTGGACGCGTTCGCGGCGGCGCTGCGCGAGCGCGGCGCCGAGGTGATCTCCGTCCCGGTCTACCGCTGGGAGCCGCCGGACGACCCGGCCCCGGTGCGCCGGCTGGTCGAGCAGACCGTCCGGCGGCAGGTCCACGCGCTCACCTTCACCAGCGCCCCGGCGGTCACCGCCTTCGTCGAGACCGCCACCGCCGAGGGCCTGCGCGAACCACTTCTCGACGCGCTGCGCGCCGACGTCCTGCCGGTCTGCGTCGGTGCGCTCTGCGCCCGGCCGTTCGCCGAACTCGGCCTGCCGGCGGTCTTCCCGGAGCGCGGCCGGCTCGGCTCGCTGGTCCGGCTGCTCGCCGAGGCCCTGCCCGGCCGCGGCCGCCAGGAGGTCGTGCTCGCCGGGCGGGTGCTCACCCTCCAGGGCAACGCCGTCCTCGTCGACGGCCAGAGCCACTGGCTCAGCCCGCGCGGCGCCGCCGTCCTGCGCGCCCTCGCCGAGCAGCCCGGCCGGGTGCTCAGCCGCGCCGAACTCCTCCGTACCGCCTGGGCCGATGCGGCCGCCGACGAGCACGCGGTCGAGGCGGCCGTCGGCCGGCTGCGCGCGGCGCTCGGGCCGCACGGCGCGCTGATCCGCACGGTACCCAAGCGCGGCTACCGCCTGGCGGCGAGTTGACGGCCGGCGACGCGGCGGGCGTCGCGGCGGCGGGCGGAGTGGTAGTGCGTCAGACGGCGAGAGGCAGGGCGGTGGTGCGTCAGACAGCGGCCGGCGGAGTGGTGGTGCGTCAGACGGCGGCCGGCGGGCCGGCGGGGCCGCCCGACCGGCCGGCAGGCGTCGCGGTGCGGCGGCCGGGGGCTTCGGCCCGGGGCGCCGGCCGGCCGGTGCTGCTCGCCGTCGCCCACGGCAGCCGGAACCCCGCCGGCGTCGCCGCGACCCGGTCGCTGCTCGACCTGGTCCGCGCACAGCGGCCCGAACTCGACGTCCGCTGCTGCTTCCTGGACCTCGCCGCGCCCTCCCTGCCCGAGGCCCTGGCCGGGCTCGCCGGCGACGAGCCGGCCGTCCTCGTACCGCTGCTGCTCGGTACCGGCTACCACCTGCGGGTGGACATCCCCGGCGCGCTGGCCGCCGCCCGGCTGCCGCACGTCCGGCTCGCCCCCGCGCTGGGCCCCGACCCGCTGCTGGCCACCGTCCTCGCGGACCGGCTCGCCGAGAGCGGACGCGCCCCGGGCGCCGGCCCGGTGGTGCTTGCCGCGGCCGGCTCCTCCGACCCGGCGGCCGCCGCCGACACCCGCCGGACGGCCCGGCTGCTCGCGGCCCGGCTGGCCGACGGCCGGCCGGTCGTCCCCGCCTACCTCTCCGCGGCCCGGCCGACCCCGCGTGAGGCGGTCGAGGCCCTGCACGCCGCGGGCCACCACCGGGTCGCCGTCGCCACCTACCTTCTCGGCCCCGGCTTCTTCGCCGACCGGGCGGCCGGCACCTCCGCCCACTGGACCAGCGCGCCGCTGGGCACCCACGACGCGCTCGCCCGCCTGGTCGGCGCCCGCTACGACAACGCCTGCGCCGACCTCCGCGACCGCGCGCACACCGGGCCGGCGGCCGGGACCGGCCGGGACCGACGGCCCGCCCTGACCCGCGCGCACTGACGGCCCGGTGGCCGGCGGGCCAGTGGACCCGGCTGTGCCCCCCGGTCTCCATGCCCGCCATCGTGGCCGGAACGACCCGGCGCCGCGACGGGTTTTCCGGCGGCCCGCGGGGGTTCCCGAGGCCGGCGGGACGGCACGAACCCGGCGGGTCCGCCGAGGCTGTCGACCCGGTCACATCCGCACGTCGGACCGGGACGCGCCGACGCCCGCTGCGTAGGGTGGATCTTGTCGGTGCGGGCGGCTCGGGTGCGGGGTGGGCGTTGGGTACGGGAACTTCTCTGACGGCGCGCCAGCTCCTCGGACTGCTGGTGGACCCCGGCTCGTTCCGGTCCTGGGACGAGCCGATCGGCCGCGGGCCCGCCGACGCCGGCTACCGCGCGGCCCTGGCCCGGGCACACGAGCGCACCGGGGCGGACGAGGCCGTGATCACCGGAACCGCACTGATCGGCGGCCGGGCGGTGGCCCTGGTGGCGTCCGAGTTCGGGTTCCTCGGCGGGTCGATCGGAGTGGCCACCGCCGAGCGGATCACCCGGGCCGTGGAGCGGGCCACCGCCGAGCGGCTGCCGGTGGTCGCCCTGCCGGTGTCGGGCGGCACGCGGATGCAGGAGGGTTCGGCGGCATTCCTCTGCATGCTCCGGATCACCGCCGCCGTGCAGGCGCACCGTGCGGCCGGTCTCCCCTACCTCACCTATCTGCGCAATCCGACCATGGGCGGCGTGTTCGCCTCCTGGGGCACCCTCGGGCACCTGGTGTTCGCCGAGCCGGGCGCCCGGCTCGGATTCCTCGGCCCCCGGGTGTACGAGGAGCTGCGCGGCGTCGAGCTGCCGGCGGACGTGCAGCGCGCCGAGACCCTGGCCGGCCACGGCCTGGTGGACGCGGTCGTCGCACCGGAGGAGCTGCGCGAGGTGCTGCGGCGCGCACTCGCCGTACTGGACCCGGCCCTCGTACTGGACCCGGCCGCCGGTCCGGCGCCCGGCCCCGCGGACGCACCCCGGACCGGCGCCGACGCAGTCCCGCCCGGTGGCGCCGCCGACGGACCGCTGCCGGCCGACCGCCCCGACGCCTGGGAGTCGGTGCGCCGCACCCGCCGCCCCGACCGTCCGGGAACGCGCGAGCTGCTGCGCCGGACCACCGAGGAGCTCCTCCTGCTGGACGCCCCGGGCGGCCGGGACGGCGCGCTGGTGCGCGCGCTCGTCGTCCTGCACGGCCGCCCCGCGCTGGTGGTCGGGCAGCAGCGGCAGGGCGCGGAGCGCGAGCGCCCGTTCACCGCCGCCGACCTGCGCGCCGTCCGCCGCACCGCCCGGCTCGCCGAACAGCTCGGCCTGCCGCTGGTCACGGTCGTGGACACGGCCGGCGCGGAGCTCTCCGCCCAGGCGGAGCTGGACGGCATCGCGATCGAGATCGCGCACTGCCTCACCACCCTGCTCGCCCTGCGCACGCCCGTCCTCGCGGTGCTGCTCGGCCAGGGATCGGGCGGCGGAGCGCTGGCCCTGCTCCCGGCCGACCGCGTCCTCGCCGCCGAGCACTCCTGGCTGGCCCCGCTCCCGCCCGAGGGCGCCTCGGCGATCGTCCACCGCGACGGCGCCCACGCCGCCGAGCTCGCCCGCACGCAGGGCATCGGCGCGTACGACCTGGCGGAGGTCGGCCTGGTCGACACGGTCGTCCCCGAGCTGCCGGACGCCGCCGAGGAGCCGGCCGCGTTCTGCGGGCGGCTCGGCCTCACCCTGGGCACCGCGCTCGACGCGCTGGCCTCGGCATCGGAGGCGGACCGGCTCGCGGCCCGCGCGGTCCGCCACCGCCGGCTCGGGGACGTGCTCGCCGGCTGACGTCCACGGGCCGGGCCGGACGCCCCCGGCTTCAACGCCGGTGCGACGGACCGGATGCAACGGCGGCGACGCCCGTGCCGGCTCCGACGGCGGCTCCGGCTGTGGCGCCGCTCTCAGATCGTCTGTACGCGCAGTGGTTGCCCGCCGTCCGGACGGTGACGGTGTGGGGCGGTCGCTCGGTGAGTGCGCTCACACGCGATTGGGCGGCACGACGGCCGGTAGTGAGTGCCGATCGGAGAGGGCGGGCGGTCCCGCGGCAGGGCATTCCCCCAGGTCAGCGGGCACCACGACGCCGGCCTCGGCGGTCCCTTCGATTCCACGGCAGGGCCCGGCGCTACGACGGCGGGTCGTAGCCAGGGGGTCTTGGCGGCGGCCGATCCGGTCTGGCAACAATGGCTCAGTCGTCAGCCGCCCCGGCTCCTGTCCCGCCGGAGGACGGCTTGTTGCCGAGTCACGCCCCGCGACCGTTTCGGCCCCTGTCCGGCCACCGGTCGAGGCGGGGCGTGACACCGGCCCAACCCGATTGAGGTCCAGTTCTTCATGCCCGCTTTCAAGCTCCGTATGCGTACTTCCGCCGCGATTCTTGCCGGCGCTGCCGGTCTGACCGCCGTGGGTGCCGGTCTGCTGCCCTCCACCGCCTCCGCCGCGACCGCCTCCCCGAAGACCATCGCCGCGCAGATCGTGCCGGCCAACCAGCTCGCCTCGTTCAGCCAGATCATCAGCCACGAGTCCAGCTGGAACGTGACCGCGACCAACCCGAGCTCGGGCGCGTACGGTCTGGCGCAGGCGCTGCCGGGCTCCAAGATGGCCTCCGCCGGTGCGGACTGGAAGACCAACCCGGCCACCCAGATCAAGTGGGCGCTGGACTACATGAACACCCGCTACGGCAGCCCGAACGCCGCCTGGGCCTTCTGGCAGACCCACCACTGGTACTAAGCCGCTCGTACCGAACCACTGGTACTGAGCCGCAGCCACTGAGCCACTGGCATTGAGCCGCCCGGCTCCACCTCCCCCAGCTTCCGAACCGCTGTCCCCCCTCACCCCGGGGATCGGACAGGGATCACCGGGGTGACCGAGAGGGCCCGTGCACGCGCAATCCGCGTGCACGGGCCCTCTCGCCCGTCTTCGGCCCCGGCCGTCCGCGATCGCCGACCACCAGACCACCAGACCGGCGGACCGGCGGACCACCGACCCGGCGCCCCGTCAGTCCTCGGCCAGGCCGAGCAGTTCGCGCGTGCGACGGTACTTCTCGGCGAGACGGGCGGCGGTCGCGTCGTCCAGCGAGGCCAGCCGCACCGGGTTCGAGTTGTGGGCCAGATCGGCCTGCTTGACCAGCAGGGCGCCCGGGGTCGCCAGGATCCGGGCGGTGTAGCCCTCCAACGGCTCGCCGGGGCGCTTGGTGAGCGCGTCGACGATCGCCTTGGTGGCGTCGGAGAGCGCGGCCTCCGCCAGCCACTCCCGGGTCAGTGCATCGTCCTCGATCGCGTCGTGCAGCCAACCGGCCGCGACCTGCTCGTCACTCCCGCCGCGCGCGGCCACACCGTGCGCCACCGCGGCAAGGTGCTCGGAGTACGGGTGGCCGTTCTTGTCGACCTGCCCCTCGTGCGCTCGACATGCGATCGTCTCCACCTCGGCCAGGCTCAGATAGTCCACCGGGCCATGGTAGGCCGCGGGGCGTCTGGTTGACTTCGGCGTGGCCGGGCGACCCCCGGCTCGGCGGCCACCCCGCCGACCCGCCCCCGTCGCCCCGACGACGCCGCCACCACCCGGGCGGTTTCGCCGCACCGCCGCGCCGCCGATCCGACGTCGCCTCACCGCCGCGCCGGCACCTCGGCCCCGGCAGCGCGGCCCGGCGCGGCCGAGCCCTCCGAGGAACCATGCCCAGCCTGCATCCGCTGCTCTCCGGCTTCGCCCCGATCTGGGCCCTCACCGGGATCGGCTACCTGGTCGGCCGCAGCGGACTGCTCGGACCGCAGGCGGAAGCGGTGCTGAGCCGGTTCGTCTTCCACGTGGCGATGCCGGCCGCTCTGTTCCTGATGATCGGCCGGACGCCGCTGGACCAGTTCGCCAACCCGTCGATGCTGGCCTTCGCCGCCGGAACGGCGCTCGCGGTGGGCATCGGCGCGCTCGTCGCACACCGCTTCTTCGGCCGGCCGCCGGCCGAACGGGCGATCGGCGGCATGGCGGCCGGCTACGTCAACTCGGCCAACCTCGGCATCCCGGTCGCCATGCAGATCCTGGGCGACGCCTCCTTCGCCGCACCGGTGGTGCTGTTCCAGACGCTCCTGGTGACACCCGCCGTGCTGACCGTGCTGGACACCGGGCGCGCGGGCCGCCGGGCGGCGCTCACCCTGCCGCTGCGCAACCCCATCCTGCTCGCGGCCGCGCTCGGCGCCGCGGTGTCGGCGGGCGGCTGGCACCTGCCGGCCGAGCTGAACCGTTCCTGCGAGCTGCTCGGCGGCGCCGGCGTGCCGACCGCCCTGGTGGCCCTCGGCATGTCGCTGCACCGCCCACCGGCCGACCGCCCGGCCACGGCCCCTCGGGGCGCGGGCCCTCGGGGCACGGACCCTGCGGGCGAGGACCTTCGGGGCACCGGCCTTCCGGGCACCGGCCTTCCGGGCACCGGCCTTCCGGGCGCGGGCACCGACAGGCAGCACCACGGCCGTGGGCGGGCCGGCCGCCCGGGCCGCTACGCGGAGGTCGGCGTGGCGGTCGCGATCAAGACGCTGATACAGCCGCTCGGCGCATTCGCCATCGGCGCCTTCCTCCTCCACCTGCCGGCGCACCAGCTGCTCACCGTGGTGCTGTTCTCGGCACTGCCGACGGCCCAGAACGTCTTCGTCTACGCCCGCGAGTACGGCCATGCCACCGCCCTCGCCCGCGACTCGGTGCTCTGCTCGACCCTCGTCTCGATGGCCACCCTCTCCGCCGTCACCTGGGTGCTCTCCCCGAGCCACTGAGCCGGCCGCGGCGCAGCTCGTCTCACCGCGGCCGGGTCACCGCGGCCGGCTCACCGCGGCCGGGTCACCGCGACGGCCGGGTCACTCCTCCCGGGCCGCGGCGACCACGGCGGTCATGGACTGCAGGAACCGCTGCGCCGTCGCCAGCTCTCCGGCGTCGAACCGGCCCATGGCCGCCACCAGGTCCCCGATCAGGCCCCCGAAGAAGTCCTGCCCCAGCTCCATCGCCCGGTCCTCGACCAGCAGCCGGACCTTCCGCCGGTCCCCCGGGTCGCGCTCGCGACGGATCAGGCCGAGCCGCTCCAGCCGGTCGACCAGGCCCGTGGTGCCCGCCGAGTTGAGGCGCAGCGCCGCACCGAGCCGACCGGGCGTCACTACAGTGCCGGCTCGCGCCGCATCCAACAGGTGGATCAGCGCCCTCAGGTCGGTCGGGTGAAGTCCGTGCCGACCGGCGAATTCCGCACCGAACAGGTCGAGCTCGACGGTCAGCCCGCGCAGCAGATGAACCAGCTGCATCGGCTCCGTAGCACCGCCCACCGGCTCCGCCGTCCGCCCGCCGGCACCGCCTCCCTGCTGCGCGGCAGGCTCTCCGTCCGGCTGCCCGTCCGGCTGTCCGTCGACCTGTGCACCCACCCTGTCGTCCTTCCCTCGGCACGCCCTGTGCCACTATTCTCTCGCTCAGCGAGATTATTGGCCAGCGAGTGAATTCGCCATCCGTCGGAGGGCATGATGTCAGCACGCACCACCGGATCCCCCCACGCCTCGTCCGCCTCCCCCGGCTCGGCCGCCGCGCAGGCCTCACCGGCGCTCGCCGCGTTCTTCGCCGCCTACGACGAGGCCCTGAGCCGGTGGCCCGTCCCCGCCGAGGCGCTCACCGTCCGGACTCCGCACGGCGCCACCCGGGTCAACGCCTGTGGCCCGCGCGACGGCCGGCCGCTGGTCCTGCTGCACGGCGGCGGCGCCACCTCCACCGGCTGGTTCGCCAATGTCGGGGCGCTCACCGCGGCCGGCCACCGCATCCTCGCCGTCGACCTGATCGGCGACCCCGGCCGCAGCGTCCTCGACGTGCCGCTCGGTGGCGTGGCCGGCCTGATGAGCTGGCTCGACGCGGTGCTCGACGGACTCGGCGTCGCGGGGGTGGACCTCTGCGGCCACTCCTACGGCGGCTGGATCGCACTGGAGTACGCGCTCCACGCCCCGGAGCGGGTCCACCGACTGGCCCTGCTCGACCCGACCCAGTGCTTCGCCGGGTTCCGCCCCGGCTACCTGCTGCGCGCCCTACCGCTCTTCGTGCCGCCCCGGACGGCCGGCAAGGCCCGCTCCTACCTCACCTGGGAGGCCCGGGGCGCCGGCTCCGGCACCACCGACGAAGCCGCCTGGCGCGAGCTGTACGCACTCGGCTTCACCGGCTTCCCCGCCACCCGCCCGGTCACCGGCCCGCAACCGACCACCGAACGGTTGCGCGCCCTCACCGCGCCGACGCTGGCCCTGTTCGCCGCCCGGAGCCGCACGCACGACGCCCGGCGCGTCGCCGAGCTGGCACGGAAGGCCCTGCCCGGGGCCACCGTGGACGTGCTCCCCGACGCCTCCCACCACAATCTCCCGATCGCCCACCCGGCCGAACTCAACCGTCGCCTCACCGAGTTCCTCGCCGCCCGCCCGTAGCGGGCGCCCCGCGGGTCGGATCGCGCTGCGATGTCAGGGCCGACAGGCCGGAACGGGAGTGACGCCCGTCACATCGGCTCCGTGTCACAAACCGCCGGGCTGTCCCGTCAAGGATGTGACACCGCAGGACGACGGCAACGGAGCCCATCATGGAAGCACGCCTCAACCCCTTCACCAACCCGGTCCTCGGCAAGGTCTTCAAGCACATCATCGCCGCGGGCAAGGTGCTCGCCGACTCGACGCTGCCGGCCTCGACCCAGGAGCTCGTGAAGCTCCGCGCCAGCCAGATCAACGGCTGCGGCTTCTGCACCGACATGCACTTCAAGGACGCCGTGCACGCCGGCGAGAGCCCCGAGCGCCTCAACCTGGTCGCGGCCTGGCGCGAGGCGACGGTGTTCACCGATGCCGAGCGCGCGGCGCTGGAGCTCGCGGAGGAGGCCACCCGCATCGCCGATGCCGCCGGGGGCGTCCCGGACGAGGTCTGGGCCAACGCCGCCAAGCACTACGACGAGGAGCAGCTCGGCGCCCTGGTGGGTGTCATCACCGTGATCAACGCCTTCAACCGCGGCAACGTCATGGTCCAGACGCCCGCCGGTGACTACCAGCCCGGACAGTTCGGCTGATCTGCGGATCGGCTGATCTGCCGACCGGACGATCGGACGATCGGACGATCGGACGGCCGGCTGATCAGCCGGAGCCGGACGGGGCCCACCGCCAACCGGGGGCTGCCGGGGGCCGGGCGCACTGCGCCCGGCCCGGTTGCTTCGGAGGCCCGGAGGCCCTGTCGGCCGGTCCGCGACCGTCGGTCGGTACGTGTTCAGTAGATCAGGTAGCCGGGCCGGTGGCCCTCGTCCTCGATCTCCCCGGTGGCCTGCGCCCGGAGTTTGTGGGCCAGTTCCTCCAGTGCACGGGAGGCCGCCATCTCCTCGCCGATCCGGGCGAGCGGGCGGTCGTCCGCGCTCTTGACGGACTCCCCGTGCGCGCTGAGGCCCGGTGCCCTGGCGCCGGTCAGCCTCGCGTCGCACGCCGTGTGCACGCCGTCTTCGTCGAAGCTCAGCTCCACATCCCATTGGTTGTGCATGCCACACCTCCTGGCGCCCGCCCCCGTCGTGCCTGCTCTGACCGGCACGGATGCTGACGCCGTGGCGGCCGCTCACACCAGCGTGCGCCCGCTCCGCCCACGGCGGCAAGCGCGGGCCGGGGGGACGGACGGAGGCACGGCCGGGGGCCACGGCCGTGTGCCCGGGCGCCACGCCCACCCCGGCCGCTCCCGGGGGTCGGCGGGCCGCCCCGGCGGTACGCTGACGAGAGCGCGCCGCGACCGCCGTCGAACCGCAGACCACCGGTGCGGTGCGGGCAGCGACATTGGGGTGGTCCCTTCGTGGTGGTCTTCCTCCTCGCACTGAGCGCCGCCTGCTGCCTGGGCCTCGGGTTCGTCCTCCAGCAGCACGCGGCACAACGGGCCCCGCGTGGCGACCTGCTGCACTGGCGACTGCTGCTCGACCTGCTGCGGATGCCCGAGTGGCTGCTCGGCACCGGCTTCATGGTCAGCGGGCTCATCCTCTCCGCGCTCGCCCTCAACCAGGGCGAGGTCTCACTGGTCGAACCGCTGCTCGCGACCAACCTGCTCTTCGCCATGGCCCTTTCCCGCGTCCTGACCCGCCAGTCCCTCGGGCGCTCCGGCTGGATCGGGGTGCTGCTGCTCGCCCTCGGCGTCACGGCCTTCATCGTGGCCGGACGACCCACCGGCGGCGGTCCACCGGCCGGCGAACTGCGGCACTGGCTGGTGGTCGGGACGGTCACCGGGCTGACCCTGCTGCTGGTCTCGTTCGCCCGCCGGTTGCCCCTCTTCGAGGAGGCCACGCTGCTCGCCCTGGCCGCCGGCCTGCTCTACGGTCTCCAGGACGCCCTCACCCGCACCACCACCCAACGCCTCGACCACGACGGTCTTTCGGCCGTGCTGGGCACCTGGCAGCCGTACGCGGTGGTGGCGGCCGGCGTGGTCGGACTGCTGCTGGTGCAGAGTGCGTTCGAGGCCGCGCCGCTGCGGATGTCGCTGCCCGCGCTCACCGCCGCGCAGCCGATCACCGGGATCGTCTGTGCGGTCGGCTTCCTCGGCGACCGGCTGCGGGTCACGCCCGGCGCCCTGGCCTGGGAGATCGCCGGGCTGATCGCCATCGTCATCGGCGTGATCGTGATCGGCCGCCACCCCGCGATGCCCGGCTCCACCGGAGACCTGCTGGAGAGCGTCGGCGACCTCCCCGAAGACTCGGGAAGGGTCGGGCCCGAGGCCGCCCCCGACGCAGGTGCCGGTTCCGGTGCCGCCCCCGATGCAGGTGCCGGTGCCGACGCAGGTACCGACGCCGGTACCGATCCCGCCCCCGACCACGCCCCGGGCCCGGGCCCGCCACACCACGACCCTCCCGGCAGCGGCCCCACAAGCGGCCCCGTCGACGGCAGCCCGACAGCCGACAGCCGCGCACCCGACAGCCGCGCACCCGACGACCAAGGACCCGACGACCAAGGACCCGACCGCCGCGAGGGCAACGATCCGCGCGGCACCGGCGGGAGCCCCCGGTAGTCCCGGGGCCGGGCTGAGGCATGTGCTGGAGCGCGCAGGCGGACTTGGCGGCCGGCGGCGTGGTCGCGGGGATCGGCCTGGTCTGCCTGGCCCGCGCGTACCGCGCCGGGCGACCGGAGCGCCTGCTTCTCGCCTCGCTCCCCCTGGTGCTCGGCGTGCACCAGCTGATCGAGGCCGCGGTCTGGTCCGGCGCCGACGGCGACCTGCCCGCACCCGCGGCCGGGTTGGCCCGCACCGCATGGGCGGTGATCGCCCTGCCGCTGCTGCCCGTGCTCGTCCCCGCCGGGGTCTGGTGCGCGGCACGCGAACCGGCCCGCCGACGGCGCCTCCTGCCCTTCGTACTCCTCGGCCTCCTCGTCGCCGCCCCGCTCGCCGTGGCCGTCGCCACCCACCCGGTCGGGGCCGCCGAACACGGCCACACCCTCACCTACGCCGTCGGCCTCCCGCACCCGGCACTCCTGCTGACCGGCTACCTGCTCGCCACCGTCGGCGCGCTCCTCCTCAGCGGCGACCGCCGGCTACGGCACCTCGGTCTGCTCACCGGCGTGGGCGCCGTCGTCTGCGCGCTGCTGTGGCGACTGGCCTTCATCTCCACCTGGTGCGCCCTCGCCGCCCTGGCCAGCGTGCTCCTGCTCCGCTGGACCACCACCCCGCCCGGTGACCGCCCACCCGACGACCGCCCGTCCGCCGGCCGCCGCTCCCACCGGAGGCACGCCGACCAGGGCACGCCCTAGCATCGCCGGCATGACCGCACCCGAGTGGCATGCCGAGGCCGAGCGCCACGCCCGCGACCCCGGTCGGTGAACCGCCACCGCCGCCTGCCCTGCACGGTGTCCCGCGCCGGCTGCCCGGCCGTCAGGAAAGCTGCTCGGATCGGGCCGGCCGACGGGGGCGAGCGGGCCCGGACGCACGGCGCCGCACGGGCGCCACCGTCACCGGGCCGCCGACCCCACCGGTTCGCCGGCCGCCGACTCGGCGCCGACCGTGCTCGGCGGAACCGATCCGGCCACCGCGCCCCGCCCGCGCGAGCGGTCCATCTCCCGCCACTCCGGGCGCAGGCCCGCCAGGGTGGTGGTGGCGAGGTAGAGGCCGCCGAAGGCGAGCAGCACGGGCAGCAGGCCGGTGAGCGCGGCGGCGCTGCCGGCGAGCAGGCCGCCGAGGGGTATGCCGGCCCAGGCGAGCGAGTCGCCCAGGGCGCCGACCCGGCCGAGCAGGTGACGCGGGACGCGTTCGAAGGTGATCGCGCCGAGGATCGGGTTGAGGAACCCGGCCCCGAAGCCGCCCACCGCGAACACGGCGAGCACCACACCCATCGGCGCATCCAGCGCGAGGACCAGGAAGCGGGGGGCACCACAGAGCAGGAAGCCGGCGAAGAAGACCGTCCGGCGCGGCAGGCGGTGGGCGACGGCCGCCGCCACCAGGCTGCCCGCGACCGCGGCGATCCCCCAGGCGCTGCCGGAGAGCCCGATGGCCGCCGGGCCGCCGCCGGACTCCTTGGCCCAGAGCGGTATCAGGACCGTCATGAACCCGGCGTCCAGCAGGTTGGTGATGCCGATCATCACGATCACGGTGAGCATCAGCGGCTCGCTGCGCAGGAAGGTGAACCCCTCCCGGAACATCTGCCAGTAGCCGACCTTCTCTCCGGGCGCACCCTCCGCCGCGGGCTCGGGCGCGGCGGCCGCGCGGCCCATGCCGGCGGGCAGGGCGAACGCGATCACCAGCGAGCCGAGGGCGAAGGCCGCGGCGTTGACGGTCAGGCCCGCCATCGGGCCGAGCAGCGCGATGAGACCACCGCCGACCGCCGGCCCGACCGTCGAGGCCAGCCGCTCCGTCACGCCGGCGAGGCCGGTGGCCCGCTCCAGCGGTATCCGGGCGCGGTCGGCCGCCTCGGGGACCATCACCTCCTTGGCGAGGTCCCCCGGGCCGCGGACCCCGCCGACCACGCCGACCATGACCAGGAGCAGCCAGAACGGCAGCGCGCCGACGCCGTGCAGCAGCGGGATCAGGCCCGCGGCGACGGCACTGACCGCGTCCGTCGTCCAGGAGACGACGCGCGGGCCCAGCCGGTCGATCATCGGCCCGGTGAGGGCCTTGACGAGCACGTACGGCGTCATCTCGACGAACGCGACGAGGCCGGTCATGGTGGCGCTGCCGGTGGTGGCGAGGACGAACCAGGGCAGGGCGATGGCCGAGACCCGCGTCCCCGTCAGCGAGATCGCCATCGCTCCGAACACGCCGACCAGCGGGCGGACGGTGCGGGGCGCCGGGGCCGGGCCTCGATCCACGGTGGTGCTCATACCCGCCCCTCCCCCTCGTCGCCCGCGTCCGCTTCGTCCGCCGGCAGCCCGCCCGCGGGATCGGGCAGCACCTGGAGCACGACCGCGACCCGCTCCGCCCCCTCGGGCGCCTCCTCCCGGGCGTCGTCCCGGCGGTAGCGGGCGACCACCGCCGCCAGCTCCTCGGCGAGCTCGCGCGACTCCTCCGGCGTCAGCCGCAGCGCCCAGTCGCTGAAGTCGAACGCGTGCCGCCAGCTGCGCGACATGGCGTCGAACTCGTTCAGGGCGCGCTGGGTGGTCAGCGCGTTCGCGGCGACAACCGACCGGAGGAAGCCGATCGCCGCCTCGGGCTCCTGCTCGGCCAAGTCCCGGTCCGACCAGACGGTGTTCTGGTGGACCGCCTTCCACCACCGCTCGCGGGCGTTGCCGCGCTCGGTGTCCTCGGTGACGAAGCCCGCGGCCGCCAGCTGGCGCAGGTGGTAGCTGGTCGCGCCCGACGTCAGGCCCATCCGCTCGGCCAGCCTGGTCGCGGTGGACGGCCCGAGTCGACGCAGCAGCCCGACCAGCTGCACGCGCACCGGATGGGCCATGGCCCGCAGGCCCCGCGCGTCGAGGACGACATCGGTCTGCGGGTCGGGGCTGTGCGGCCACCGCTTCTCTTCGGTCATGGCAGCAGCGTAGAACCGCAAAGACTTCTTCGCAAAGGAATTTTGCAAAGACGTCTTTGCGGTTCCACGGGGACGTCCCGCGAGTGGTCAGAAGACGGCCCGCGAGCGGTCCGCGGGCGGCTGGGGGCCGCCGAAGGCGCTCCGGCCCGGTGTCACTCCAGGGCGACCGCCAGCGCCAGCACCACGGTCAGGCCGCCGCCCGGGGTCTGCTCCACGGCGAGCCGCCCGCCGGCCGCCCGGACCAGCCCGTGCACGGCCGGGCCCGCCGGCCCGCCCGTGCGCATCCCCGCCAGCAGCCACTCCCGGGCCTCGGGCAGTTCGCACGGGCCGCGGTCCACGACCCGGATCTCCACCCGGGCCGGGCCGCCGCCCCAGCCGCTCGCCGGATCCAGGGCGCCCGCCTCCTCGGGGCCTCCCACGTCCTCGGCGCCGCGCGCACGCCGCGGGCCGGCCCGGCCGACCGCGGCCACCTCGGCCCGGACCAGCACCGCGGCGCCGGCCGGATTCCGCCGGACGGCGTGGTCGACCAGCCCGGCCAGCGCCGTCTCCAGCCGCCGGGCGTCACCCTTCACCACCGGCAGCCCGCCGGGTATCCGCGTCGAGACGGCCGCCGCGCGACCGCCGCCCCGCAGCACCCGCTGCACCACCTCGGCCACCTGGACGTGCTGCGCCTGGGGACCGCAGCCGATCGGGCGGACCGTCCAGTGCACCCGCTCCAACTCGGCCCGGCTGAGCGGCCGCGGACCGGCCATCACCCCTGTTCGCGACCGTCCCGGGCCCTCCGCGGCACCACCCGGTCCGCCCGGACCGCTGCTCCCGCTCCAACCCGGCCCGGCGGGCCCGCCGGGCCCGCCCGGCCGACCGCCGGCGCTGCCGCCGACGCCGCCGGCCGCGGCGAGTCCGCCGAGCATCCGGGCACCGGAGGCCACATAGCCCCAGACCCTCCCGCGTGCCATCGCGCCCTGCCCCTCGTGCTTCGCCGGCCCGTACCGCCGTCGGACGCGGGCGGGCCGGAGCGGGCCGCGTTTCCGGGCCCCTCCGCCAAGCCTGCGCCCCCACCGGACGGGTGACAATCCGGCTCAGGGGTGCACATTCGCCGCACTCCCCCGCCGACCGGCGGGGTCCGCCCCGGCCGACAGACGGGGCGGACCTCCGGACGGCCCCGCCGGCCCGGCCCGCACCACCCGCCCCACGGCCCGCCCAACCGACTCCACCCACCCGGCCCGATCCGGCCGCCGAACCTAGACTGGCCCCATGACCCGGATCAACGACCAGGTCCAGGAGCTGCTCCAGGAGTACGCCGACCTGATCTCGATCACCGGAGGGGACGCCTTCCGGGCCCGCTCCTACGAGAAGGCCGCCCGCGCGGTGGGAGGGCACCCGGAGGACGTCGCACGGCTGGACGCCAAGGGGCTCCAACAGATCCCCGGCGTCGGCAAGTCCACCGCCGAGAAGATCGCCGAGTACCTCGCCACCGGCCGGATGTCCGCGCTGGAGACACTGCGCGCCAAGATCCCGCCCGGCGTCCGGGAGATGATGGCCGTCCCCAGCGTGGGGCCCAAGCGCGCCCTCGCCCTCTACCGCGACCTCGACATCGCCTCCGTCGACCAGCTCGCCGAGGCCGTCCGCGCCGACCGCCTGAGCGAGGTGGCCGGCTTCGGCGAGCGCAGCGGCGAGAAGATCCTGCACGGCATCGAGCTGATGCGGCAGTCCGGCGGCCGGACCCTGCTCGACGCCGCCACCGAGCAGGCCGAGCAGATCGTCAGGGCGATCTCCGCCGTCCCGGGCTGCACGCGCTGCGCCTACGCCGGATCGCTGCGCCGGATGCGCGAGACCGTCGGCGACATCGACGTACTCGCCACCGCCGAGGACTCCGAGCCGCTGATGACCGCACTCACCGAACTCCCGTACGTGGCCGAGGTGATCGTCCGCGGACCGACCAAGACCTCGGTGCGCACCGCCAAGGGCCTGCAGGTGGACCTGCGGGTGGTGCCCGAGGAGGACTGGGGCGCCGCGCTGGTCTACTTCACCGGCTCCAAGGCCCACAACATCAAGCTCCGCACCATGGCCGTCCGGGCCGGGCTGAAGCTCTCCGAGTACGGGCTGTTCGACGCAGAGAGCGGGGAGAAGGTCGTCTCGGCGACGGAGGACGAGGTCTACGCAGCGCTCGGGCTGCCCTGGATCGCGCCGCCGCTGCGCGAGGACCGGGGCGAGGTCGAGGCGGCGCTGCGCGGCGAACTGCCGGACCTGGTGGCCGAATCGGACCTCCGTGGCGATCTGCACACCCACACCGACCTCACCGACGGGCTGGCCACCCTGGAGGACATGATCGACACGGCGGCCGCCCGCGGCTACAGCTACTACGCCGTCACCGACCACGCGCCCGACCTGGTCATGCAGCGGATGACGGACGAGAAGATGCTCGCCCAGCGCGAGCAGCTGCGCGGGCTCGCCGACCGGCACAAGCGGATGCGGCTGCTCCACGGCACCGAGCTGAACATCGGCCCGGACGGCGGGGTGGACTGGCCCGCCGAGTTCCTGGCCGGCTTCGACGTCTGCGTGGCGTCCGTCCACTCGCACTTCGGCGCCGACCGGGCCACCCAGACCCGCCGGCTGATCCGCGCCTGCGAGAACCCGCACGTGCACGTCATCGGCCACCTCACCACCCGGCGGATCGGCCGGCGCGGGCCGATCGACGTCGACCTGGACGCCGTCTTCGAGGCCGCCGCGCGGACCGGCACCGCGATCGAGATCAACAGCTCGCCCCAGCGGCTCGACCTGCGGGACGAGGACGTCCTGCGGGCCAAGCGGTACGGCGTGAAGTTCTCGATCGACAGCGACGCCCACGCCACCGGCCACCTGGCCTACCCCCGGTACGGGATCGGCACCGCCCAGCGGGCCTGGCTGACCACCGAGGACGTGATCAACACCTGGACCTGGCAGCGGCTGAAGAAGTTCCTGCGCAAGGACGCGCTGCGCTGACCATGCGGACCGAAAGATTGCAGTTTGCCCGGATTCCCGGCGGCAAAGCCCTGGTGCAACGACCGGTACAGGCGCATCATGGAAGTGGACCTGCGAGGTAGACGAGGAAGTTCGACCGCAGGAGGCAGTGGCGACAGATCGAGACGGATCAGGGTCTGCCGCTGGTACCTAGGTCGACGATCGAACTACAGGCCGGAGGACGCGACGTCCGGAGGCCACCCCCGCCTCGCAGGTTCCGCACGTCCGGACCACCGCGGCCGCCCCGCCCACGCCACCGGCACTCCGGCGCGCCCGCACTCCCGTGCTCCCGCACCACGGCCACGCGCTACCGTTCCTCCGTACCGACAACGGCGCGGCCGCCCGACGGCGCCGGGCCGCCCGCCACCGACCCGGAGGACGGCCTTCGATGCCCGACTACCGCCGACTCGCCGTCGCCGGGCCGTACTTCGCGCTGGACGCCGCCACCGAACCCACCGGCACCCCGCCGCCGGGCTACCGTCCGCTGCGCGACCTGTACGCGACCGGGCCGGACTCCCTGCTGGCCGCACGGGTCCGGGAGGTCGCGCGCCGACTCGGCACCGCCGAGCCCCGGGTAGCGGCCTCGATCCTGCACCTCGGACTCGCCGCCCGGTTCTGCTCGGTGAGTCTCGGTGCCGCCGTCCTGCTCGGCACCGTCCCCGAGTTGGACCCCGACCGGGCCCACGTGCGCGTCCCCGACCAGGGCCCGATCGACCTCTGGGCGCCCCACCGGCCGCAGCCCGCGGGCGAGGGCACGTCCCCCGGCGAGGCCGGCCCCGACAACCTGGCCGAGCTGGCCGACCGGCTCCACCGGGTGCTGGTCCAGGGCCAGTTGGCGCCACTGGCCACCGCTGTCCGGGCCGCGGTCCCGCTCTCGGAGCGGCTGCTCGACGGCAACGCCGCCTCCGCCCTGGCGGGCACGCTGCGGATGCTCCGCCCGCACGCGGCCCCCGGCCGGGCCGAGGCGCTGGTCGCCCACCTGCTGGACCGGACGCCGCTGGCCGGCACCGGGACGCTGCACACCGGCGGCTTCCGGCGCACCAGTTGCTGCCTCTACTACCGCGTCGGCCCGACCGCGGGCGTCTGCGGCGACTGCTGCTTCACCCGCCCACCCCTCCGCCCCTGACCCGCACCGGCAGGAGCCACATCGGTACGCACCCCGTCAGCCCCTCGACACCCCGCCCGCCCGCGGCCGGCGCCACCTGCCCGCCACGGGGTCACCGGTCCGGCTGCACCATCGCCCCCACCGGCCCCGCGTCACAGCCCGGCGGGTAGGGTCGCGGCGTGTCGCTCGCTCTTCTCCTGCTCGCCGGGGTGGCCGTCGGGGCCTACTGGCTCGGGCTGCTCACCGCCCGGCTCACCGTCGGTGCCGGACCGTTCGCGTCGGTGCTCGCTGCACTGCTGGTCGCGGGTGCGGTGACGGCGGCCGTCGGCTGGGCGGCCTGGCCGTCCTACCTCACCCCGTTCTTCGCCCTCGGCAGCGCGGTCGGCTCCCTGTTCGGCGCGGGCCGCGGCCTCCTCGGCCAGGGGTCCGCCGGCCGCTACGCCCAGGTGCCGGGCCGGCGCTGACCGCACGAGCCCGTCGGCCCGGGCCGACGCCGCACGCCTGCCCGGGCCACCTCCGCCGGGCCTAGCGGCTCAGCGTCGCGAGCAGCAGGTTCGGGTCGGTCTGCGTGGAGAAGGCCGCGCTCGGGACGTAGACGGTGTCCCCGCGGACGGCCACCGCGGTGGGGTTGGAGAGGCCGTCCTGCCCGGTGAGGACGGTGTGGCGGCTGCCGTGCTCGTCGAGGTAAACGGCCTCGCTGGGCGTGTTGAGCGCCGCGATCAGCCTGTCGCCGCGGCCGATGAAGCCGAAGTCGTCCAGGCCGGTGAGCCCGGTGGCCCGGACCTGCGGCGTCCCGGCGGCGCCGTCGCGCCCGATCGGGATGCGCAGCAGCGTGCCGGTGTCGGTGTTGCCCACCCAGACGGCGTGGTGGTGCACCTTGAGGCCGTTGGCGCCGAACGCGCCGGGGGCGGGCTTGAGCAGCGCGTCGTCCGACCAGACCACCGGGTCCCCGCCGGCCACCGGCACCGTGCGGACCAGGCCGAGCGCCGAGTCCGCGGAGTAGAGCAGGCCGGCGCGCTCGTCGAGGGCGAGGCCGTTGGGCAGGCTGTCCGCCGGGAAGGCCGAGATGCGCTCCGGCGTGCTGCCGGGGCAGAGCCGCCAGATGCCGGTGAGATCGGCGGTGCCGGTGGCGTAGGCGAAGTAGAGGGTGCCGTCGTGCGCGCGGACGATGCCGGTGACGACCGGGGCGGTGACCAGCGGGGTGTTCGGCCGGTCGGGTGCGGGCAGGGTGGCCAGGATCGCGAGGTGTCCGGCGGGGTCGACCCGCCCGATCTGCCGGGCGAGGGCGAAGGTGAGGTCCGCGGAGCCGTCCGGTTCGAGCGCGATGTTCTCCGGCGTCTGTCCCTGGGCCAGGTCGAAGTGGGCGATGATCCGCGGGTCGGACAGAGGCGGCGAGACGGCGACGGCCGGCGTGGCGGCGAGCAGGGCGAGTGCGACGGAGGCAGCGGAGGCCGTACCGAGCAGTCCGGCGAGGCGGTGGCGGGGCGGGCGGGGCATGGACATCTCCTCGGATCGTCGGATGGTCGAATCGATCGGAATGCGACGAGGGAACGGGCGCCGCGGGAGAACGGGCGACCCGGGACGGGCGCGACACGGGAACGTCGGGGGCGCGCGCCGGAGGGAACGCGTACCTGCCAGCAGAGCACGCCGACCGGCCGCCACTGCGCGCTGGGGCGCCGTGCCACCGGGAGATCCCCCGCTCGGGCCGCCCCCGTTCGGGGGACTGCAGGACGCACCGCGAGCGGCCGCTGACCGCGCAGCCACCGAGAGCAGGGCGTCCGACCGGAACGCCACTGCCCGAAAGCCCGCTCCCGCCCCCAGAATGATCCGGACCCGACCCCGGACCCGGCCGGGCGAACGGCATGAACGACAGGGAGAGCGATGCGGCAGGCGGCAGGGAAGGTCCTCACCAGCACCCGGACGGTACCCGTCCACGCCCCCGCCAGGGGCGCGGCATGAGCGGTGACCGCGCCGAACCCGCCCGGCCGAAGGCGCCGGACCTGCCCCTCTCCGGCGTCCTGGTCGCCGACTTCGGGCGGGTGCTGGCCGCCCCCTACGCGACCATGCTCCTCGCCGACCTCGGCGCCGACGTGGTCAAGGTCGAGCAGCCGGGACGCGGGGACGACACCCGCGCCTGGGGGCCGCCGCACGCGCAGGGCGAGGCGACCTACTTCCTCTCCGTCAACCGCAACAAGCGCTCGATCGCGCTGGACCTGCGCGACCCGGCCGACCACGCCTGCGCCGTCGAACTGGTCCGCCGGGCCGACGTGTTGGTGGAGAACTTCCGCCCGGGCACGATGGCGCGGCACGGCCTCGGCCACCGGGACGCGCTCGCGCTCAACCCCCGGCTGGTCTACTGCTCGGTGACCGGCTTCGGCGCCGGGGCGGGCGCCGCCCTGCCGGGGTACGACCTGCTGGTCCAGGCCGTCGGCGGCCTGATGAGCGTCACCGGCGCCGCCCCGGGCGAACCGGTGAAAACCGGGGTCGCCGTGGTGGACGTGCTGACCGGGCTGCACGCCGCCGTCGGGGTGCTGGCCGCGCTGCGCGAGCGCGACGCCACCGGCAAGGGCCAGGTGGTCGAGGTCGATCTGCTCTCCACCCTGCTGTCCAGCATGGTGAACCAGTCCGCCGGCTACACCCTGGCCGGCGCCGTCCCGGGCATCCTCGGCAACCGCCACCCGTCGATCGCGCCGTACGAGGTGTTCCCGGCCGCCGATCGGCCGCTGGTCGTGGCGGTGGGCAACGACCGCCAGTTCGCCGCGCTCTGCCGGGGGTTGGGCGCACCGGAGCTGGCCGCGGACCCGCGGTTCGCCACCAACCCCGACCGGGTGGCGCACGTCGGCGCGCTGGCCGACGAGCTCTCCGCGCGGCTCCGACTCCGCACTGCCGCCGAGTGGTTCGCCGTCCTCACTCCGCTCGGCGTGCCGTGCGGACCGGTGAACGACCTGGCCGACGCCTTCCGGCTCGCCGACAGCCTCGGTCTGGAGCCGCGGGCGACGGTACCGGGCCCGGACGGCGAACCGCTCGACCTGGTCGCCAACCCGATCAACCTCTCCCGGACGCCGCCGCGTTACGCACACCGTCCGCCACGGCTCGGCGAGCACACCGAGGAGCTCAGGGCCTGGCTGGACGCACCCGACGCCCAGGTCGCCCCGCACGTCCCGGACACCGGGGGCACCGGCGACGCCCCCGACACCCCCGACGCCCAGGACGCCCCCGACGCCGCACCCTGACACCGCCCGCCTCGCCCCCGCCGCCTTGGCGGGGTCAGACCGCGACGACCTCCGCCATCTCCTCCTCGGCCTCCGCCTCCGTCGCGCGCGTCGCGAGCGCCGCTGCGCGCCCGCGCCGCTCGTGCAGCGCCGCGCCGGCCATCACCAGCCCGCCGAGCAGCAGCCAGAGCGCCAGCGTCAGGACGTGCCCGCCGAGCCCGGCGCCGCCGTCGAAGTAGAGCAGGCTGCGCGCGCCCTCCAGGAAGCCGGCGCCGGTCCAGAAGGAGTGCAGGGTGCCGACCGCGACCTTCAGGTGGTTGGGCTCGGGCTGGTGGAACGCGCCTGGTAGGCGCGACGCCAGCCCGGGCGCCCGGCGACCTCACCGGACACCCGGAACCGCCCCACCCCTCATGCCAGCTCGAACACCCCGTACGAGAAGCCGTCCGCCCGCAGGCACCCGTCGACCACCCGCACCCCCTGGACGTCCAGCGGCCGCACCCCGACCCGGCCGAGCGGCACCTCGCCCGGCTCCCGCCGCGGATTGACGGCCACCAGGTACCGCCCGGCCCGGGTGTACACCAGCGGGTACCCGGCGTGCCGGACGTCCACGTCCCCCGCCGCGCCCAGCCCCGGGTGGGCGCGGCGCAGTGCGATCAGCCGCCGGACGGTGTGCAGCAACGAGGTCGGGTCGGCCCGCTGGGTGGCCACGTCGGGCCGGTGCGGATCGGGGTCGACGGGCAGGTAGAGGCGGTCGGCGGGTGCGGTCGAGAAGCCGGCGGTCGGCCCCGGCTCCCACTGCATCGGGGTGCGCGAGCCCGCCCGGTTGTACTGCGGGCCGAGCACGCTGCCCTCGACGTCCGGCAGCCCCGGCAGGTACCGCATGCCGATCTCGTCGCCGTAGTAGACCGCCGGCAGGGTGGGCCAGGTGAGCAGGAAGGCGAAGGCGGGGGCGAGTTGGGCGCCGGTGCGCGGGCCGGTGGCGAGCCGCGAGAAGTCGTGGTTGGCGGTGGGGAGGGCGATGTACCCGGCGCCCTCGGTGAGTTCGGCGGCCGAGCGCCAGGCGTCCAGGAACACCTGCGGAGTGCCGCGGCCCTCGGCCTCGAAGTAGCACGGGCCCTGCTGCCAGAACTCCTCCACCGTGCCGGCGTTGTTGTTCCAGAGCGAGCGCAGCGGCAGGCCGCGGTCGGCGCCGCCGAACTGGAGGAAGAAGTCGGCGTGGAAGCCGGCCGCGACGGCGGCGGCCGGGTCGCCCCACTCGGCGAAGAGGGCGGCCTGCGGGTGGGCGCGGTCGAGCCAGTCGCGCAGTTCGGTCCAGAGCTTGGCGGTCTCGGTGAACCCGGGGTCGTCCTTGACCAGCGAGGAGGCCATGTCGACGCGGAAGCCGGCCACGCCGAGGCCGAGCCAGTGCGCCATGATCTCGCGCAGCGCCCGGCGGTTGGCGCGCGGGCCGTCGGCGTCGACCGGCTGGCGCCACGGCTCGTCGGAACGGCTGCGCGCGTAGCCGAAGTTGAGCGCGGGCTGGCAGTCGAAGAAGTTCGGCCGGTACCAGCCCGGCCGGCTGCCGGGCGAGCCGACGAAGCCGTCCACCTGCTGGTCGGACCAGATGTAGCGGTGGTCGGACGGGTCCTCGGCGGCGGCCAGGAACCAGGGGTGCCGGTCGGAGGTGTGGCCGGCGACCAGGTCGAGCAGGATCCGGATGCCGCGGCGGCGGGCGGCCTCGACCAGCGCCGCCAGGTCGTCGGAGGTGCCGTAGCGCGGGGCGGGCGTCAGGTAGTCGCTGACGTCGTACCCGGCGTCGCGGAACGGTGAGGCGAAGCAGGGGGTGAGCCAGACCGTGTCGACGCCGAGCCAGGCGAGGTGGTCGAGGCGCTCGGCGGCACCGGCGAAGTCGCCGATGCCGTCGCCGTCGGAGTCGGCGAAGGTCTGCGGGTAGATCTGGTAGAGGACGGCGTCGGCCAGCCAGTCGGGGCCGGGGCGGGTCGAGGTCATGGGGTGGATCCTCCTGCCGGGTGCCGGGGGCCGGGTCTACCGATTCTCGTCCAATCCCGGCCGTCCCGACAGCCCGCAGCGGCCCCGGGCGTGGCGCCGGACCGGCGCGGCGGCGCGCCCGCCGGGTGCGGCGCGACCGCGCTCCGCTGCGCTACCGGCCCGCGCAGGCCTCGGTGAACGCCTTGGCCCGGCGGGTGATCTCCGCCCAGTCCCCGGCCGCCACCGCATCCGGCGCCACCACCTCCGAGCCGGCGCAGACCGCGAGCGCGCCCTGGGCCAGGAACTCGCCGGCATTGCCCGCGTTCACGCCGCCGGAGGCGACCAGCGGGATGTCCGGGAAGGGAGCGCGCAGGTCCTTGAAGTAGCCGGGGCCGAACGCCCGGGCCGGGAAGACCTTGACCGCGGCCGCGCCGAGCTCGTGGGCCTGGAGCACCTCGGTCGGCGTCAGCGCGCCGAGCACCACCGGCACCCGCTCGGCGTGCGCACGCCGAGCCACCTCCGGCCGGAGTCCGGGCGTGACCAGGAACCAGGCGCCCGCGCCGATCGCCCGGTCGGCCTGCTCCGCGGTCAGCACGGTGCCGACCCCGACCCGCCACCCCACCCGGGTGGCGCGCCGCAGATGTGTCGTCACATCCGGCGTGGTGAAAGTGAATTCGGTCAGGTGGATGCCGCCCTCGGAGAGCGCGGCGCAGAGCGCGGCGGCATCCGGTATCCGCGGTGCGCGGACCACGGCGATGACGGGCGAGGCGGCCAGCACGGCGCGGGCGCGGGCGAGTACGGCGGGCGTTGGGTTCATGCGGCAAGCGTTCCTCGGTCGGTTCGGCGCAGTGCCCGTCCGGGGCGGGCACCCGTGGTGCGGCCCTCCCGGACGGCGGCGGTGCCGTTGACGTAGACGTGCTCGATGCCGGCGGCGGGCTGCCGGGGACGGTCGAAGGTGGCGGTGTCCCGGACCCTCCCGGGGTCGAGGAGCACCAGGTCGGCGTGGTGGCCGGGGGCGATCCGCCCGCGGCGGTCGAGCCGGAGCCGGGCGGCGGGGCGGCCGGTCATCCGGGCGATCGCCTCCTCCAGCGTGAGGACGCCCGACTCGCGGCTGTACCGGGCCAGGTAGCGGGGGAAGGTGCCCCAGGCGCGCGGGTGCGGGCGGGCACCGACCAACAGGCCGTCGCTGCCGACGGTGTGCGCGCGGTGGCGCATGATCGCCCGGACGTTCTCCTCGTGGCCGACGTGCTGGAGGATGCCGGTGGCCAACTCGTCGCGGCGCAGCAGGTCGAGGAAGACCTCGGTGCCGCTGCGCCCCTGTTCGGCGGCGATGTCGGCGACCGTCCGGCCGACCAGGCCCGCCAGGGCGGGGTTGCGGACGCCGGAGAGCTGGACGGTCGCCCAGTCGGTGACCACGCCGTGGCAGCCGTCGCTGCCCTTCTCCTCCACCTCGTGGCGGATCCGCTCGCACGCGTCCGCCTCGGCGAGCCTGGCCAGGGTCGCCTGCGGGCCGCCCTCGGTGGCCCAACTCGGCAGCAGGGCGGCCAGCGTGGTGGAGCCGGGCAGGTAGGGGTAGCTGTCCAGGGTGAGGTCGACGCCGTCGGCGAGCGCCCGGTCCACCAGGTCGAGCAGTTCGCCGGCCCGGCCCCGGTTGACGCCGAAGTTCATGGTGGCGTGGGTGAGGTGGAGCGGGCAGCCGGAGCGCCGGGCGATCTCGACCATCTCCGCGTAGCCCTCCAACGCGCCTTCGCCGTACGAGCGTTGGTGCGGTGCGTGGAATCCGCCATGGCGGGCGACCACCCGGCACAGCTCCACCAGTTCGGCGGTGTCGGCGTACATGCCGGGCGTGTAGCTGAGCCCGCTGGAGAGCCCGACCGCGCCATGGTCCAGTCCCTCGGCCAACAACGTGCGCATCCGGTCGAGTTCGGCCGGGCTCGGCGGCCGGTTCGCCCAGCCCATGGCGAGCATCCGCAGCGAGCCGTGCGGGACGAGGTAGCACGCGTTGACCCCGGTGCCCGTCCGGTCGAGGCGGTCCAGGTACCCGCCGACCGTGCGCCAGTCCCAGTCGAAGCCCTCCGGATCGCCGTTCCAGCCGGCGAGCTGGCGGCGCAGCGCGGGGAGCGTGGTGTCGTCCACGGGCGCGTACGACAGGCCGTCCTGGCCGAGGACTTCGCAGGTGACGCCCTGGGTGACCTTGGCCGGGTGCTCGGGTTCGAGCAGCAGGGCGAGGTCGGAGTGGGCGTGCATGTCGATGAACCCGGGGGCCAGCACCAGTCCGTCGGCGTCCACCGCGGACGCCGCCCCGAGGCCGCGGCCGATCGCGGTGATCAGCCCGCCCTCGATCCGGACGTCGGCACGGTACCGGTCGGCGCCGGTGCCGTCGACGACGGTGGCGCCCTTGAAGACCAGCGGGCCGCCGGCCATCAGAAGAAGGTCCTGACCAGCCCGGCGACCTTCGGCTCGGCGGCCGAGGCGTCGTCCAGCACCGGGATCAGTGCCCATTTGTCGAAGGCCGTGCACGGGTGGGAGATGCCCAGCCGCAGCACGGCGCCGACCGGTGCGAGGTCGCCCGCGTCACGCAGGAAGGCGTGCTGGTCGTTGAGCGCGGTGATCCGGGCCGCCGTCCCGGACAGGGCCGGGCCGCCGCGGACGAGTTGCGGCTCGGGCAGGCCCTCGTCGAAGGGCAGGTCGCGCTTTCCGGCATCCAGCAGGGCGAGTTGCGGCTCGGGCCGGGAGACCACCCGCGCCCAGCCGTGCAGGGCGCCGCGGAACGGCGCGTCGCCGGCGCCGCGCACGAGCGGCGAGATCCCCCGGTAGAAGCCGTCGTCGTGGGCGATGTAGGCGCCGGAGCGGAGCACCACGACGGCTTCCGGGAGCGCGGCCAACTCCTCGGCGACCAGGTCGAAGTAGGCGCTGCCACCGGCGGTGACCACCGGCGGGGCGTCGTCGGCGTACGCGGCGGACAGCCGGCCGTGCAGGTCCGCGAGGTCCCGCAGGTAACCGCGGACGGCGGCCAGCCCGGGGTCGGTGGCGTCGTGGGCGAGCGCCCCCTCGTACCCGCCGATGCCGGCCAGCCGCAGGGTGGGCGCGCGCAGCACGGCGGCGGCCACGTCGACGGCGGCATCAACGCCGCGGACGCCGGTACGCCCGCCGGGGCCGCCGAGCTCGATCAGCACCTCGACCGGGCGCTCGGCGCCGGCCGCCCGCAGCGCCTCGTCCATCAGCCGGACGCTCTCGACCGAGTCGACCCAGGAGACGAAGGCGAACGCCGGGTCCGCCGCCAACTCTGCGGCGAGCCAGCGCAGTCCGGCCGGGTCCAGCAGGGTGTTGGCGAGCAGGATCCGCCGGACGCCGAAGGCCCGGGCGACCCGGAGCTGCGGGAGGTTGGCCAGGGTGATGCCGTGGCTGCCGGCGTCCAGCTGGGCCTGCCAGAGTGCGGGCGCCATCGTCGTCTTGCCGTGCGGGGCGAGCGCGACACCGGCCTTGGCGCACCAGTCGGCCATGGTCCGCACGTTGTGCCCGACGGCGGCGGCGTCGAGGGTGAGCAGCGGTGTACCGAAGCCGGCGAGGGTGGGCCCGGTGGCGAGGTAGTCGCGAACGGTCAACCCCCGGGCGGCGTCCGGCAGCGCCTTGAACCGCCAGTCGAGCACCTCGTCGGCGAGCGCCGCCACCTTGTCGGCGTCGATGCCCGGCCCGGTACCGGTGCTTGCGAAGGTCTGATCCACGGTCACCCTCCCTCAGCGGATTGCAACATGCGCAACGCTGGTTGCGCATGCTGACAGCACGGTTCTAGCATCGGCTCCGGACGACGGTCAACGGACCCGAAGACGGAACCGACCGTCGACGGAACCGACGGAACCGAGGGTCGACGGAACGGCAGCCGCAGACGAGGAGCCCGCAGATGCCCCGACAGGAGTCCACCGGGATCCCCGGGATCCCGGGCGCCCCGCCGCCGCCCGGCGGACCGACGGCGGTCTGCGTGGGCGAGTCGATGGCCGCGCTGCTGCCGGACCGCCCGGGCCCGCTGGAGTCGGTGGAGGGCTTCCGCCTCTCCGTGGGCGGCGCCGAGTCCAACGTGGCGGGTGCGCTGGCCGCGCTCGGCGTGCCGAGCGCCTGGATCAGCCGGGTGGGTGACGACGGCTTCGGCCGCCGCCTGCTAGCCGAGCTGGCCGCCCGCGGGGTGGACGTTTCGGCGGTCGCCGTGGACCGGCACCGCCCGACCGGCCTCTACCTCAAGGAGGTCGGCGGCTCGACCGGAGACCACCACGACCTCGGTCCGGGCCGCAGCCGGCTGCACTACCACCGCCGCGGCTCGGCCGCGTCCGCGCTCTCCCCCGCGCTGCTGGACGACCCGGTGGCCGCCCGCCTGCTGGCCGGCGCCCGGCTGCTGCACCTCTCCGGGATCACCGCCGCCCTCTCCGACGACTGCCTCGCGCTGCTGCGCGCCCTGCTCGCCGACCGCCGGCCGGGCCGCCTCGTCAGCTTCGACCTCAACTGGCGCCCCGCCCTGTGGCGCGAGCGCGACCCGGCCGTGCTGCCGCCGCTGCTGAACGCCTGTGACCTGCTGCTGCTCGGCGCCGACGAGGCCGCGGACGCGTTCGGCACCGGCGACGCGCACGCGCTTCGCCGCCGTTTCCCCTCCCCCGCCACCCTCGTTGTCAAGGACGCCGCCCGGACCGCCACCGCCCTGGACCGGGACGGCACGGCCCTCACCGAGCCGGCCCTCGCCGTCGAGGTGGTCGAGGCGACCGGCGCCGGCGACGCCTTCGCGGCCGGCTACCTGGCGGCCACCCTGCGCGGCCTGGACCGGCGACGCCGGCTGCGGCTCGGCCATCTCAGCGCCGCCTGCGCCCTGACCGCCCACGGCGATCAGCCCGAACTGCCGCCCGAGCCGGTGGTCGCCGCCCTGCTGGGCGCCTCCCCGGAGGAGTGGGCGGCAACCGCGGTCGCGGCGGACGGCATCACCTCCCCCGCGCTGCCCCCGGCCGGTGGCACGACCGCCGTCCCCCGACCGACCGCCGTCCCCCGACCGACCTCCGCCCCGGCCCCGGGAGGCCCCCGATGAGTCAGACCGTCACCCGCGCCCTGCGCATCCTCGCCGAACTCGGCGAGGGCGAGCGCTCGCTGGACCAGCTGGCCGAGGTGCTCGGGGTGCACAAGACCACGGTGCTGCGACTGCTCCAGAGCCTCGAAGCGGAACGTTTCGTCCACCGCGACCGGGCCTACCGCTACCACCTCGGCGCCGGCCTGTTCGCACTCTCGGGCCTCGCCCTGGAACAGCGCGGCATCCGCCGGATCGCCGCCCCGCACCTGGCCGAGCTGAACGCCGCCACCGGCCAGACCGTGCACCTGGCCGCCCACGAGGGCGGCGAGGTGGTCTACATCGACAAGTACGACTCGCGCCACCCCGTGCGGATGTACTCGCGGATCGGGCTGCGCGCAGTCCTGCACAGCGCGGCCGTCGCCAAGGTCCTGCTGGCCGACCTTCCGCTGCCCGAGCGGCGCCGGGTGGTGGCCGGCATCGACTTCACCCCGCACACCCCGCGCACCCTCACCGGCCCCGAGGCGCTGCTGGCCGAGCTGGAGAAGGTCGCCGCCCAGGGCTGGGCGCAGGACCACGCCGAGCACGAGGCCTTCATCAACTGCGTGGCGGCGCCCGTCCGGGACGCCGGCGGACGGGTCGTCGCCGCCGTCTCGATCTCCGTCCCGGACGTGGTCCTCCCCTACGAGCAGGTCCTGGAGCTGCTGCCCCAGCTGCTCGCCACCGCCCGCGCGGTCTCCGCCGACTGCGGCCGGCCGCCCCGGGAGGGCTGACCGGCCGGGCCCACCGCCCCCGCAGGACCACCCCGCCCCTGCCACCCGCCACCCCTGCCACCCCTCAACCGCCCGCGCGCGACACGAAGGAAGCCATGAGCGGCAACGAGAAGACCGAGATCCGCACCGCCGGCGCCCCCGCCCCGGCCTGGATGTTCTCCCAGGGCGTCCGCAAGGGCCCCATCCTGCAGGTCTCCGGCCAGGGGCCGCAGGACCCGGCCACCGGCGAGTACCTCCACCACGGCGACGTGAAGGCGCAGACCCGGCGCACGCTGGAGAACGTCAAGGCGATCGTCCAGGCCGGCGGCGCCACCGTCGAGGACGTGGTGATGTTCCGCGTCTACCTCACCAAGCGGGCCGACTTCCCGCTGATGAACGAGGCCTACGCCGAGTTCATCGAGGAGAACATCAAGCCCGGCGGCGTGAAGCCCTGCCGCACCACGGTCTTCGTCGAGCTGCCGCAGGAGCCGATGCTCGTCGAGATCGACGCCCAGGCCGTGATCGGCTGATCCACCGCCGGACGGGCGGGAGTCGGGCAAGGACCCCGACATGGGGCCCGGACGGTCACCGTCCGGGCCCCGTCGCGCACGTCGGGCCGGCGGGCAGCCCCTTGCCTTCCACACGACCAGGGTGATTAGGTAAGCCTCACCTAACAAACTGGAGGTCGCCGTGAGCCCCACCCCCGACGCCGAGGCCCCCGAGCCCACCGCTGCCGAACGGATCTGCAGCCTGCTCAGCGCCACCTCCTCGGTGGTGGTCCGAGCCCTCGGCGAGCACCACGACCTCGACACCCCGGTCTCGGTGCACGGCTCCCGGCTCCGTCTGAGCGCCCCGCTCGACTCCGGACTCACCCTCGCCGCGACCGGCGAGACCGAGGGACTGGCCGTCGTCCTGGACGTCACCGACATCGCACCGGTCGCGGTCCGCGACCGCATCCGCGGCCGGCTCACCCTGGCCGGCCGGCTCCGGCTCGCCCACCTCGCCGACGACGGCCTCAGCGTCCACCTGCACCTGGACGTCGCCCACGCCGTCCTCGCCACCCCGTACGGCACCAGCGCGCTCACCGGCGCCGACCTCGCCCTCGCCGCACCCGACCCGCTCGCCCGCTACGAGGCCGGCCTGCTCACCCACCTCATCGACGACCACCCCGACGCGCTCGCCGCGCTCACCCGGCTGCTCGACCCCCAACTCCTCGCCGAGCGGCCGGAGATCCGCCCGCTCGCACTCGACCGCCACGGCCTGGTGCTGCGCCTGGACCACCCGCACGGCCACCGCGACGTCCGCCTGGTCTTCCCCGAACCGGCCCGCGACACCGAGGAGTTCGGCGAGCAGATGCACCGGCTGCTGACCGCCGCCCAGACCGGCCTGCCCGCCCGCCGGGCCTGACCGGAGCGGACTGACAGGCCTGCCGGGAAGGCGACTTGACCGGACGCCGGGACCACGCCGGGGCCGGCGGAAGCGCCACGGAAACGAAAGCGGCCGGCCCGGCTCGCGAGGGAGGTCTCGCGAGCCGGGCCGGCCTGGGCGTGTCCCGCGCCCGTGTCCGCCACTGGTGCGGCGATCACCCGGTCGAGCGGTCACCCGACATGACCATCCCGGGAGTTCGTTCGCCCCGCACCTGGCGGTGGTCTGAACTCGGTTGTGGACCGGGTCAGATGGCGACGCCGTGCGCCCGCAGGTAGGCGATCGGGTCGATGTCCGAGCCGTACTCCGAGCCGGTGCGGATCTCGAAGTGCAGGTGCGGGCCGGTCACGTTGCCGGTCGCACCGGAGAGGCCGATCTGCTGGCCGGCGGTGACGGCCTGGCCGACCTTCACGCCGATCGAGGACAGGTGCGCGTACTGGGCGTACTTGCCGTCGGCGAGCTTGATCTCGACCTCGTTGCCGTAGGCGCCGCCGTTGCCGGCCTTGACCACGGTGCCGGCCCCAACGGCGCGCAGCGGGGTGCCGGTGGCCGCGACGAAGTCGGCGCCGGTGTGGTGGCCGGAGGCCCACATCGAGCCGGCGACGCCGTAGGCGGTGCCGAGCTTCGGGTTGGCCAGCGGGGCGACGAAACCGGAGGTGGAGGCCACGGCGGCCGGGGCCGGGGTGGTGGCCGGCTTCGCGGCCGGGGCGGCCGGCTTGGCGGCCGGGGCCTGGGCCGGCTTGGGGGCGGGGGCGGCCGGCTTCGCGGCCTGGACCGGCTTCGGCGCCTGCGCCGGGGCGGCGGGCTTCGCGGAGTCGTGCGAGACCTGCGGCTTGGCGGCGGGGGCGGCCGGCTTGGCGGCCTCGGCCGGAGCGGCGGCCTTGGTGCCCAGGGCCAGCTTCTGGCCCGGGAAGATCAGGTTCGGGTTGGAGCCGACGACCGAGCGGTTGTGCTCGTACAGCGCCTTCCAACCACCCTGGACGTCCTTGGCGTTGGCGATCTTCGACAGGGTGTCGCCGCTGACGACCTTGTAGCTCTCCTCGACCGGGGCGGCGGCCGGAGCGGCGGCCTCGGCGGCCGGCTGCGCGGCGGCGGCCGGGGCGGCGTCGACGCTGGTGGCGCCGGTCCAGGTGGCGGTCTGCTGCGGCTTCGCGGCCGGGGCGGTGTGGGCCTGGGCGCTGATGGTGGTCACCAGCGGGAGGGCGAACGCGGCGCCGGTGACGGCGGTGGCGATACCGATGCGGGCGGCACGGGGCAGGGCGATACGACGGGCCTGTGCGGGCATGGAAGAGTTCCTCTCCGACGCCTGCGAGGTGAGCTGTCGGGTTCGGGCTGGAGTTGCCCGGCCGCATAGGCGGCTTCACCCCAAGCCGGACCGCGAATTCCGGTCCGGCGACTTACCTGTGGGTCCCCCGCTCCTGCCGTACAGAGTTCAGTTCGTACCACCGGGCAGCGGCAGGACTAGGCGTTCCACCCGGTGGCCACCCGGGCTGACGCCGGGCGGTCGCTGAACTAAAGCCCATCCGTTCGAGCGAAGCAATGTCGATCTCCCGAATCGGGCAATTCCGCGCGCACCACCGTGACGCTCCGGATGATCCGCTGCACAGTACGTGCACAATCCATTTACGGCGCGCCACTGATCCGCGACACTCCGCCTATTTCGTCGGCCGTCCGCACACGATCACTCACGGAAAGCCAGCCGCCGACACACCCCCGGTGACCCTTGTCACTCGGGCCCCGGGGGGCGGACGATCGGGCCGTGGCCACTTCCGAGGCCGGCACCCTGCGCCTGAGCACCGCGCAGGGGCGCTGGGTACTACTGGCGACGGTGCTCGGCTCCAGCATGGCGATGCTCGACGGCACCGTGGTGAACGTCGCCCTGCCCCGGATCGGCGCCGACCTCGGCGCCCCGCTCGCCGCCCTGCAATGGACGCTGAACGCCTATCTGCTCACCCTGGCGGGGCTGATCCTGCTCGGCGGCGCACTCGGCGACCGCTACGGCCGGCGCCGGGTCTTCCTGCTCGGCGTGGTCTGGTTCGCCGCCGCCTCGGCGGCCTGCGCCGCCGCACCCACCATCGAAGTGCTGATCGCCGCCCGCGCCGTCCAGGGCATCGGCGGGGCACTGCTCACCCCCGGGTCGCTGGCGATGCTCCAGGCCGTCTTCCACCCGGAGGACCGCTCGGCGGCGGTCGGCCTCTGGTCCGGCCTCGGCGGGGTGTCGGCCGCGGTCGGCCCCTTCGTCGGCGGCTGGCTGGTGGACGGTCCGGGCTGGCGGTGGATCTTCCTGCTGAACGTCCCGCTGGCCGCCCTGGTGGTCGCGGTGGCCTCCCGGCACGTGCCGGAGAGCCGGGACGAGAGTGCGACCGGGCGCTTCGACGTGCTCGGCGCGGTGCTGGCCGCCCTGGCCCTGGGCTCTGTCACCTACGCGCTGACCGCGGCCGGCGACGGGCTCTCCCCCGGCGTCTGGATCACCGGCGTGGCGGGTCTGCTGCTCGGCGCGACCTTCATCGTGGTCGAGCGCCGCACCCCTGAGCCGATGCTGCCGCTCGGCCTCTTCTCCTCCCGGCTGTTCACCTCGGTGAACCTCGTCACCCTCTGCGTCTACGCCGCCTTCAGCGGGGTGTTCTTCCTGCTGGTCGTGCAGCTGCAGATCGTCTCCGGCTTCTCCCCGTTGGTCTCCGGACTGGCGCTGGTCCCGATCACCGTCCTGATGCTCGCGCTCTCCGCCCGGGCCGGCCGGCTCGGCAAGCGGATCGGCCCCCGGCTGCCGCTGACCGTCGGGCCGCTGCTCTGCGCGGCCGGGGTCCTGCTGATGCTGCGGATCGGGCCCGGCGCCTCGTACTGGACGGACGTACTGCCGGCCGTCACGGTGATGGGTTTCGGCATGGTGCTGCTGGTCGCACCGCTCACCGCGACGGTGCTGGCCGCGGTGGACGTCCGGCACGCGGGCATCGCCAGCGGGGTCAACAACGCCGCCGCCCGCGCGGCCGGCCTGCTCGCGGTCGCCGCGCTGCCCGCGCTGGCCGGCCTCAGCGGCGATGCCTACCGGGTGCCCTCCTCGGTGGACGCCGCCTTCCACACCGCGATGCTGATCTGCGCCGGGCTGCTGGTCACGGGAGGGCTGATCGCGTTCACCACCGTGCGGGGCAATGTGCTCGCCCCCGAGGACCACCCGGTGGCCGAGCCGGACTGCCGCTACAACTGCGGCACCAACGCCCCACCGCTCGACCCGGGCCACCCGGCCGCCGGCTAGGCGCTGTCCGGCCGAGGGCCCGGTTCCGAAGGAGAACGGCGAGGGCCCCGCCACCGGAACGGTGACGGGGCCCTCGCCGACGCAGGCTACCGGTGGCGAATCGTCAGAGGATGTCGCCCGGGGCGTACTTGGCGGCCTCCGGGTGGGCGGCCGCGACGACCTCGACCAAGCGGACGACCTCGGCGACCTGGGCGCCGGCCGCACCGGTGAAGGCGAGCCGGTCGGCGAGCAGCGCGTCCAGCGCGGCGCGGTCCAGCGGGATCCGCTCGTCGGCGGCCAGCCGGTCCAGCAGCTCGTTCTCCCGTGCACCGGCCCGCATCGCCAGCGCCGAGGCGACGGCGTGCTCCTTGATGACCTCGTGCCCGGTCTCCCGGCCGACGCCCGCGCGCACCGCGCCCATCAGCACCTTGGTGGTGGCGAGGAACGGCAGGTAGCGGTCCAGCTCGGCCTCGATCACGGCGGGGAAGGCGCCGAACTCGTCGAGGACGGTCAGGAAGGTCTCCAGCAGGCCGTCGAAGGCGAAGAACGCGTCCGGCAGCGCGACCCGGCGGACCACCGAGCAGGAGACGTCGCCCTCGTTCCACTGGTCGCCGCCGAGCTCGGCGGTCATCGAGGCGTAGCCGCGCAGGATGACGGCGAGGCCGTTGACGCGCTCGCAGGAGCGGGTGTTCATCTTGTGCGGCATCGCGGAGGAGCCGACCTGGCCCTCCTTGAAGCCCTCGGTGACCAGCTCGTGGCCGGCCATCAGGCGGATGGTCTTGGCCAGGCTGGACGGCGCGGCGGCCAGCTGGACGAGCGCGGTGAGCACCTCGAAGTCCAGCGAGCGCGGGTAGACCTGGCCGACGCTGGTGAGCACGTTCTCGAAGCCGAGGTGGCCGGCGACCCGGCGCTCCAGCTCGGCGAGCTTCTCGGTGTCGCCACCGAGCAGGTCCAGCATGTCCTGGGCGGTGCCGACCGGGCCCTTGATCCCGCGCAGCGGGTAGCGGGCGATCAGCTCCTCCAGGCGGTTGAAGGCGACCAGCAGCTCGTCGGCGACGGTCGCGAACCGCTTGCCCAGGGTGGTGGCCTGCGCGGCGACGTTGTGCGAGCGGCCGGCCATGACCAGCTCGGAGTGCTGGGCGGCGAGGCGGGCCAGGCGGACCAGCACGGCGACCGTGCGGTCGCGCACGTGCTCCAGCGACTGGCGGATCTGCAGCTGCTCGACGTTCTCGGTGAGGTCCCGAGAGGTCATGCCCTTGTGGATCTGCTCGTGGCCGGCGAGCTCGCTGAACTCCTCGATCCGGGCCTTCACGTCGTGGCGGGTGATCCGCTCACGGGCGGCGATCGAGCCGAGGTCGACCTGGTCGATCACCCGCTCGTAGTCGGCGACGGCACCCTCGGGCACCTCGACGCCGAGGTCCTGCTGGGTCTTCAGGACGGCGAGCCACAGGTGGCGCTCAAGGACCACCTTGTGCTCGGGGGACCAGAGCTGGGCCAGGGTCGCCGAGGCGTACCGGGAGGCCAGGACATTGGGGATCTGGGGCTTCGCGCTCACGCTTCGCAAGCCTAACAGCCGAGGTCAGCCGGACCGGCGCCGGACCGGCCGCTACCGCGGGTGCCGCCGCGGGCGCCGCCCGCGGCGTTACGGCACCACCTCGCTACTGCACCCCGGCCGAGCGGCCGGTGAGAACCGGGAGCACCTGGGCGCAGATGGAGTGCAGCGCCACCCGCTGCTCGTCGCTCATCGCCTCGAAGGCCTGGTGGGTGCGGGCCATCTCGCCGCGGATCAGGTTCAGGATCTCCCGGCCCTGCTCGGTGATCACGACGATCTTCACCCGTCGGTCACCCGCCGCCGCCTCGCGGTTGGCCAGGCCCAGTGACTCCAGCCGGTCGACGATGCCGGTCACGTTCGAGGCGTCGCAGCCCAGCCGGCCGGCCAGCGCCCGCATCGGCACCGGCTCCCGCACCGCGCCGAGCGCCTTCGCCTGCGAGGAGGAGAGCCCGTGCCGGGCCGCCGCCGCGGCGAAGTCGTGGAAGTAGGCGGCGCCTACGGCGGCCAGCGCCTCCATCAACTCGGCGTTGGTCGGTACGGTCGTCGTCGCTGTCGAACCCATGGTGCAAGGGTACGGCGGAGTGCTTAAGCAACTCAAGCTTTGACCACGGCAACGGTCCGTCGCGGCACGGCCGGGCCCGCCCCCACGGCCGGCGCGCCGACAGCCGGCCCCGGCCAGGAACGCGGGGCAACCGGCCGCCGGCTCAGAGCACCAGTTGGTCGAAGAGCCGGCGCAGCTCCGTCTCCGGGTCGGCGGTCAGCCCGGTGTGCACCGGGCCCGGCTGGACCACCGCACTGCGCGGCGCCGTCAGCCAGCGGAACCGCTGCCCGGGGCTGTCCCCCGCCGCCGGACCGGCCGCCGCACCGCCCGCGCAGACCGCCTCGACCCCCTGCAGGGCCCGCCGCACCCCGGCGACGTCCGCCACCGGGTCCAGCGCCAGCAGCCGGGCCTGGTCGAGGTGGGTGCGCGCGGCCAGGTGCCCGTTCTGCCGGCAGTACAGCAGCACGCCGACGTTGACGCACTCGCCGCGCTCGACCCGGGGCACCGCCCGGATCACCGCGTACTCGTAGTCGTGCAGCTCGGCGGTGGCCGACGGCGCGGGGGTCGTGGGCTCGGTCATGCGGCCACCTCCGGCAGCCAGTCGCGCGGACCGGCCAGGCGCCCGGTCAGCTGGGCGCGGTACGCGGCGCGCACCGCCTCGGGCGAGTCGAAGCCCGGCTCGTCCTCCAGCCAGACGTCCGGGATCTGCGCCACCGCCTCCCCGATCGCCGCCTCGGCGATCGGGGCCAGCGCCTTGTCCGCGGCCGCCAGGTCCGGCTCGGCGCCCAGCAGCGCGTGGTCGGAGGCGTCGTACGGGCGGCGGATCCAGGCGTCCGCGCCGGCCCAGTGGTGATGGAAGATCAGGCTGGCGCCGTGGTCGATCAGCCGCAGCCCGCCGGTCGCCACCAGCAGGTTGGGGTTGCGCCAGGAGCGGTCGACGTTGCCGATCAGCGCGTCGAACCAGAGCACCTGGCCGGCCAGGCCGGCGTCCACGTCGAAGCAGAGCGGGTCGAAGTTGAGCGCGCCGCTGACGAACGCCATGCCGAGGTTGAGGCCGCCGCTGGCCCGCATCTGGTCCTGGATCTGCTGGTCCGGCTCGCTGCGGGCGAGCACCGGGTCCAGGTCGACGGTGACCAGCTCCGGCACCGGCAGCCCGAGCCGGCGGCCGAGCTCTCCGGCCAGCACCTCCGCCACCAGTGCCTTGCGGCCCTGCGCCGCGCCGACCCACTTCAGCGCATACAGCCGCCGGTCGTCGGCCTCGACCAGGCCCGGCATCGAGCCGCCTTCTCGCAGTGGCGTCACATAGCGGACCGCCGTCACCTCGGGGAGCACGCCGACAGCCTATCGGGCTGCCGTCCGGGCGGCCCCGCCGACCGCCCACCCTGCCGCTGCCCCTTCTTCCTGCCCCGCCCCGAGCCCGCACCTCGCCGCACCGCCCCGCTCCTCGCCGCCGACGGCCGCCGCTCCGGGCGCCCCACCGGCCCCACCGGGCCGGCCCCACCGGCCCCACAGGCCCGGCCCCTCCGCCCATCAGCCCCGCCCCGGTGGCAGCCCGCGCTGCTCCGTGCGAGTGTGGCGGGCAGTAACAGCCTCGGACCCTGCACGGTACGACCTGCACCTAAGGGATGAGCGATGGAACGACCTCGGATCCTGATCGTCGGCGGCGGCTTCGCCGGACTGGAGTGCGCCCGGCGGCTGGAGCGCAAGCTCTCGCCCTCGGAGGCGGAGATCTCGCTGGTCACGCCGTTCAGCTATCAGCTCTACCTGCCGCTGCTGCCGCACGTGGCGGCCGGAGTGCTGACCCCGCAGTCGGTCGCGGTGTCGCTGCGCCGCTCCCTGCGCCGCGCGCACATCGTCCCCGGCGGCGCGATCGGCGTCGACCCGCGCTCCAAGGTCTGCGTGGTCCGCAAGATCACCGACGAGGTGGTCGCTCAGCGGTACGACTACCTGGTGCTCGCGCCCGGCAGCGTCACCCGTACCTTCGACATCCCCGGCCTGACGGACTACGCGCGCGGTATGAAGACGCTCGCCGAGGCGACCTACGTCCGTGACCACGTGATCGCCCAACTCGACCTCGCTTCGGCCACGTTGGACCAGCGGGAGCGCGAGTCCCGGCTGCAGTTCGTGGTGGTCGGCGGCGGCTACGCCGGCACCGAGACGGCGGCCTGCCTGCAGCGGCTGACCTCGGCCGCCGCCCTGCGCTACCCGCGCCTGGACGCCCGGCAGATCAAGTGGCACCTGATCGACATCGCCCCCAAGCTCATGCCCGAGCTGGGCGACGCGCTCGGCACCGCCGCGCTGGAGGTGCTGCGCGGGCGCGGCATCGACGTCTCGCTCGGCGTCTCGGTGGCCGAAGTCGGGGCGGAGTCGGTCAAGTTCACCGACGGCCGGGTACTCCCCTGCCGCACCCTGATCTGGACCGCCGGCGTCGCGGCCAGCCCGCTGATCGGCACCCTGGACGCCGAGACGGTGCGCGGCCGGATCGCGGTGACCGCCGAGATGCGGGTGCCCCAGTTCGAGGGCGTCTTCGCGCTCGGCGACGCGGCCGCGGTGCCGGACCTCGCCAAGGGCGACGGCGCGGTCTGCCCGCCGACCGCCCAGCACTCCGCCCGCCAGGGCAGGGTGGTGGCGAACAACGTGATCGCCGCCCTCCGCGGTCAGCCCCTGGAGCCCTACTACCACAAGGACTTGGGCCTGGTGGTGGACCTCGGCGGCAAGGACGCGGTGTCCAAGCCGGTCGGCGTCGAGCTGCGCGGCGTCCCGGCGCAGGTGGTGGCACGCGGCTACCACCTGATGGCGATGCGCACCAACGTCGCCAAGTTCCGGGTCGGCGCCAACTGGCTGCTGAACGCCGCCGCCGGCGACGACTTCGTCCGCACCGGCTTCCTGGCCCGCCAGCCCGCCCGGCTGCGCGACTTCGAGTACACCGACGCCTATCTGACGAAGGATCAGGTCCGGGCGCACGCCCAGGCGCTGCTCGCCAAGGGCTGAGCGCCGGACGGCCGGTGCCCTGCCCGCGACGGTCCGCGGGGCAGGGCACCGGCCGTTGGCCCGGGAGGGCCCGGGCCGTCCTGGAGAGCCCGGAAGCCGTCCGGCGGGCTACTCGGCGGCCAGGTACATCCCGCTCGCGTCCCGTCCGGCCGTGTTGCGGCACGCGTAGTCACCGCTCGGCCGCGCGTACATCAGGGTCAGGCACTGCCCGAGCGCCTGCTGCCCGTAGTAGTTGGGGTGCATCGACTCCTGGACGGTGCCCTGCGAGCTGCTCAGGCCGCCGTCGACGAACCGGGCCCACTCGCTGGTGGTGGCCGAGGGCGCGGAGGTCGAGGTGGCCTGGCGGGTCGCCGTGGAGCAGACCTCGCGGCCCTGCAGCATGTCGGAGAGGTCCATGAACTGGACGCCCTTGGCGGCGGCCACCTTGCCCAGTTCGCGGGAGATCTGCGGCACCAGCGAGTCCCGGGCCCAGTCGGCGTCGCCGTCCCAGAACGGGCAGCCGCCGGTGTTGGAGCGGGTCCAGCCGCTCTCCGAGTAGCGCATCTCCGCGCTGCGCGGGATCGGCGAGGGGTAGGACTGCAGCACGATCCGGTAGTCGCCGGCCCGGTAGCCGGCGCCGGTCATCACCGTCCGGATCTCGTCCAGCGCCTTGCCGACTCCGGCCATCGCCTCCGGCATCCGGGAGTCGATCTCCGCCTGCTGGTCGTCGTGGCAGTAGGAGTACCAGACCAGGTAGTCCTTCACGCAGGTCTCGATGACGTCGGAGAAGCCGAGGTCGTTGCCGCCGATCGAGAGCGTGATCACCTTGACGTTGTACTGGGCCGCCACGGCGGCGAGCTGGTCGGCCTGCGGGACCTCGCCCTTGAACGACTGGCCGCCGTTGCTGGCGCGGTAGACGTTGGCTGCGACCGCGCCGGAGCAGGCCAGGTTGATCTGGGCCTGCGCGACGGTCGGGGCACTGCGCACCTCGGCGACGTCCGAGCGGTCGCACCCGCTCGCGTACGTGCTGCCGTAGATCCGCGCCGGGTCGTAGCCGCTGCCCGTCCAGGACCGGTCGGTACCGGCCCGACTCCCGCTGGTGGCAATGGAGTTGCCCTTCCAGCGGCCGGCCTCGCCGGAGATGTAGCTGTCGCCCAGGGTGACGCCGGCGGTCGTTCCCGTCCCGGCGGTGGCGTGGGCCGGGGCGGCGGCGCCGACCACCAGGCCGACGGCGCTCAGCGGGAGGGCGAGGACGGCGGCGACCAGTCGCCGGGTGAAGCGGGTGGTTCTGCGGGTGATGCTCGAACTTCTTTCGGGCACGGCGGAACTCCTGCTGTCGGTCCCACCCGCGTGTGGGGACGGGGGAGACGCGTAGGTGAGGGTGGGCCGCCGGCCGGTGGCGCGATGAAGATGACATGCCCGCGGTTGTTACCGCTAGGTATCTGCAGCAGGTTTCTCGTTGTGTTACCGGGCGGTTCAGATCAGTCGCGAGACGGCACCGTCCGTTCCCAGGACGGCCGCCAGATCGTCGGCCAGCCGCCGGGCATCCGCGGGGTCGAGCTCGGAGACGGTGAGCCGCATCCCAGGCGGTGACTGCAGCCGGTAGCGCGCCCCGGGCGCCGCCACCCAGCCGCGCTGCACCAGCGCGGAGAGCGCCGTGGTCTCGTCCGGCACCGGCACCCACACGTTCAGCCCGCTCGCGCCGTGCGCCTCGATCCCGCGCGCGGCCAGCTCGCCCAGCAGGGCGTCCCGCCGCTCCCGGTAGGCCGCCGCCACCCGCGCGGCCGGCGCCGCATCGGTGCGCCACAGCTCCGCGACGGTCCGCTGCAGCAGGTGGCTGACCCAGCCCGCGCCGAGCCGCTGCCGCCCGAGCACCCGGCCCACCGTGTCCGGGTCGCCGACCGCGACCGACAGCCGCAGGTCCGGCCCATACGCCTTGGCCGCCGAGCGCACCACCGCCCAGCGCACCGGCCCGGCGCCGACCAGCGGGTGGTACGGCTGGTCGACGATGCCGTGGCCGTGGTCGTCCTCGATCAGCAGCACGTCTGGGTGGCCGGCCAGGACGGCGCGCAGCTCCTGCGCGCGCTCGGCGGTGAGGGCGGCGCCGGTCGGGTTCTGCGCCCGGCTGGTGACGACGACCGCGCGGACACCGCGGGCCAGCACCTCGTCGAGCGACTCGGGCAGCGGCCCCGCGTCGTCCAGGCGCACCGGCACCGCACGAAGACCGAGGGCCGGCAGCAGGTCGAGCAGACTCCCCCAGCCCGGGTCCTCCACCGCGACGGCGTCGCCGGGGCGCAGCCAGGCGAGCAGGATCCGCTCGATGGTGTCGAGCGAGCCGGAGGCGACGGCGATCGGAGCGTCCGGCAGACCGTCGGACCGGAAGCCCTCCGCGGCCAGGGCGAGCAGCCCGGGGTCGGCGGACGGGTGCCCGTAGCGCACCGGGTCGCGGCGGGCGGCCTCGGCGGCGACCGCGAGGGCCGGGGCGAGGTCGGGCAGCTGACCGAGGTCGGGGTTGCCGTGGGAGAGGTCGCGGGCGTGCGGCGGGACGGGCAGCCGGATCTGGTCGCGCGGGGTGTGGGCGGGCCGGGAACGGATCCGGCTGCCCTTGCGGCCGGCGGTCTCGATCACGCCCCGGTCGCGGAGCAGGCGGTAGGCGGCGGCCACGGTGTTGGGGTTGACCCCGAGTTCGGCGGCGAGGTCGCGCAGCGGGGGCAGTGCAGTGCCCGGCGCGAGCCGTCCGCTGCTGACGCCCTGCTCGACGTCGGCCGCGATATCGCTGGCGCGCCGCCCCTTGATCGGATAGTCTCCTAGCACAAAAGAGATTATGCACTAGTACATAGAGGTTGTCATGTCAGACGGCGCTGCGTCCTACGCCCGCACCCCGCGGACCACCCCCACCCGGTACAAGGAGCGTGCGACCTGGGAGCAGGACGCCATCCACGCCGTCCTGGACAGCACCTGGCTCTGTCACCTCGGCTTCATGGCCGACGGCGCCCCGGTCGTGCTGCCGACCATCTACGCGCGGGTCGGCGACCGCCTCTACATCCACGGCTCCACCGGCAGCCGCCCGATGCGCGGCGCCAAGGGCGAGCAGGGCCTGGCGGTCTGCGTCACCGTCACGCTCGTCGACGGCCTGGTGCTGACCAAGTCCGCGTTCAACCACTCGGTCAACTTCCGCTCGGTGGTCGCCCACGGCACGGCCCACCAGGTCACCGACCCCGAGGAGCTCTCGGTCGCGCTGGACGCGCTGGTGGACCAGGCCGTCCCCGGCCGCTCCGCCGAGGTCCGCCCGGCCAACGCCAAGGAGCTCGCCGCCACCGCCGTCGTCCGCCTGGTCCTCGACGAGGTGTCCGCCAAGACCCGGGACGACGGCGCCGACGACGACGAGGCCGACCTCGACCTCCCGTACTGGGCCGGCGTGGTGCCGGTGTCCACCGTGCTGGGCACGCCCGCACCGCACACCTCGACCACCGTCCCGCTCCCCGCGCACCTGCGCGCCCTCCTCGGCTGACAGGCGCCCGCGATGCTGATCCGCTCCTGGGACCGCGGCGACGAGGCCGAGTGGCGGGCGTGGCTCGCCGAGGGCCGCGACTTCGGCCTGCTCGCCGCCAACGGCCCGCCCGGCGAGGGTCCGGTACTGGTCCCGACGCACTTCCTGCTGGACGCCGGGCGCGGCGAGATCCTGCTCCACCTCGCCGCGCCCAACCCGCTGCTCGCCGCGGTCCGCGCCGACCCGGCGGTCACCCTCGCCGTCACCGACGACTACGCGTTCGCGCCCGGGCACTGGCGCGGCGAACCCGGCACCCCGACCAGCTTCTACGCCTCGGTGCACTTCCACTGCACCGCCGAGCCGGTCGAGGACGCGGCCGGCAAGGCGGAGATCCTCAACCGCCAGCTGGCGCACTTCCAGCCGGAGACCCCGGACGTCCGCGTCGTCCCCGGTGAGGGCCCGCTCGGCCGGCAGCTGCCGGGCCTGTGCGGACTGCGGCTGACGGTCCGCGAGGTGCGCGCCAAGTTCAAGTACGACGACAAGAAGCCCGCCGACGAGCAGTACGCCCTCGCGCAGCGCCTGGCCGAACGCGGGCAGGGCCTGGACGCCGCCGTCCGCGGCCAGGTGCTCCGCCGCAGCGCCCGGCGCGCGGGGCGCACTTCCGGGGGTGCGGCCGAGCGGCGCCCCTGACACACGCTCACCCGAACGGCCGGAAATCGGGCGGATCCGGGCCGACGCTGATCGAATGTGAGACGAATCCTGCCCACTCGGCCGCGCCGACGGGGCCCGTCCACTCGGGGAGCGTCCGTGTCGACAACCCGAAGTCACCCGGTCTCCGGCGAGGCGCACCTCGGGCACGTGGTGTTCATCTCCGCGGCCGCCGCGATGGGCGGCTTCCTGTTCGGCTACGACAGCGCGGTGATCAACGGCGCGGTGACGGGCATCCAGAAGCACTTCGGCGTCGGCAACGGCGAGACGGCCTTCGTGGTGGCGATCGCGCTGCTCGGCTCGGCGGCCGGCGCGGTGGCCGCCGGCCGGCTCGCCGACCACCTCGGCCGGGTCCGGACGATGCTGCTGGCCGCCACCCTCTTCGCGATCAGCGGGATCGGCTCGATGTTCCCGCCCACCGTCCAAGTGCTGGCGCTGTGGCGGGTGGTGGGCGGTGTCGCGATCGGCATCGCCTCCGTCATCGCCCCGACCTACATCGCCGAGGTCGCGCCCACCGCCTACCGGGGGCGGCTCGCCTCGTTCCAGCAGATGGCGATCGTGCTCGGCATCACCGTCTCCCAGCTCGCCAACTGGGCGCTCAACCAGGCCGCCGGCGGCGAGTCCACCGGCCACCTCGGCGGCATCCAGGCCTGGCAGTGGATGCTCGGCGTCGAGACCGTGCCCGCCGTGGTCTACGGGCTGATGGCGCTGGCCATCCCGGAGTCCCCGCGCTACCTGATCGCCGACCACCGCGAGGCCCAGGCCCGCAAGGTGCTGCTGGAGGTGGAGGGCGAGGGGGTCGACCTCGACGCTCGGGTGGCCGAGATCCGCGCGGTGCTGGAGTCCGCCCACAAGCCCCGCGCCCGGGACCTCCTGGGCGGGCGCTTCGGCCTGCTGCCGATCGTCTGGGTCGGCATCGGCGCCTCGGTGTTCCAGCAGTTCGTCGGCATCAACGTGATCTTCTACTACTCGTCCTTCCTCTGGCAGTCCGTCGGCATCAACGAGTCCAACTCGCTGCTGATCAGCCTCTCCACCTCGATCGTCAACGTGATCGGCACGGTGGTCGCGATGGTGCTGGTGGACCGGATCGGCCGCAAGCCGCTGGCGCTGGCCGGCTCGGCCGGCATGGCGGTGTCCCTCGCCACGGCGGCCTGGGCCTTCTCCTACCGGGTGGGCACCGGCGACACCGCCACCCTGGACGACACGTACGCCACCGTCGCGCTGGTCGCGGCGCACGTCTTCGTGTTCTGCTTCGCGTTCTCCTGGGGCGTGGTGGTCTGGGTGCTGCTCGGCGAGATGTTCCCCAACCGGATCCGGGCGCTCGCACTGTCCGTCGCGGCCTCGGCCCAGTGGATCGCCAACTGGGCGATCACCGTCAGCTTCCCCGACCTCGCCGACTGGAACCTGTCGGCGACGTACGTCATCTACACGTTCTTCGCACTGCTCTCCATCCCCTTCGTGGCCTTCTGCATCAAGGAGACCAAGGGCCGGGCCCTGGAGGAGATGGGCTGATCCACCCACCGGCCGCCGGCCCCCCCGGCCGGACCGCCGGTCCACCGACCGGCCCACCCGCTGCGCCCCGCCGACCACGCCGCCGCGCGCGGCCCGTCCCACCGAGAGGAAGCCATGCCTGACCAGGGCGGCTCCCGGCAGAACGTCACCTTCCCGAGCAACGGCCGCGAGGCCCACGGCTACTTGGCCCGCCCGCCGCAGGGCGTCGGCCCCGGCCTGGTGGTCGTGCAGGAGTGGTGGGGGCTCACCTCGCACGTCGCCTCGATGGCCGACCGCTTCGCCGCCGAGGGCTTCACCGTCCTCGCGCCCGACCTCTTCGGCGGCGCCACCACCCATGACAGCGCCGAGGCCGCCCGGCTCAAGCGCGAGCTGCCGGTCGAGCGGGCGGTGGTGGACCTGCGCGGCGCGGTGGACTTCCTGCTCGGGCTGGACGGCGTGGTGGGCGACGCGGTCGGCGTGGTCGGCTTCTGCATGGGCGGCGGCTTCGCCCTGCTGCTGGCCGCCGCCGAGGGCGACCGGGTGGCCGCGGTGGTCCCGTTCTACGGGCTGCCGCCCGACCCGGACTTCGACTACCGGGGCCTCACCGCCCACGTCCTCGGCCACTTCGGCGAGCACGACCGCTCGATCCGGATGGCCGCTGTCGACGAGGCCGCGATCCGGATCGGCGAGGCCACCGACGTCCGGCCGGAGGTCCACTTCTACCCGGCCGGGCACGCCTTCATGAACGACGAGAACCTGCTCGGCACCTACGACGCGCTACAGGCCGGGATCGCCTGGCAGCGCACCCTCAGCTTCCTCTGGGGCCACCTCGGCTGACCCCGCCGAACCGGCCCGACCGGCCATCCCCGACTCCCGCCCGAGCGCCGCCGCGCTGCCACGCTGCAGGGGGCCCGCCACCTCACCACCGGATCGTCCGGTTATCGGATGGACACGGAGCACCCGCCCCGGCATAGTCACGGGGTGCAGAGCCCACCCCCGCCCCCGCACGCCCCCCGGTTCGCCTGGGCCGGCCGCAACTTCCGCATCCAGACCGCCGCCACCGTGATCAGCGGGCTCGGCAACGCGGGCGCCCCCATCGCCACCGCGTTCGCCGTCCTGGAGGGCGGCGGTTCCACCGCCGACGTCGGCTACGTCACGGCCGCCCGGCTGCTGCCCACCGTGCTGCTGCTGGTGCTCGGCGGCGCCCTCGCCGACCGGCTGCCGCGCCACCACATCATGGTCGCCGCCAACCTGTTCAGCGCCGTCGCCCAGGCGGCCCTCGCCGCCCTCGTCCTCACCGGTGAGGCCGAGCTCTGGCAGCTGCTGCTGCTCTCCGCCGCCGGCGGCGCCGGCTACGCCTTCTACTCCCCCGCCGCCGGCGGCATGATCCTGGAGAGCGTCGCCCCTGAGCACGCCGCACGTGCCTTCTCGGTCTTCCGGATGGGCCTCAACGGCGCCCAGATCGGCGGCGCCGCGCTCGGCGGCGCACTGACCGCCGCGATCGGCCCCGGCTGGGTGCTCGCCGTGGACGCCGGCTGCTTCCTGGTCGCCGCCGCCCTGCGCTTCTTCCTGGAGACCCAGCCGCTCACCGCCGCCCGGGGCGGCGGCATGCTGCGCGACCTGCGCGACGGCTGGCAGGAGTTCGCCTCCCGCCGCTGGCTCTGGGTGATCGTGCTCCAGTTCTCCGTGCTGGTGGCCTGTGTGAGCGCCGTCGAGGCGGTCTACGGGCCGATCGTCGCCAAGCAGCACCTCGGCGGGGCACGGGCCTGGGGGCTGGCGATGGCGGCCTACGGGATCGGCCTGGTCTCCACCGGCCTGCTGATGGTCCGCTGGCATCCGCGCCGGATCCTGCTGGTCGGCAACTGGGGCGTCTTCCTGTTCGGCGTGCCCGCGCTCGCCCTGGCGGTGGCCGCCCCGCTGCCGGTCCTGGCGGCGGCGATGTTTCTCTCCGGCGTCGGGGTCACCGTCTTCGGCGTCAACTGGATGATCGCGCTCCAGCAGGAGATCCCGGCCGAGGCGTTCTCCCGGGTCGCCGCCTACGACGAGCTCGGCTCGCTCTCGCTGGCCCCGCTCGGCACCGCACTGGCGGGACCGGCCGCCGACGCCCTCGGCCTCTCGGGCGCGCTCTGGGCGTGTGCGGCGATCTCCCTGGTGCTCAGCGCCGCCGTGCTGCTGGAGCCGCAGGTCCGCCGGCTCTCCCGGCGCACCCCCGCCGCCCCGGCCGCGCAGTCCGGCGAGGCGGCCGAACCGGTCGCACCCGCCGGCGCCCACCACTGACACTCCGGCGCGACCGGCCATGGCGCCCTCCGGTGGGCAACCGCCGGCGGGCGCCGCTCGTCCGACCAGGTGAACGACGGAGTGATACCTGGGGGGCCCGATGCCGAAGCCACTGCTGTTCCTGGACGTCGACGGCGTGCTCAATCCGGTCTGTCCCGACCCGGACGGCGACTTCGACACCCACACCCTGCTCGGCTACACCGTCCTGCTCTCCGCCCGGCACGGCGAGTGGCTGCGCGAACTCGCCGCGAGCTACGAGCTGGTCTGGGCCACCACCTGGGAGGAGGAGGCCAACACCCACATCGCCCCGGCGATCGGCCTGCCCGCGCTCCCGGTGGTCCGCTTCACCGGCTACGTCCCGCAGCCCGGCGACCCGCGGTTACGACTGATGGAGCTGTTCTCCGCCCGCAAGTGGGCCCCGCTGCTGCGCTACGCGGGCGGCCGCCCGTTCGCCTGGGTCGACGACGTGATCCCGCCCCGCCTGGTCCGCGGCTCGCTGTTCCGCCGAGACCGCCTGCTGCTCCCGATCGACCCCGGCCAGGGCCTGGAGCGCCGGCACGTCGACCGGCTGCTCGCCCGCCCGCCGCGTACCGCCCTCGCCCGGTCGGCGATCAGCCGGTGGGCAGCCAGCTGACGTGCCCGGCCAGCAGGGCGTAGCCGACGAAGGCCACGGTGTCGATCAGCGCGTGCGCCACCACCAGCGGCATCACCCGCCCCCACCGCCGGTACAGCAGGCAGAACACCACGCCCATCACCATGTTGCCGACCAGCCCGCCGACCCCCTGGTACAGGTGGTACGAGCCGCGCAGCACCGAGCTGGCCACCACCGCGGCCGGCCACGACCAGCCCAACTGCCCGAGCCGGCGCAGCAGGTAGCCGAGGACGACGACCTCCTCCAGGATGGCGTTCTGCCAGGCGGAGGCGACCAGCACCGGGATCCGCCACCAGACGTCCGGCAGCCCGGACGGCGCCACCGTCAGGTTGTAGCCGGCCGCCTGCGAGAGCAGGTAGAGCGCCAGCCCGGAGCCGCCGATCGCGGCCGCGACGACGGTGCCGCGGCCCAGGTCGCGCAGCTTCTGGCCGAGGTCGAAGCCGAGCACCTTCAGCGAGGTGCCCTCGCGCACCAGCAGGTAGCCGACCAGGACGACCGGCATCAGCCCGCGGGCGACGTAGTAGAGCTGCCAGGCGAGGTCCAGCCAGGGGCGGCCGGGGGCGCGCGAGGCGTTCAGGGTCGCGACCTGCTGGCCGAGCTTCAGCGTCTCGGTGAGCGAGCCGGTGAAGCTGATCAGCGCGCCGATGCCGCTGGCTCCCAGCGAGAGTCCGAGGACGGTCAGCAGCTCCACTCCGAGCAGCCGGCGCGTCGGCTTCGCGGTCTCCGGTTGTTCGGTCGAGGCGGTGGTCACGGCGTGCTCCAGCGGTCCGGCATCGCTCCGGCCGTCGGCCGACCGCCGGAGCGGTCATCCTTCCACAGGAGGGCGTCGGGGCCGGGTCAAGCGCCCGCGGACAAGGGCCTAGCCGACCGGCCAGGTGTGGACGGGCTCCCCGGCGCGCATGTACTCGACGTACCGGCGGGTCATCGCCGCCAGCGCGGCCGGCCGGTCCATCCCGAACTGCTCGCGCAGCCGGTGGAAGGTGGCGCTCTGCCAGGAGGCTCCGTTGACCCGGCGCAGGCAGCGCTGCTCGATGATGCCGAGGTAGCGGTCCCGGTCCGCCGGCTCCACGCCCCACTCGTCCAGACCCTGGTGGGCCAGCGGGAGCAGCTCGTTCAGCACCAGGTCGACGGCGGGGACGGTGGCCAGGCCGCCGCCGCGCCCGGCCCGGCCGTGCCGCGGCCACTGGAGGACGGCGTCGATGCCGTACCGCGCGGCCTGCCGGAAGTTCTCGTCGGCCCGGTCGAACGGCATCCTGGTCCAGATCGGGCGGGACTGCTCGGCCAGCACCCGGACCAGCCCGTAGTAGAAGGCCGCGTTGGCCAGCGTGTCGGCGACGGTCGGCCCGGCCGGCAGCGCCCGGTTCTCCACCCGCAGGTGCGGCACCCCGCCGCTGACGTCGTACACCGGCCGGTTCCACCGGTAGATGGTGCCGTTGTGCAGCCGCATCTCGGCGAGCCGCGGCACGCCGCCGGAGGCGAGCACCTTGAGCGGGTCCTCGTCGTCGCAGATCGGCAGCAGCGCCGGGAAGTACTTCAGGTTCTCCTCGAACAGGTCGTACGCCGAGTCCACCCAGCGCTCGCCGAACCAGGTGATCGGGCGCACGCCCTGCGCCTTGAGCTCCGCCGAACGGGTGTCACAGGCCTGCTGGAACAGCACCGGCCTGGTCTCCCGCCACAGCTCGCGCCCGAACAGGAACGGCGAGTTGGCGCCCAGAGCCAGCTGCACGCCGCAGATCGCCTGGGCGGCGTTCCAGACCGAGGAGAACCGCTCGGGGGTGACCTGGAGGTGCAGTTGCAGGGAGGTCGCGGCGGCCTCGGCGACCATGGTGATCGACTCCAGCTGGAGGTGCTCGACACCCTCGATGTCCAGCGTGATGTCCTCGCCGCGGGCGGCCAGGATCTGGTCGCTGAGCAGGCTGTAGCGCTGGTTGTGGGACATCGCGTCCAGCCCGGTGTGGTCGTGCTCCAGGGTCGGCAGGATGCCCACCATCACGATCCGCGCCCCGGCCTCGGCGGCCCGCCGGTCGGCGTAGCGCAGCCCGGTGTCGATCTCCTCGCGCAGTTCCTCGAAGACGTGGCCGCAGAGCCGGTGCGGCGCGATGTTGACCTCGATGTTGAACTGGCCCAGTTCGGTCTGGAAGTCGCTGGAGCCGATCGCACTGAGCACCTGGGCGTTGTTCATCACCGGCAGGCCCTGCTCGTCGGCCAGGTTGAGCTCGATCTCCAGGCCCATCACCGCCCGGGGGCGGTCGAAGCGCTCCTCCCGGAGCATCCGTCCGAGTGCGTCGAGACAGGACTGGAGCTTGCGGCGGTAGAGCTGCCGGTCCGACAGGTCCGCCCGCGTCGCCACGACCTTCTCGCCCATGATCCCCTCCTCAGAGCCGCCCGGCCGAGCGACCGTGCAAGCATCATGCCCACCCCGAAGATCGATACCCGATTGCTTCGAACGGCTTGCAAAGCAAGGAAACTGATGGTCTTTCAGCACATCTGCCGACTTGCCCGGCGCCACGGCCTGTGATAAACAGGTCACCCTGCGCACCTGTTCGATAGAATTCGCACTGCGCCCAGGCCGGCCCGCTCCCGCTCCGAAACCCTCGTCGACGGAAGCGTCCGCGCCCGCACCGCGATCATGCACAACCGGACACGGCCAGGTCCCGTCACCGACGCACACCGCGCCCCGCCGGTATGCCGCACTCGCACGCCGATCTCGCACGGAGAGGCGACCCCGCCATGACTCTGCAGACCCCCCAGCCCCCGCCCAGCGCCCTGCGCGCGGTCCTCGCCGCGCTCGACTCGGAGACCGCGCTGCGCCAGCCCGCCGCCGCCGCGCTGCGCCATCCGGCCGGCCCGCTGCTGCCTGCGCATCCGCTCGCGGTCCACGTCCTGGACGGGCCGCGCCCCGAGCTCGCCGCCGCCCGGCGCACGGGCTGGCGCTTCCTGATCAAGGACGGGGCGGAGGTGGCCGCCGCGGCCGAGGTGGTGCAGGGCGTCGAGGGCCACACCTTCTCCCACTTCACCGCCGGCCCGTACCTGGACTCCACGGTGCGGGCGCTGCGCCAGGCCTGGCAGCTCGCCCAGACCTCCCGGGCCCGCCGGCAGCCCCGGCTGCTGACCTTCCCGGGGCAGTACGCGACGGCGCTCTGGCTGCACGGCCCGGACGGCGGGCCGGAGGGGGACCTGCTGATCCCGCTGGCGCCGGCCCCGCTCGGGGTCACCGCGCACCGCGCCTACCCGGCCGCCGACCTGCTCCCGGTCCTGGCCCGGGCGCCGCTCGGCCGCCCGCTGCTGCTCGGCTCCCCCTGAGCCGGCGCCGGGCCGGCCCGGGCGTCCCCCGCCCCGGGCGCCCCGGTCGACACCCCCGCCACCCGTCACCCCCGTCACTCGTGTCGCCCGCCCCACCCGGACGGGCCATCGGGCATGGCCCTCCCGGGCCAGTCGCCGGATGGCCCGTCCGGGCGCGATTTCCGGCCGAAGCCACCTGAACGGGTGATCTATGCCCGCCGGTTGTGGCCCATGTCACCGAATTGCTGCGCGAGCGTCCCGGGATGCCGACACTGGGAACCAGCGTGGAAGGACCACCTGTCCTACCCACTTGAGCGCCGGTCCACACCTGCTCCGGCGCCGGACAGGATCCGACTACCGCGGCGGCTCCCGACGGCCACCTGAGGGCGCCGCATCACGGGGAGGATCGCAGAGCGAAGCGAGGGTACGCGTATGTGCCAGCACCGTCCTGAGTGCCCAACGGCCGAGTCCGAGGACCGCGAGGCCGCCGTGCCGGTGGCCTGCCACCCGGAGCAGGGCTGGAGCCTGCTCTGCAACGGCGTCCTGATGTTCGAGGACACGGGAGAACTGCTGCCCGACGGCCGGGTGATCGCCCCGCGCCGTCCCGTCGCCCACGCGGTCTGACCGCCGTCGGCGGGGGCAGCCGCCACACGTACGGAGCAACGGGCAGGGCCCCGGCGGATCGTTCCGCCGGGGCCCTGCCGTCGTCCGTCCGGGACCGGACGCCGTCCTACGTCAGACGCCGTACTCGTCCAGCGGCGGGCAGGAGCAGACCAGGTTGCGGTCGCCGTACGCACCGTCGATCCGGCTGACCGGCGGCCAGTACTTGTCCGCCGGGTTCACGCCCGCCGGGAAGACGGCCTCCTGGCGGCCGTAGCCGTGCGCCCAGTCGCCGGCCAGCGCGGCGGCGGTGTGCGGGGCGTTGCGCAGCGGGTTGTCGTCCGCCGCCCACTCGCCCGAGCCGACCTTCTCGATCTCGGCGCGGATCTCGATCATCGCGTCGCAGAAGCGGTCGATCTCGTACAGGTCCTCGGACTCGGTCGGCTCGATCATCAGGGTGCCGGCCACCGGGAAGGACATCGTCGGCGCGTGGAACCCGTAGTCGATCAGACGCTTGGCGATGTCGTCCACCGTCACGCCCGTCTCCTTGGTGAGCGGGCGCAGGTCGATGATGCACTCGTGCGCGACCAGGCCGCCGGGGCCGGTGTAGAGCACCGGGAAGTGCGGGGCCAGGCGCTTGGCGATGTAGTTGGCGTTCAGCACCGCCACCTGGGTGGCGCGCTTGAGGCCCTCGCCGCCCATCAGCCGGACGTACGCCCAGGAGATCGGCAGGATCGCCGCCGAGCCCCACGGCGCGGCCGAGATCGGGCCGACGCCGGTGGCCGGGCCGGCCTCCTCCTGCAGCGGGTGGTTGGGCAGGTACGGCGCGAGGTGCGCGCGCACCGCGACCGGGCCGACGCCCGGGCCGCCGCCGCCGTGCGGGATGCAGAAGGTCTTGTGCAGGTTCAGGTGCGAGACGTCCGCGCCGAACTTGCCCGGCTTGGCCAGGCCGACCAGGGCGTTGAGGTTGGCGCCGTCGACGTACACCTGGCCGCCGGCCTCGTGCACCATGCCGCAGATCTCGGTGATCTGGGTCTCGTACACGCCGTGGGTGGACGGGTAGGTGACCATCAGCACCGAGAGGCTGTCCCGGTGCTGCTCGATCTTGGCCTTGAGGTCGTCGACGTCGACGTCGCCGTCGACCAGGGTCTTCACCACGACCACGCGCATACCGGCCATCACCGCGGAGGCGGCGTTGGTGCCGTGCGCGGAGGACGGGATCAGGCAGACGTCGCGCTGGGTGTCACCGTTGGCGTGGTGGTAGGCGCGGACGGCCAGCAGGCCGGCCAGCTCGCCCTGGGAGCCGGCGTTCGGCTGGATCGACACGGCGTCGTAGCCGGTCACCTCGACCAGCTGCTGCTCCAGCTGGCGGATCAGGGTCAGGAAGCCCTGCGCCTGGTCGATCGGCGCGAACGGGTGCAGCTGGCCGAACTCCGGCCAGGTCACCGGCTCCATCTCGGTGGTCGCGTTGAGCTTCATGGTGCAGGAGCCCAGCGGGATCATGCCGCGGTCCAGCGCGTAGTCGCGGTCCGACAGGCGGCGCAGGTAGCGCAGCATGGCGGTCTCGGAGCGGTGGCTGTGGAAGACCGGGTGGGTCAGGTACTCGTCCTCGCGCAGCAGCGCGGCCGGCAGCGCGTCGGCGCTCTCCGCGACCTCCACGCCCTCGACGCCGAACGCGGCCCAGACGCCCGCCAGGTGCTCGCGGGTGGTGGTCTCGTCGGCGGAGACCGAGATCCGGTCCTCGCCGTCCTGGTGGACGTTGATGCCGTTGGCGCGCGCGGCAGCGGCGATCTCGGCGGCGCGGCCGGGGACGACCGCGGTCACGGTGTCGAAGAACTCGCCGTGCAGCAGCTCGACGCCGCCGGCCCGCAGGCCCTCGGCGAGGGCGGCGGCGTAGCGGTGGGTGCGGCGGGCGATGTCGGCCAGGCCGTCCGGGCCGTGGTAGACGGCGTACATCGAGGCCATCACGGCCAGCAGCACCTGGGCGGTGCAGATGTTGCTGGTGGCCTTCTCCCGGCGGATGTGCTGCTCACGGGTCTGCAGCGCCAGGCGGTAGGCGCGGTTGCCGTCGGCGTCGACCGAGACGCCGACCAGGCGGCCCGGGAGCGAACGGGCGTACTCGGCGCGGACCGAGAGGTAGCCGGCGTGCGGGCCGCCGAAGCCCATCGGCACGCCGAAGCGCTGCGAGGTGCCGCAGGCGATGTCGGCGCCCAGCGAGCCCGGGGACTTCAGCAGGGTCAGCGCCAGCAGGTCGGCGGCGACGGCGACGATCGCGCCGAGGCCGTGCGCCTGCTCGATGACGGCGGTGAGGTCGCGGACCACACCGGTGGCGCCCGGGTACTGCAGCAGCACGCCGAAGACGCCGCGCTCGGCGACCTCGGCCGGGATGCCCTCGGACAGGTCGGCGACGACGACCTCGACACCGGTCGGCACGGCGCGGGTGTTGATCACCGCGATGGTCTGCGGCAGGGTCTCGGCGTCGACCAGGAAGACGCCGCCCTTGACCTTGGTGACGCGGCGGGCCAGGGCCATCGCCTCGGCGGCCGCGGTGCCCTCGTCCAGCAGCGAGGAGCCGGAGGTGGGCAGGCCGGTCAGGTCGGAGACCAGGGTCTGGAAGTTGAGCAGCGCCTCCAGGCGGCCCTGCGAGATCTCCGGCTGGTACGGCGTGTACGCGGTGTACCAGGCCGGGTTCTCCAGGACGTTGCGCAGGATCACCGGCGGGGTGAAGGTGCCGTAGTAGCCCAGACCGATCATCGGCTGGAGCACCTGGTTGCGGCCGGCCAGCTCGCGCAGCTCGGCCAGGACCTGGGCCTCGCTGCGGCCGGCGGGCAGGTCCAGGCCGGTGATGGAGCGGATCGCCTCGGGCACGGCGGTGGCGGCGAGCTCGTCCAGCGAGCCGTAGCCGACCTGCGCCAGCATCTTCTCCTGCGCGGCGGCGTCGGGGCCGATGTGGCGGTTCTCGAAGGGGCTGGCCAGCTCAAGTTCGGTGAGGGTCGAGGCGCTGGTGGGGCGTCCCGCGTTCGGCTGGGCGTTCATGTGGTCGAGGCCTCCTGGTCACGGACCGGCGGGGGTACGCACGCCGGGCGGCTTCGCCGCTGCGGACAACAGCGGTTCGGCCCGACGGACGAACCCGACAGGCCTCCCCCTCTGTCATCGGGACCTGAGAGCTTCGCCCGCACGGGGCGCGGGGGCGACCCGTCGGCTTGCACCGTCGGTGAGGGTGGTCGCCACCGGCTCCCTCGCCGGCAGTCCTGCCCTGCTTTCCAGAGTGACCTATCCCACACGGTACGGATGCCTGAGAGATTCCGGGGAGGAGTTGCTCCTTCGGCGCCCCGACCAGCGTTTTCCGACGTCGGGGACTCTCCCGAGCGGGCTCGGCGGTCGCGCCCAGGGTACCAGCGGGAGGCGGTTCGATCACGGGTGTGCCGGGTCACTCGACCGCCGCACGGGTGACCCGTACGGAGCAGCGCGGGGCCCGTCCGGCGGCTCCCCGGTCGCGGGCGTCCGGTTCATGGCTTTTGGTGTGAAGTGGCGGTGTCGGACGGGCGGGCCGGCCGTCGGCCTGCGGGAGTTCCGCAGGCGCAGCGCACGGGAGGAAAGAGTGCAGACCGATATCGACCCCCGGGACCTCATCGGCCACAAGGCGGTCGACCGCAACGGAGACAAGATCGGCACGGTCGACGAGGTGTACCTGGACGACGCCACCGGGCAGCCCGAGTGGGCCGCCGTCCGGACCGGCATCTTCGGCCGGGACGCCTTCGTCCCCCTGACCACGAGCGAGTTCGCCGGCGACGAGCTGAGGGTGCCGTACGACAAGTCGCTGGTGAAGGAGTCACCCGACTTCGGTGTGGGCCAGCACCTGTCGCCCGCCCAGGAGCTCCAGCTGTACCGCTACTACGGGCTGGACACCGCGGTGGACGGCACCCCGTCGAACGGGGCGGGCTCCGGCTCGCAGCCCGCCGACCTGGACTTCGGCACCGTGCCCGCCGGCACGGCCGCGGCTGCCGGTACCGCCGCGGCCGCCACCAAGCCGTCCGCCTTCCACTCGGCCGACACGGCCGCCCCCGCCCACCACACCACCCCGGCGGCCGACCTCGGCAAGCCGTCCGAACCTGCCACGGAGGCCCACGTGCGGACCCTCGACAGCACCGCACCGGCCGCCGCCCCGGCGACACCGGCGACCCCCGAGCCGCGTCCGCAGGTCTCGGTCCCGACCGCCCCGGCGGTGCCCGTCGCGGCGACGACGGCCACCCCGGACACGACGGCCCCCGCCGCTCCTCTGGAGATCACTTGCCGCGAGGAGCGGCTGGACATCACCACCGAGTGGCACGTGCTCGGTACCGCGAAGCTGCGCAAGTACGTCACCAGCGAACCGGTCGAGCGCCGGGTGCCGGTGGTGCGCGAGCGGGTCCGGGTCGAGCGGATGCCGGTCGGCGAGGCGGAGCGGGCCGCGCTCAGCGACAAGGAGATCACCGAGGCGGTGGAGGAGGTGACGCTCCGCGAGGAGCGGCCGGTGGTCCGCAAGTACCTGGCCCCGATCGAGCGGGTGCGCCTGGTGGTCGAGCGGTACACCGCCGAGGAGGTGGTCCGGGACGAGCTGCGCCGCGAGCAGGTCGAGGTGCACGACGACACCGTCTCCGCCGCCTCCGACCGCTCTGCCTCCGACCATTCGGGCTCCAACCACGCGAGCTCCGGCCACTCCGCCGCCCCCGGGTCGCCTCCCTCGGCCTCGGCCGAGCACTCGTCGCCCAATGCCTCGTCCCACCCGGCCCCCCTCAGGCCGCTGGCCTGACCTCTCCTCCTCCCCACTCCGCCCGAAGGACCCCGGCCCCGCCCGGGGTCCTTCGACTTTGCCAAAGCTTCACCGATCGATATTTGACACAATGAAGTATCTCCCGGCATGGTTGCTTCAGTTCATTCACTATGTACGGGAGGAAGCAACCGTGAGTGAGGCACCCCAGCCCACCACCGCGGCCGAGAAGCAGAGCAGCGCCCGGGTCCTGCCGGCCCTGATTCTGGCGATGCTGTCGTTCAGCGTGGTGCAGACCGCGGTCGTCCCGATCCTGCCCTCGCTGGCCAAGGAGCTCAGCGTCTCCGGCTCCAGCATCACCTGGCTGATGACGGCCAACCTGCTCTCCGCCGCCGTGCTCACCCCCCTGTTGGGCCGGTTCGGCGACCTGCGCGGCCGCAAGCCGATGCTGCTGATCTCGCTGACCGGCCTGGTGGCCGGCTCCGCACTGGCCGTCAGCACCCACTCCTTCACCTGGCTGGTCGTCGCCCGCGTCCTCCAGGGCGCCGGCGGTGGCGTGCTCCCGCTGGCCATCAGCATCGTCCGCGACGAGCTGCCGAAGCAGAAGGTCACCGGCGGCGTCGCCGCCATCAGCGCCTCGATGGGCGTCGGCAGCGGCCTCGGCCTGGTCGCCACCGGTCTCCTGCTGGAGCACTGGAGCTACAAGTCCATCTTCTGGATGGGCCTGGTCTTCGGCCTGATCGCGGTCGCCCTGGTCGCCCTGCGGGTGCCCACCGACCCGGTCACCGACAAGGACGGCGGCGCCGACCCGCTCGGCGCGATCACCCTGGCCGGCTGGCTCTCCGCCCTGCTGGTCGCGGTAAGCCAGGGCAACAACTGGGGCTGGACCTCCACCCGCACGCTCGGCCTGTTCGCCCTCGCCGCCGTGGTCGCCCTGATCTGGGGCGTCATCGAGGTCAAGGTGAAGCACCCGCTGGTGGACATGAAGATGATGTCCCGCCCGGCCGTCGCCTTCACCAACCTCGCCGGCCTGCTGATCGGCTTCGGCATGTACGGCTCGTTCATGGTGATCAGCAACTTCGCCCAGACCCCGGAGAAGCTCACCCACTACGGCTTCACCGCCACCGTGCTGCACGCCGGTGTGATGCTGCTGCCGTCCGCGATCGGCTCGATGGTCGCCGCCCCGCTGGGCGCCCTGCTGATCGCCCGCCGCGGTCCGCGCCTGCCGCTGGTCCTCGGTGGCGTCCTCGGCGCCGTCGCGATGGCCTACCTGGCCCTCCGCCACAGCCACGAGGGCGACATCTACACCGCCTCGGCGATCTTCGGTCTGGGCATCGGCCTCGCCTTCTCGGCCATGCCGGCCTACATCAACGGCGCCGTCCCGGTCGAGCAGAGCGGCATCGCCAACGGCATGAACGCCGTGCTCCGCACCGTCGGCGGCGCGATCGGCACCGCGGTCATGGCCGCCATCCTGACCGGTGACACCATGAAGCTCCCGATCCCCGTCACGCTGCCCACCCTGGACGCCTACAAGCACGCGTTCTGGGTCGCCGCCGCGGTCTGCGCGGTCGCCGGCGCCGTGCCGTTCATGATCCGCACGATCAAGCCCACCGCCACCGTCACCGCCGGCAACGAGACGGCGGACCTCGGTTCCAGCCCCGCGCTGGCCAAGACCGACGCCTGACGAGGCGTCCACCCCCGCGCTCAGGGACAGGGCGCGGGGGAACCGGTCCCCGAGCGGTCGACGAGGGCATCACGACCGCCGAGGCCGGCACTGCAAACGGCCCCACCCGGCTCCCCCTGCCGGGTGGGGCCGCTTCGCGTCCTCAGCCCTCCCCCGCCGGGTCCGCACCGGGGGAGCCCTCCGGTCCGGGCGACTCACCCGGCCCGGCGGCCCCGCCGCCGGGCCCGCCCTCATCGGACCCGCCGTCACCCGGCTCACCGTCACCGGGCTCGCCCCAGCCCGCGTCCCGGCGCAGCGGCAGCGGCCGGGCCGGCTCCAGCACCGGATCGTCCACCGCGAAGGTCCGCACCCGCCCGGGCCCGCTCCACGGCGTCTCGAACCGGACCGTCACCCGCCCGACCCCGCTGCCCTGCACCCAGCCGGGGCCGAACTCGTCGTGGTGCACGTCCTGCCCGGGCATCCAGTGCCGCACCACGGCCTCCTCCTCCGCCGTCCCGTGCTCCTCCCCGGTCGGCGCCGGGTGCTCTTCGGCGGCCGCCTCCTCCCGCTCCGCCTGGGCGAAGAGGTCCTCCTGGGTGTAGTCGGCCAGCTGGGAGACCCCCACGCCGAGCAGCCGCACCCCGCCGGTGATGTCCACCTGGGAGGCCAACCGGCGCGCGGTCTCCGTGATCACCGCCTCGTCGTCCGTCGGACCGCGCAGCGTCTCCGAACGGGTCAGCGTGGAGAAGTCGAAGCGCCGGACCTTCAGCACCACCGTCCGCCCCGACCGGCCGGCCGCACGCAGCCGCCGCACGCACCGCGCGGCCAGCACGTCCACCTCGCGCAACACCCGCTCACGGTCGGCGAGGTCCACCTCGAAGGTGTCCTCCACCGAGACCGACTTCGCGTCCTGGTCGGCCACCACCGGCCGGTCGTCGAACCCCGTCGACATCTGGTGGACGCCGACACCGTGCGACCGCCCGAGCAGCTGCACCAGCTCGGCCTCCCCCGCCTCCGCGAGGTCGGCCACCGTGTTCAGCCCCGCACGGCGCAGCACCTGCTCGGTGGCCGGGCCGATGCCCGGCAGGGCCCGCACCGGCATCGGCCCGAGCACCGCCCGCTCCTCGCCCGGCTCGATCAGCACCAGCCCGTCCGGCTTGGCCTGCTCGGAGGCGATCTTGGCCATCAGCTTGGACCCGGCGGCGCCGACCGAGGCGGTCAGCCCGGTGCGCCGCTGGATGTCGGCCCGCAGGTCCTCCGCGAGGGCCAGCACCAGCCGCTCCCCCGTCCCGTGGTCCGCCTCCGCCAGCACCGGCCCGTACGGGCCCGCCTCCAGGTCGACGAACGCCTCGTCCAGGCTGAGCGGCTGGACCAGCGGCGACAGCTCCCGCAGCAGGCCCATCACGATCTCGCTGACCTGCCGGTAGGCCTCGAACCGTCCGGCCAGGAACGCCGCGTTCGGGCAGAGCCGGCGCGCCTGCGCCATCGGCATCGCCGAGTGCACCCCGAACCGCCGCGCCTCGTACGAGGCCGTCGAGACGACCCCGCGCCCGCCCAGGCCGCCGACGATCACCGGCTTCCCGCGCAGGCTCGGCTTGGCCGCCTGCTCCACCGCTGCGAAGAAGGCGTCCATGTCGAGGTGGATGATGCTCGGCAGCGACCGCACCTGCCGATCATGCCGCACGGGTCCGACAGTCCGTGCGAACCGCGGCCCGCGGCCGCTGCGCCGCGCCCACTGCCGCGCCGGCCCGGACGGCCCGCGCCGGCACCGACAGCCCGGGCGCGCGCGGCCGGGCGCTACGGCCGGGCGTTACGGCCGGGCGTTACGGCCGGGCCGCGGCCGCCGCGTCGGCCAGCGCGCGGGGGATGCCCTCCTCCTTGGGCCCGAGGAAGACCGGGTCCGGCCGCATCAGCACGTTCAGCGCCGCCTTGCCCGCCCCGGGGATCTCGCGCACCCCGCCGTACAGCCAGGTGACGTCGCGCCACTCGGGCACACCCACCGCGTACGAGTCGATGCCGGCCGCCTCGCAGAGCGCCAGCGCCCGCCGGACGTGGAAGTCCTGACTCACCAGGACCGCCCGGTCCACGCCGAAGATCCGGTGCGCCCGGGTGCAGGAGTCCCAGGTGTCGAAGCCCGCGTAGTCGCCGACCACCCGGATCTGCGGCACACCGTGCTCGATCAGGTAGCCGCGCATCGCGTCGGTCTCGTCGTAGCTGTCGCGCCCGTTGTCCCCGGTGACCAGGATCGCCTGCACCTTCTGCGCCCGGTACAGGTCGACCGCCGCGTCCAGCCGGTGCGCCAGGTAGGGCGAGGGCTTGCCGTCGAACAGCCCGGCGCCGAACACCACCGCCACCGGGGCGCTCGGCGCGCTCGCCACCGTGCCGACCCGGTCCCCCGCCGCGATCCACAGCCAGGCGCTCGGCGCCAGCGCCAGCGCGCAGCCGGCGGTGACGAGTTGGAACAGCCGCCGCTGGGTGCGCCGCTGCCGCAGCCGCACCCCGAGCCGGCGCACCCGCCGCACCGTCAGGTCGATCACTCCCGCGCCGCCCCGCACGTTCCCTCCCCCGCTCGGTGCGCCGGTTCCCCCGGTGCGCCCGGCCTGTTCGATTCCACCAGGCACGACGAGGCCGCGGGCCCGGACGGTTCCCCGTCCGGGCCCGCGGCCTCGTCCTTCGCTCGATCAGTCCGGCGGTCAGACCGCTCGGTTGCGGCGCTGCGCCAGCTCGTCACCCGGATCGTGCCCGACCACCGTCTCCCCGGTGTCGGTCCGCTCGGCGTGCAGCCGCCCGAGGGCCAGCTCCAGCTCCTGCCAGACCGCGCCGACCGCGATGCCGAACACGCCCTGACCGCTCTTCAGCAGGTCGACCACCTGCTGCGGCGTGGTGCACTCGTACACCGTGGCGCCGTCGCACATCAGCGTCAGCCCGGTCAGGTCGCCGACCTCGACGGACTGCAGGTGGGCGACCGCCACCCGGATGTTCTGCAGCGACACGCCCGCGTCCAGCAGCCGCTTGACGATCTTCAGCAGCAGGATGTCGCGGAAGCTGTACAGCCGGTGGCTGCTCGCGGGGTAGACCGCGCGGACGCTCGGCTCCAGCAGGCCCGTCCGGGCCCAGTAGTCCAGCTGGCGGTAGGTGATCCCGGCCGCGGCGCAGGCCGTCGGCCCGCGGTAGCCGATCAGCTCCGAGGTCGGAGCGAGCCGCTCGATGGCCGGCTGGCCCGGCTGGACGGCCGGAAACCGGCCCATTCGGGGCAGCTCCGTCCGGGGCAGGTCCGACACGGTACGGCCGGTGCGCGGCATGTGCACGGCACACAGGCCTCCCACGGCCGCGTCATCGCCGGTGCCGGTCATGCCTACCTCCGTCCACTCATGCTGCGGGCAACCCAGACTGCGGGTGACAGGCACCCGGGCAGCCACTCCTGACGGTAGGCAGTCGCCCATGACCCGTCAACGATCGCCACGCCGAGCCGGGGAAACCCCGTCGCTCAGGAGAGTGGTTTTCCGTGCCCCTAGTGTGGGTAGGCGGACGCTATTTGGCAAAACGACCGAATGAGTACGTCCTATCGGCCCGGCTACGTTCCGCACTCATGCGACGGCCGGGCGGGAACCACCGGATCGGGCTACTGTGGCGCGCCGCCGCCGAAGTCCTCCGGCGAGACCTGGTCGAGGAACTCGCGGAACTTCTCCACTTCGTCCTCCTGCTCGTCCGGGATCGCGATGCCCGCCTCGGCGAGCACCTCCTCGCTCCCGTAGATCGGCGTGCCCGTGCGCAGCGCCAGCGCTATCGCGTCGGACGGCCGCGCGCTGACCTCCACCCCGCCGGCGAAGACCAGCTCCGCGTAGAACACGCCCTCCCGCAGATCGGTGATCCGCACCTCGGTGAGCTGCTGGCCGAGCGCCTCCAGGACGTCCTTGAACAGGTCGTGCGTCAGCGGGCGCACCGGCGTCATGCCCTGCTGGGCGAAGGCGATCGCGGTCGCCTCGCCGGGGCCGATCCAAATCGGCAGGTAGCGATCGCCCCCGACCTCCCGCAGCAGCACGATCGGCTGGTTGGAAGGCATCTCCACCCGGACACCCACGACGTCGAGCTCATTCACACAGGCAACCCTATGGCCCGCGCCCCGGATATGAAAGCGCAGAGCCGACGGCGCTGGTCAGCGGCCCGGAGCCGTCACGCGCGGGTGCGCAGACCGGCCTGGACCATGGCCGCGTGCAGCCGCACCGAGAGCGTCGCGAGCTCCCGTGCCGTGACCTCGGCGTGCGCCCTGGTCTGCGGGTTCCGGTGCCGGCGCAGCGGCGCCACGACCTGCTCGACCAGCGCGATCTCGCGGTCGGCGGCGGCCTTCATGGCCCGCAGGTGGCGCGGCTCCAGCCCGTACCGGCCGAGCTCCGCGACCAGCCGGGCGACCTGCAGCGCCTCACCGTCGTAGCCGCCGTCCGGCCCGGGCGCGACCAGCCCGTACGACTCCCACTCGGCCAGCTCGCCCTCGCCGGCCTCGGCCGCGGCCAGCAGCTCGGCCCGGCCCAGCCGGACCCCGGTGGAGGCCTCCGCGGTCGCCACCAGCTCGCGGTCCGCCTCCTCCAGCGGTCCGGGGCGGGTGTCGGCGGCCGGCAGCGCCGGCGGGCTCTCGCCGCGCTCGATGGCGTCCAGGTGCTCGCGGATCACCCGCAGTGGCAGGTAGTGGTCACGCTGCATCCGCAGGACGTAGGCCAGCCGCTCGACGTCGGCCGGGCTGAACTTGCGGTACCCCGAAGGCGTGCGCTGCGGCTCCACCAGGCCCTCGGCCTCCAGGAACCGGATCTTCGAGATGGTGACCTCGGGGAAGTCGTCCCGCAGGAAGGTCAGCACTGCGCCGATGCTCAGCAGCTCGTCGCCGCCGCGCCGGCGGCCGCCCCCGGCCGGCCGGTCCGGGCGGACCGGCTGCCTGGGGGCTGCGACCGCCCCCCACGTTCCCTGGTCCGTCTGCGGACCGGAGAGTGCGGGGGCGGCCGCCCCGAGCGGAGAGGAAGGGGTATTCGTGCTCACTCGGGCTCCTGCCGAAGTTGGGTTCAGTACCCCCGGTTGTGGCTGGCGAAGAACACCAGCCGGTACTTCCCGATCTGCACCTCGTCGCCGTTGTTCAGCGGCACCTCGTCGATCCGCTCGCGGTTGACGTAGGTGCCGTTGAGGCTGCCCACGTCCGCGACGGTGAAGCCGCCGCCCGGAGTCCGGCGGAACTCCACGTGCTTGCGGGAGACCGTGACGTCGTCCAGGAAGATGTCGCCCTGCGGGTGGCGGCCGGCCGTGGTCTTGTCGGAGTCCAGCAGGAAGCGGCTGCCGGAGTTCGGGCCGCGCTGGACGATCAGCAGGGCCGAGCCCGGGGGCAGCGCGTCGATCGCCGACAGCACCTCGGCCGACAGGGCCGGCGTGCCGGTCCCGGTCGTCGTGTTCGGGTCGTAGGACTCCAGGCCGGAGATCGAGATGGTCGAGGTGGTCTCCACCGCCCCCTCGGGCAGCGCGCCACCGCGCAGGGCCGAACCGCAGTTGGAGCAGAAGCGGGCCGACGCCGGGTTCGGGTTACCGCACCGGGGGCACGGAGTGGGGCCAGCCATGTTCACAGCCTCCTGGCGAGGCACACCCGACGGGTTGTGCCCGGCGTACGGGTCCGGGGCAAACCCTCCACCAGAGATTGAGGGTCCTGACTGGAAACCTATGCGCGGGTCGCCGGAGGGGTCAACCGACGCGCCGTAGCCCGCCGGATTCCCGGCGAACTGCTGGCCCCCGCCCTCGCGGAAGAGCGGACGCTCGGCGTACTCCACCCCCTCGGGGGCGGGTCGCATGCCCGGCACGGCGGGCTCTTCGTCGGCACGGCGGTGACGCGCGGTGGGCGCCTCGACGGCGGCCGCGTCACGGTCCTTGCTACGACCGAACAACTTCGAGAAGAAACTCACGGGCGAATCCCCTTGCGTGTGACAGACCCGCCCGCGGGGCAGGGTGAGAACCTCGGACAGGCTGCGGGCCCGGTCTGTGATCGGGCCGGCTGGAGTGGTACTCCGACGTGTGGTGCTCCGACATGTGCTGGTGTGGACCAGTCTCGCCCACCCGACGGCGGCACCCCGCACCGGGGGCCGCCCGCAGGTGACGGACCGTGCGGCAGGCGCCCCGTCACTTCGGAGCCGGCTTGGCGTACTGCGGCGTCTTCAGATCGACGAGGGCGTCGACGACGACCTTCTGCTGTTGGGAGATGGTCGCCCGTGCCTGGTGACTCTCCAAGGTACGGACGACACCCCCCGGGATGTTCAGCGCGGGTGTGAGGTCCTGCGGGTTCCCCACGACGGTGAAGCGGTACGGCTGCGAGACCTTCTTCCCGTCGATCAGCACGCCGCCGCCGGACGCGTCCGTGAAGTAGGTGTTGACCACCACGCGCACATCGTTGATCTGAATCGCCTCCGCCCCCGCTGCTCGGAGTTCCTGCAGGGTGTCCAGCAGCATATCCGCCTTCACCTGCCCTTGGGGATCATCGACCGTCAGTACGATGCCCGGACCAGTGGCTTTGACGGTGCCGGCGAGCACGCCGAGCTCCGTCACCTTCTTCCTGGTCTGCTCCTGGGCCTCCTTGGCCTGGTTGGAACTGTTCTCCAACTTGGCCAGGGACTGCTCAAGCTCCGCTTTCTCCTGTTGGAGACGCTGCTGACGGCTGTCCAGTTCGTCGAGGATCCGGACCAAGTCCTCCTGACGTGCGCCGCGCAGCTGGCTGTGGTGGTCGTTGGTCGACCGGACCTGGATCGCCAGGGCCAGGCCGAGGGAGAACAGCAGCAGCGCCACCACCAGCTGGCCGCGGGAGAGGCGCGGCGGCCAGAGCGCCGCCTTCATCCGCCGGCGTCCCGCACCGCGGTCGACGGCGGGAGCGGCAGGAGCGGCGGGCGGGGCGGGCGGGGCGGGCGCGGGCTGCGCAGGGGCGGCGTCGGTCCCGGGTACGGGCGCCGGCTCGGACGTCCCGCCCTTCTCCGCGGGCTCGGGCTTCTCCGCGGGCTCGGGCTTCTCCGCGGGCTCGGGCTTCTCCGCGGGCTCGGGCTTCTCCGCGGGCTCGGGCTTCTCCGCGGGCTCGGGCTCGGCCCGGTCGGCCTGGTCCGCGGCCTGCACGGCGTCGGTCTGCTCGACCTCGGCCGCCTCGCGGCCCTGACCGTCCTCGGCCGGTATGTCCCCGGCCGGCACTTCAGCGGCCGGCTCCTGGTCGGCCGCTGCCTGCTCGGCCTCCGGCTCCTTCGCCGCTGCCGGCTCCGGACGCTTCGGCGGCGCGTCGGGGCCCGGCCGCTCGGCCTTCCCGGGTTCCACGGCCTTCTCGGTGGTCCCGACTGACTTGACGGTCTCGACGGACTCGCCCGGCTCAGCCGGCTCCGCAGGCGCGGCCGTCGGCTCGGCCGCCTTCGGGAGCGGCTTCGCCGGATCCGGCGCCGTCCCGCGCGGCGCCGTCCCGCGCTCCGCGCCGCCGTCCTCGCGCACGACCTCTCCCGCCTGTCCGTCCACCGTCGTTCCGGCCGTCGCCGCCTCCTCCGTCCCCGCGTCCGTCCTCCTGGCGGCGGCCGGCCCGCGGCCCGGCTCAGGCGCGGAAGACATGGCGCCTGATCGCTGCGGCGTTGGAGAAGATGCGGATGCCGAGCACGACGACCACGCCCGTGGAGAGCTGGGAACCGACGCCCAGCTGGTCCCCGAGGAAGACGATCAGTGCCGCGACCACCACGTTCGACAGGAACGAGACGATGAACACCTTGTCGTTGAAGATCCCGTCCAGCATCGCGCGGACACCGCCGAAGACGGCGTCCAGCGCCGCCACCACCGCGATCGGCAGGTACGGCACGACGGCGTCCGGCACCTCGGGCTGGACGAAGAGCCCGACGACCACCCCGATCACGAGACCCAGTACGGCAATCACGGTCTAGCTGCTCCTGTCCCTGCGGAGGAGGGCGACCCGCTCACGGGCGCCGTCGACGAGTGGGTTGTCGTGCTCTTGGTGGAACCGCCCGAGGGGCGCTTCCCGGAGGAGGACGTGCTCGGCGCCGCCGACGGGCTCGTGGAGGGGCTCGCCGACCGGCTGCCGGAGGCCGTGGGGCTCGGGGACTGGCTCGGAGCCGCGGACGGGCTCGCGCCCGGGCCGGCACCGGAGCTCGGCGTCGCCGTGGGCTCCGGTGTGGCGGGCTGCGCCGATCGCAGGGTCACACCGACCGCGGCCGGCAGCGTCAGATTCTTCTGCGCGGAGATCGTCGACTTGATGCCGTACTTCTCCTGCAGCAGGCGCAGGTACTGGCCCGCCATGTGACTCTCGAACGCGCCGACCAGCTTCGGACCGTCGCCGAGCGCCTGCACGGTGTACGGCGGGACCAGCGGCCGGTTGTCCACCAGCACCGCCTCACCGGCGGCGCGGATCGCCGACAGCGCGGTCAGCCGCTGCCCGTTGATCGAAACGGCCTCCGCGCCGGACTCCCAGAGCCCGTTCACCACCAGTTGCAGATCGCGGTCACGCAGTCGGCCGCTGTTGGAGAAGCCCTGGCCGGCCCGTGGATCGACGTTTCCGCCGGCGCCGGTCCCGGCGGCGTCCTCCAGGACCAGCCGGACACCCGGGCCGGTCACCTCACCGAGGCCGACCGCCCCCGCCAGGGCGGCCGGATCGCCGTCCCCCGGGGCCAGCGCCTGCTGCTGGGCGCTTTCGACCTTCCGTCGCAGGTCCTGGACCTGTTGTTGCAGCCGGTCCGCCGAGCCGTTGCTGTCGTTGACCCGGTGGATCAGCGCGTCGCGCTCCTTGGCCAGCGTCGGCGCCGCCTTGTGCGCGTTCACCGCGCCCACCGTCAGGACCGCCCCCACCAGGGCGAGGCCCGCGCCCAGGGTCAGCAGACCCCGGGCGGTGCCGGGTATCCGGCTGTCGTGGTCCCCGCCCCTCGCCGCGGCCGCCTCGGCATAACCCTCGTCCAGACTGTGGTCCATCACGTTGGTCAGCAGGGACATCGAGGCGTCCGGACGGTTGAACCGTCCGTTGCTGGCACTCGGCGTCGGCGTCGCTGGCATGCGGACCATCGTCCCACGTCGGCGGAGGGGCCCGTGCACGCCCCCTGAGCCGGGACTCCCCACAAGCCGCAGACCGCTACCAACAGCCACAGAACGGACAACGGGGCGGTGCGGCACACCTGCCGCCCACCCCGCCGTCCGCGTCCGTCACCACGCCCCGGTGCCCGTCAGTGCCACCCGGCACCCGGCACCGCGGCCACGGTCAGGGAGTCACCGCCCGGCGCTGTCGACCACCGCCGCCCACTCGTCGAGCAGGGCCTCGGTGGCCTCGTCGTCCGGGCCCTCGGCCCAGAGGTGGGTGGTCGCCTCGGCCGGATCGGGCAGCACCAGCGTCCACCGCCCGTCCGCCTCGACCACCCGGACGCCGTCGGTGGTGTCCAGCCGCCGGCTCCCGGCCGCCTCCACCACCGAGCGCATGACCATGCCCTTCGCGGCCCACGGCGTCGCAATGTCCCGCCGGCGGATGTGCGCCTGGGGAATCCGCGCGTCGATCTGGCTCAGCGTGAGCTGGGTCCGGGCCACCAGCCCGACCAGCCGGACGAAGGCCGCGGCCCCGTCCAGCACCCCGCTGAACTCCGGGACGACGAAGCCGCCGCGCCCGTCCCCGCCGAACACCGTGCCCTCGGCGGAGGCCGCCTTGGCCAGGTCGTCCGGCGTGGTCGTGGTCCAGATGACCTGGGTGCCGTGGTAGGCGGCGACCTGCTCGGCGATCCGGGTCGTGGTGACCGGGAGCGCGACCTGGCCGCTCCGGCGCTCGGCCGCGACCAGGTCGAGCAGCACCAGCAGCGCCCGGTCGTCGTCGATCACCCGGCCCAGCTCGTCGACGAAGGCCACCCGCTCGCCCACCGGGTCGAAGCGGACGCCGAACGCCGCCCGGGAGGACGCCACCAGCTCGCCGAGCCTGGCCAGGCCCGCCCGGCGTTCCTCCGCGTCCTCGGTGGGCCGCGCCTCGTCCAGCCCGCTGGAGACCGTGAGGGCCTCTACCCCGAGCCGGCCGAGGATGCTCGGCAGAACAAGCCCTGCGCTGCCGTGTGCGGTGTCCACGACCACCTTCAGGCCCGCCTCGCGGACGCCGGTGGTGTCCACCGTCCGCAGCAGGTTGCCGGCGTAGGAGTCGAAGACGCTGGACGGGAAGGTCAGGTCCCCGATCTCGCCCGGGAACGCGCGCCGGTACTCCTGACGTGCGTAGACCCGGTCCAGCTTTCGCTGCCCGGCCTGGGAGAGGTCGGCGCCGCGCTCGTCGAAGAACAGGATGTCCAGCGAGTCCGGCACCCCGGGCGTGGTCCGCAGGAAGATCCCGCCGGCGCTCCCGCGCGCGGTGTGCTGGCGCGCCACCGGCATCGGCACGTTCTCCAGGTCGCGCACGTCGATCGCGCTGGTCTGCAGCGCCGAGATCATCGCCCGTTTGAGCGCACGCGCACCACGTGAGTGGTCACGCGCGATGGTGACGGTCGCGCCCTTCTTCAGCGTGGTGGCGTACGCGCCGGCCAGCCGGACGGCCAGCTCCGGGGTGATCTCCACGTTGAGGATGCCGGAGACGCCGCGGAGCCCGAACAGGTGCTCCTGGCCGCGGGACTCCCAGATGACCGAGGTGTTGACGACCGCGCCGGCCTCGATGGTCTTGAACGGGTAGACCCGGACGTTGGCCGCGATGATCGACTCCTCGCCGACCAGGCACTCGTCCCCGATCACCGCGCCGTCCTCGATCCGCGCGGCCCGCATCACATCGGTGTTCTTGCCGACCACGCAGCCCCGCAGATTGCTCTGCGGACCGACGTAGACGTTGTCGTGGACGACCGCCTTGTGCAGGAACGCCCCGCGCTTGACGACCACGTTGCTGCCGAGCACGGTGTGCTCGCGGATCTCCACGCCGGCCTCGACCTTGGCGTAGTCCCCGATGTAGAGCGGCCCGCGGAGCACCGCCTCCGGGTCGACCTCGGCGCCCTCGGCCACCCAGACGCCAGGCGAGATCTCGAAGCCGTCGAGCTCGACGTCGACCTTGCCCTCCAGGACGTCAGCCTGGGCCTTGCCGTAGCTCTCGTGCGTGCCCACGTCCTCCCAGTAGCCCTCGGCCACGTAGCCGTAGACCCGCTTGCCCTCCTTGAGCAGCTGCGGGAACACATCGCTCGACCAGTCGACGGACTCCCCTGCCGCCACGTAGCCGAAGACCTCGGGTTCCATCACGTAGATACCGGTGTTGACCGTGTCCGAGAAGACCTGCCCCCAGGTCGGCTTCTCCAGGAAGCGCTCGACCCGTCCCTCGTCGTCGGTGATCGTGATGCCGAACTCCAGGGGATTCGGCACACGGGTGAGACAGACCGTGACCAGTGCGTTCTTACTGCGGTGAAACTCGATCAATTCCGAGAGATTGAAGTCGGTCAGCGCGTCACCGGAGATCACCAGAAAGGAATCGTCCTTGAGCGCGTCCTCGGCGTTCTTGACACTCCCCGCAGTGCCCAGGGGCGTCTCCTCGTTGGCATAGGTGAGGTTCATACCCAGCTCTTCGCCGTCACCGAAGTAGTTCTTGACCAGGGAGGCCAGGAACTGGACGGTCACGACGGTGTCGGAGAGGCCGTGCCGCTTCAGCAGCCGAAGCACGTGCTCCATGATCGGCCGGTTGGCCACGGGAAGCAGCGGCTTCGGCATGCTGGAGGTCATCGGGCGGAGTCGGGTGCCTTCGCCCCCTGCCATTACAACGGCTTTCATTACGGGTGCGTCCTCCTTCGCGGTGGTGGACCTGCAGGTCCATCAAACCGTTCCAGGGGTGGTCTACCCGGAAGATATCGTCCGACTCACCGTGTCGCCGTGGGACTTCTCTCAGATCACGTCTCAGACTGTGGACGCGGAGGAGGCCGCGGCACCGCGGAGGATCTGCCGCACCTGGATCGCGTACAGAATCCCGGCCCACCAGTAGAGCGTGGTGCCCCACCAGATGAAGGCCCAGCTCACAATCTCCGCGGGCTGCGCGATCCAGCTGTCCCCGGTGCCGAGCAGCAGAAGCGGAAACGCGTACATCAGATTGAATGTCGCGGCCTTCCCCAGGAAACTCACCTGCAACGGCCCGTAGCCGTGCCGGTTGAGAATCGGCAGGAGCGCCGCGATAAAGAGCTCACGGGCCAGCAGGATCGCCGTCAGCCACCACGGCAGGATCTCACGCCAGGTCAGGCCGAGGAGGGTCGACAGCACGTAGAGCCGGTCCGCCAGCGGATCGAGCAGCTGGCCGACCCGGCTGATCTGCCCCCACCTGCGGGCGAGCTTCCCGTCGAGGTAGTCGCTGATGCCGCTCAGCATCAGGATCAGCAGTGCCCATCCGTCGTTGTTCGGCCCGCCGAACACCGGCCAGAGAATGAGCCAGAGGAAGAGCGGAACGCCGACCAGCCGGCCCATGCTCAGCAGGTTGGGGATGGTGAGGACACGATCCGTCTGGACCTGCGTCTCCTGGACCTCCACCCGGGGGCCTCCTGTACGTGTGACGACCGTGCACGTTTGCACGTTGACCTTACAACAGAGAAGCCCCCGTCCGGTTCCCCGGCGGGGGCTTCTCTCGAAGAATTGTTCGGCGGCGTCCTACTCTCCCACAGGGTCCCCCCTGCAGTACCATCGGCGCTGTGAGGCTTAGCTTCCGGGTTCGGAATGTAACCGGGCG
>NZ_JBIVDY010000012.1:0-110068 GCF_044747365.1 Kitasatospora sp. NPDC090091
AACGCCCGCCCCGGGCGCCCCCCGCGCCCCCCCGTGCACCTCCCACCCTCACACCCCCCCCCCCCCCCCCCCCCCCCCCCCCCCCCGGCCGGGGCCCCCCCCCCCGGGGCCGGCGGCCGTGCACCACACGTACAGGCACCACAGGAAGCGGGGTGGCCCCGCGGCGTCGTCGTGGACGGGGGCACCCGGCCGACCGGGAGCCCGTCCCGCACTCAACCCGCCGGCGGGACGTCGGGTGGGCCGAGCCGGGTGAGGGCGGCGTACAGGAGCCTCTCGGCGAGATCGGCAGTGTGCAGGGTGTCGGCCTCCGTTCTGAACGATCCTTCGGTGGAGGCCGGGGCAAGGGTGAGGTCGAAGATCAGGTTGTCGGCCCGCGCCTTGACGATCACCACGCCCGTGTCCCCCACCTTCGTGATGGCCTCGTCGCCCAGCCCGACCACATGGTGGAGCAGCCGCGAGCTCCAGGGGAACGGCTTGGGCTCCAGCAGGTACTGGACGGTTCCCTCGAAGTCCGACTTCGCGCGCTGCGTGCCGTTCTCGCCCAGGAGGGGTTCGTGGGCTTCCACCTCCAGGGACACGCTCGGCCAGTCGCGGGCCGGGTCGCGCTCGTGCGACCACTCGCACTGCGCATGCGTCGTGAACTGCCCCTGGACGAGGTCTCCGCCCAGGACCTGCTGGAAGTCGGCGGCGGTCAGCAGCGTGCACGCGGAGGGCAGGGTGCGCGGTCCCGGTGGGGCCGGAAGACGCTCCACGACGGTGCTGATGCCGCTCGCACCGACGAAGAGGAGGGCGCCCACCGTTGTCGGGCCGGCCACCCGCAGGGCCCGGTGTGCCCGTCGGGGTGCGACGGCAGGGACGGCCCGGCGGATGGGCACGTATTCGCCCCGAGCGGCGAGGCGCTGCTGGAGGCTGAGGTGGCCGAACCGGTAGGACGCACCGTTCTGGCGCAGGATGCCGCGGCGGTGGGCCACGTCCACGAGTCCGGCCACGTCCCAGGGGAGGCGCGAGGTGAGCCAGGGCCAGATCCTGCCCGCGGTGTAGGCGCTCGACGCCGACAGCGTCACTCCGAGGAGCACGAGGGCGACGACCGTGGCGCCGGTGGCGACGGCCCAGTCACCCGCCTCCACGGCGTAGCCCCTGCGCTGCCGTGCCGCCAGCAGGATGACCGGCAGCCCGCAGAATCCGGCTGCCTGCCACGCCCAGGGGCCGCCGCAGGCGATGTTCACGAGTCCCAGCGAGGCCGCCGTCGCCCGGCGGTCGGCGCGCAGCGCCTCGCGGGCGCCGGCTGTCGTGGTCGCTTCCTGTCTCGGAATCCCGGGACCGAGGGCGATGACGAACAAGGCCGCCGGGATCGCCAGGAAGCTGCCCAGGACCAAGCCCGCGGCCAGACCCCCGCACAGGAGCGAGCCCACCACGACCAGCAGGAACTCCGCAGGTGACGTCGGGCGCCGCAGGCGCCGCGGGGCGGCGGGCACCGCGAACACGAGCCCGAGAACGGACAGCAGAGCCACCGACGCACCCGCCGCCCAGAGGGGGAGCTCCGCATCGGACACCTCGGCCCACAGGGCCACCCGGTCCGCTCCGAGCGGCAGGTACCGGACGGCGCCGACCGCCACACCGAGTGCGAGCGCCGCGCCCACCGCCCGGCCGACGGCCTGTGACACCCGCCCGAGCCGCCACCAGGCCAACTCCTGCTCACCCCGGGACTCCATCCGCGCGGCGAAGTAGGACAGGTATCGCTGGGTCTTCTCCGGCCGGTCCGCGTAGAGGGCGGGCACCAACTGGTCCAGCAGGTGCTGCTCGATCGCGGCGGTGTCCGGGAACCGCCGGGGGTCCAGCAGTTCGGCGGGACTGCGTCCGGTGTCGCTGTAGGCGGCCCGTGCGAGGGCCACCCCAAGGGGAGTGGACAGCGCCCCGCGCACCGTCCGGGCCTGCGGATCGGGCCGGGGCCCGGCGAGTCGGGCGAGCACCGGGTCCCAGACCGAGGCCGCCGCGGTACCGGCACTGTGGCGCAGGTAGCGGGCCGCCTCCTCGAACGGCAGGACCTGCAGCTGCAGCGCCGCCGTCCCCGGCAGCGCCGAGCCGGTGTCCCGGCTCGCCGCGTCGTACTCGTCGATCCGGCTGGTCATGACGAAGCGGTCCGACGGGCGCAGCTCCCTGCGCAAGGCCTTCAGCGCCACGGAGCGAGCGCCGGGCCGGATCTCGTCGAAGCCGTCGAGGACCAGCAGCAGCCGCCCGGCGGCGAGCAGTTCCCCGGCGAGACGGCCACCGACGACACTGGGCGCGGCCAGGGCCGGGTGGTCGGTGGCCAGGCGCCGAACCGCCCACGTGGCGAAGCTCTGCGCGGTCGGGTTCCACGAGGCGAGCGGGAGGATCACGGGGACGGGGGCGCCGGACTGCCGCTGGGCGAGGTGGTCCAGGACCAGGCGGTGGGCGAGGACGGACTTGCCGCTCCCGGCCGGTCCGAGGACGAGCAGGCGCCCGGAGGGCACGCGGGCGTACAGGGCGGCGACGGTGCGGGGGTCCCCCGAAAGGTCGAGTGGTTCGTCGGACCGGCCCGCGCGGATGTTGGCCCAGTGGTCCGAGTGCGATGCCGAGGCGAGCCAGTGCACGGCGAGCGGCTGCGGGTGGTTGAGCCGGCGGGCGGCCTCCTCCCGCTCGCACTGGGCGCGCACCTCGTGGGCCAGGCGCTCCGCGGCCTCGTCCAGCTGCCCGGCGAGGCGCCGGCGCAGCTCCGGGCTGCTCCGCAACCGGGCCCGGCGCCGCCGGTGACGTCCGATCCGCAGTGCGAGCGCCGCCACCACCGCGAGAGCACTCGCCGCTGCGATGTGCCGCACGAGTGCGCTCCGGTCGCCGGCCGGCTGTTCGCCGGGCAGGAGGACCAGCAGCACGCCGAGCACGACCAGCGTGACAACCAGGGTGCTCAGGTCGGCCCTGACGCTGATGTTGATGTCCCGGGCCGCCTGGAAGACCCGTGCGCGACCGCGCGCGGACGCCTCCAACCGGGTGACGTGCGGCGGGGGAGCCTCGTCGCCCGGAAGGCTCATGCACCCGTGATGTGCTGGTCCCGGGCGGCCATGAAGACCCGCGCGTGGTCATGGGCCTCCGCGCGCATCACGACCTCCGAGGACCCCTCCTGTCCCTGCGCGGGCAGCGCCGGCAGCAGGTGCTCGTCGAGGAGGCTGCGCAGCTCCTCGGCGAATCCCGGAACGGTGCGCAGGAGGTGCTGGAGCTGCAGACGCCACGGCGCGGCCAGAGCCTCCTCGGTGCCCGCGTCCTCGGCCGCCCGGGCGGCCAGCACCTGGCGGCGCAGGACGTCCAGGTCGCTCCCCACCTCGTCGGCGTGCTCCGGCCGGACCCTGTGCCACAGTGCCACCGTCGCCGAACGCGCCTGCTGCCAGGCATCGGTCGCCATGGCGCCGACCAACGCGGAACCTGCCGCCAACACGAGCGGATCCACCCCGACCACTCCTGACCAAGCCGCATGACCAACCACGCCGTCGTGGCCCCCACCTGAGCCCACGACCCCGGGCCCGGGGCACCACTCTAGGCGCGTACCCGTTCGTGCGCCCGGGAATTCCCCGAGACCGCTGAATGCTGCCGATCTCGCCAACTGCAGCTCCGGAAAAGGCGGTTCGGATCTGCGGCTGCCCCGGGCTCCTGCCGTCCCCGGATGCCGGCGGGACCACTGCGCACGGCGCGGTGAGCGGCGCATTCGCGTCGGCCCCGGCCTCCGGCAACACCGCTCCTCGCGATGCGCCCCGGGCGTCGACCCTCCACCTACCATGCTTCGCCTGCTACATTGCCATGCATGGTACCTGGCATCGCACACCACGAGGGCGGCGCGGACGCAGCGGACGGGCCGGTCGCGACCCAGCTGCGCAAAGGCGTGCTGGAGTACTGCGTCCTGGCACTGCTGCGCGACGGCCCGCGCTACGGGGTCGAACTGCTGCAGGAACTCGGCCGCTTCCCGATGCTGGCAACCAGCCAGGGCACGATCTACCCCCTGCTGTCCCGCCTGCGCCGCGCCGGACTCGCCGACACCTTCCTGCGCGACTCCGCCAGCGGACCGTCCCGCCGCTACTACACCCTGACCGAGGCCGGCCGCACCGCACTGGAGGAGTTCACCGCCCTGTGGCCCGCCTTCCGCGAAGCCGTCGACCACGTCCTCACCCCGGGAGAGACCCCGTGAACGACCCCGTGAACCCCGTGAACAACCCCGCCGAGCATCCTCTGGTCCGCGCCCACCTCGACGCCGTCGACCGCTGCACCGCACCCCTGCCCGCCGAACGCCGCCACGAACTCCTCGCCGACCTGCGCGAACACATCGAGACCGCCCTCGCCGAGCACGACCCCGCCGACGAGGACGCCGTCCGCCACGTCCTGGCGCAGCTCGGCGACCCCCGCCGGATCGCCGACGCCGCCCTCGCCGAGGACGGCCGCCCCCGCCCCGAGCCCGAGACCGCCCGCCGCACCACCCTCACCCTCCTCCTCGCCGTCCTGCCGCTGCCGCTGCTCCTCGTCCCCGCGATCGGGCCCGTCCTCGCCCTGGTCACCGCCGTCGCCGCCGCCGTCAGGGTCGCGAAGTCCGCCCAGTGGACCCGCCGGGAGAAGACGCAGGCCACCCTGCTCCTGCTCAGCCCGCTCCTGCTCACCCCGCTGGCCGCCGGCGTCGTCGCCGTGTCCTCCTCCCACGGCCTGAGCCCCGCCGGCGTCCTCGTCGCCTGCGCGGTGGGCTTCTGCCCCACCCCCGTCGCGGCACTGCGCCTGTCCCGCTCCGCCACCCGCCTGCGCACCGCCGCCACCCTGACCGCATGACACCCGGCCCGGCGATCTCCAGTACAGAAGAAGCGGGAAGTGTACAGTTCTGTACATGAGTGACACCCTGCCGATCACGGAGGCCCGGGCATGCCTGGGGTCGCTGGTGCGGCGTGCTTCCCACGCCCGCGAGCGCATCACCATCACCGACCACGGCCAGCCCGCCGCGGTCCTCATCAACCCCCAGGAGCTCGCCGAGCTGGAGGACGCCCTCGCCCTGGCCCAGTACCGGGTGCGGCAGGCGGCGGGCGAGACGACGGGCGTGCCGCACGAGCAGGTCCGCGCCCGGCTCGGCCTGGGGCCCTCCGCTTGAGCTGCACGATCATCTGGGACGAGCCGGCCGTCAACGCCGCCGCCCGGTTCCTCAACGACGACCCCGAGGGCCTGCGGCAGGTCATGGACGCCGTCGACCTGCTCGCCGACTCCCCACGCCCGGCAGGCACTGCGGAGTGCGGCTCGCCCGACCTGCGCAGGATGCACATCGGACGCCACCGCGTGCTGTACGAGATCACCGGGACCACCGTCACCATCGTTGTGATCCACCTCGGCCGCATCGGCTGACCGTCCGGCGTCGGACAAAGTGGGCCGGGGATGGTCTGGGCGGTGTGGCCGTCGGGCCCGCCCGGTCCCTTCACGGCCCCGTTCACCCCTTTCCCCCCGGCCCGGGGCGCAGCGCCCCGGGCCGGCGTGAAGGGGGCTCAGTGGTGGGCGGGGACCGGAGCGGGGCGGCCGGCGGCCTCGCGCCCGGCGGCCTCCTGCGTGGCCCTGCCGGTGGCCCCGCGGGCTGGGGTGCGGCGTTCCAGGGCGGCGGACCAGAGGGCGAGGGCGAGGGCGGAGGCGGCGAGCAGGGCGCCGACCCAGTTCGGGGCGGTGTAGCCGAGGCCGGCGGAGATGACGGTCCCGCCGAGCCAGGCCGCCAGCGCGTTGCCGAGGTTGAACGCGCCGATGTTCACGGCCGAGGCCAGGGTGGGGGCGCCGTGCGCCTGGTCGAGGACGCGCTTCTGCAGCGGCGGGACGGTGGCGAAGCCGAGCCCGCCGACCAGCAGGACGGTGACCGCGGCCATGGCCTTGTGGTGGGCGGTGAGGGTGAACAGCGCCAGCACGAGGGCGAGTCCGCCGAGCGTGACGTACAGCAGCGGCATCAGATTGCGGTCGGCGAACCGGCCGCCGATCAGGTTGCCCAGGAACATGCCGACGCCGAACAGCACCAGCAGCCAGGTGACCGCGCCGTCGGAGTAGCCGGCGACGTGGGTCATCATCGGGGCGATGTAGGTGATCGCGGCGAAGACGCCGCCGAAGCCGAGGACGGTCATCGCCATCGCGAGCAGCACCTGCGGGTTGCGGAACGCGGTCAGCTCCCGGCGCAGGTGGGCGCCCTGCGGGCGCGGGACGGCGGGTACCAGCCTGGCGACGCCGAGCAGGCCGACCACCCCGAGCGCGGCGACGCCGGCGAAGGTGGTGCGCCAGCCGAAGGTCTGGCCGACGAAGGTGCCCAGTGGCACGCCGACGATGTTGGCGACGGTGAGCCCGGTGAACATGGTGGCGATGGCGCCGGCCTTCTTCTGCGGGGCGACCAGGTCGGCGGCGACGACCGCGCCGATGCCGAAGAACGCGCCGTGGGCGAGTGAGGCGACGATGCGCCCGGCGAGCATCACTCCCAGGCTCGGGGCGAGTGCGGAGAGCAGGTTGCCGACGGTGAACAGGCCCATCAGCAGCATCAGCATCGTCTTGCGGCCGGTTCTGGTGCCGAGCACCGTCATCAGCGGAGCGCCGAGGACGACGCCGACGGCGTAGCCGGTGACCAGGAGTCCGGCGCTGGGGATGGACACGCCGTAGTCGCCGGCGATCTCGGGCAGCAGGCCCATGATGACGAACTCGGTGGTGCCGATCCCGAAGGCTCCGATGGCCAGGGCGAGGAGCGCGAGGGGCATGACGCGACCTTCCATGCGATTGCTACTGCGTCTTACGTGCTTCGACAATAGTTGCACGCGCGCCATATTGTCCATCGCGGTTATTTCCGGGTGGGGCGTACCCTGGACTCCTGTCGTCCCCGGGCGTCCCCGGATGTCCACCGACGTCGCCCCCCGGCGCCGTCCCCGGAAGGAGGCCCGCGCCCATGACTGCCACGGACCCCGCGCTGACCGCCCTCGCCAGCGGCTGGGCCGCCCTCTCCCTCCTGCACGGCCGGATCGAGGCGCACATCGAGCGGGCCCTGCAGTCCCGGCACGACCTGAGCGTGCGCGAGTATGCGCTGCTCGACGTGCTCAGCCGCCAGCACGACGGCGTGGGCGGGCACCTGCAGATGAACCAGGTCGCCGACGCGGTCGTTCTCAGCAAGAGCGCCACCACCCGCCTGGTCACCCGGCTGGAGGACCGCGGCCTGCTCGCCCGCTACCTGTGCCCCACCGACCGCCGCGGCATCTATACCGACGTGAGCCCGGCGGGCCTGGAACTGCTGGAACAGGCCCGGCCGACCAACGACGCCGCCCTGCGCGAGGCGCTCGACGACGCCGCTCGCAACCCCGAACTGGCACCCATGGTCAAGGCCGTCGAAGCGGCGGACCCCTCGCCCGCACCCCCGCGGTCCTGAACGCAACCACCCGGCCGGGCGCCACCCGCAAGCCTGCACGGCGTGTCGAGAGGCATGCACGCAATGGAGGGTGCCCGGACGCTTCCAGGTCTGGATTCAACGCCGTGTAGATAGAGCCTGCGGATGCGCCGGTTGGGCATGAGGCCGGCCAGGACTCGTCGGCCGATGGTGCCGACGAGGTCGATGACGGTGTCCGCGATGACACCCGCGGCCTGGATGACCAGGTCGCGGGCGGTGTTCAGGGCAATGGTGAAGCTGGCCCGGTCGGGATCGATACAGGGTGCCGGTCTGCGCGAGCGCCTCGTCGACCATCTCGAACGGGACGATCCGGGTCAACTCGCCGAGATGGCCGGGCGCGAAGAGCCCTGCGGAAACCACAACCTCGCGAGAGATGACAGACTGAGCACGCACGGAGGTCCTGGCCGAACAGTGATCTTGGTCGACACGGTTCTGGCAGGAACTCCGTCCCATTTCGGGCGACTTGACGTAGCCACCCGAGGCTCTGTCTGCACGGCGTCGCTACTGGATCCGCCACACGGGCGGGAGAGGGACGAGGACCCGGGGGGAAGATCGGCGCAGACCGGTCGAAGCCGTCCATCGGATCCTGGCGGTCCTCGTCCTCGGCCTGCGGTGGCGTTCGGTCGCCTCGTCCGGGGCGCGGCCGTCTGCCAGGGCGGTGCGCCGGGGGTGCCGCGCGTCGTGCGCCGCCCCCGGCGCACCGGTCGGTGGGATCAGTAGTGGCCGAGGTAGTAGCCGCCGAAGCCGCTGCAGCCGAAGCCCCAGCGGGCGCCCGCGAAGTAGCCCGCCGGGATCGGCGAGTTGGAGCAGACGAGCAGGCCCACCTTCGCGACCTGGTGGTACCAGGAGCCGACCCCGTGGCAGCCGGGGACCACGTAGCCGGTCACGACGTAGCCCGGGACGATCGGGGAGCCGCCGCAGGTCCAGATCCCGTCCTTGGCGAGGCTGTGCTGCCAGGCGCCCATCCCGTTGCAGCCGTAGCTCAGGTAGTCGGTGAGGACGTACCCCGAGTAGATCGGGGAGCCGCCGCAGCTGTAGAGCCCGTCCGCGTCCGGCTGCTGCCACCACGAGCCCCAGCCGCTGCAGCCGTCCTTGTTGTAGGCGGTGTTGACGTATCCGTCCGGGATGGCGGCGCCGGAGCAGGCCCACTGGCCGCCGCTGCTGAGGTTGGCCGGCTGGGCGGCCGCGCTCGACGTGCCGGTGGCGGTGCCCGCGAGGACGAACGAGGCGATGAGCGCGAGGGCGCCGATGGTGGCGCCGATGCCGCGGCGGACGACCGCGCCGGCGAGGCGCTTCCACAGGTGACGAGGATGCATGATCGGTTCACTCCAGTCCTGGCGGCGGGCATGCTTGATGCCCGCGGGGAGGGGAAAGGGCCGAGCGGCGGGGCGGGCCTCACCCTAGTGTGGAGATCATGCGCATATCCGATGTTCTGACTGTGAAGGACTCAACTTGGCCGGAACATGTACGCTCCCGCCCTGTCGAGAGTGCTCCGGTCGGCGGGCATCACGCGAGACGGCGAGGAGGTGCTCGCCGGCCGGCTACGGGCCGGCAGGAGCGCGGGCCGCGACGCCGCCGGGCCGGCCGGCACCGACCGCAGCAACGGCACCACCGTGGAAGGCAGTTCACCGAGGAACGCCAGGGTGGTCTGCCGGTCCTCGATCTCCGTCCCATTTCCAACCAGGGCTACAGCACCTGGCTCTGATGGCGGGGCCGCCGTAGGGGGCGGCGCCGACGTGCGGGGAGTCGGCCCGGCCGATGCGTCCGGGTCGCCCTCCCGGCCGTGATGCGGGCGGGAGTGGGAAGTTGAGGGACTTCCCGCTCCCGCTGCTTCGCCCCGCCGCTCCGGCGGGGCGTTCGGGGCCACCCCGCCCACGAGCCGCCCGCCCACGCCCCCACCGGCCTGACGAACAGTCACCCACGGCCACAGTGACGGAAAGCAGCGCCGGGGAGGGCCCGAACCCGGCGCCAAGCCCGACGGTGCCAACCGGTTCACCGGCGCCCGACGACCCCTACGGCCGGACGCCGTCGATCGCGATCCGCAGCTGCCGGGGACCGCGCAGCACCGCGTTGGTGCGGTACGGCGGCGGGTCCTCCACCAGCCGCGGCCGCTCCAGCCGGCGGGCGAGCTCGGACAGCGCCAGCTGCGCCTCCAGCCGGGCCAGCGGCGCCCCGAAGCAGCTGTGGATGCCGCTGCCCAGGCCCAGGTGCTGGATGTCCACCCGGTCGGGGTCGAAGCGGTCCGGGTCCGCGAACCGCTTCGGGTCGCGGTTGCCGGCGGCCAGCATCAGCCAGAGCGCGGACCCCTTGGGGATGGTCGTGCCGGCGACCTCGATGTCGGTGATCGGCGTGCGGCTGGGCAGCATCTGCACCGGCGGCTCGTACCGCAGCAACTCCTCCACCAGCGGCACCGCCAGCCGCGCGTCGGCGCGCAGCCGCTCCAGCACCTCCGGGTGGCGCAGCAGGGTGAGCATGCCGTTGGTGATCAGGTTGACGGTCGTCTCGTGGCCGGCGATGAGCAGGAGCGCGGCGGTGCTGAGCACGTCCATGTTGCTCAGCCTGCCCTCGGGGCTGTCAGCGGTGGCGAGTTGGGAGAGCATGTCGTCGCCGGGCTTCTTGCGGCGCTCCTCGATCAGGCCGTTCAGGTAGAGGCCGAGCTCGATGCGGGCCTGCTGGGCGACGCGGTCGCGTTCGGCGTCGTCCTGGTCGGGCTGCGGGTCGAGGGTGGCGACGAGGGTGTCGGCCCAGCTGTGGAAGCGGCTCTCGTCCTCTCGGGGGACGCCCAGCAGACGGCAGATCACGGTCACCGGGAACGGGTAGGAGAAGCGCTCGACCAGGTCGATCTCGTCGCCGCCCAGGGCGTCGATCAGGTCGGTGACGATGGTCCGCAGCTCGCCGCGCATCCCGTCGATGCGGCGGGGGCTGTGCGGCGGGCCGAACGGGCGGTTGGTGATGGCCCGCAGCCGGTCGTGCTCGGGCGGGTCGAGCCGCAGGAAGTTCGGCGGCAGCGTCCCGCCGTCGTCGTCGTCCCCCTGCCCGGACAGCACGGTGGCGGACGCCGTCCGGTAGCGGCGCTCGGAGCTGACCCGCGGATCGTGGAGCAGCGCGAGCACCTCGTGGTAGCCGCCGACCGCGTAGGCGCCGGTCTCGTCGTGGTGGACCGGCTTCTCGCGCAGCCGCTCGTACAGCGGGTACGGGTTGTGGCGGTTGGAGTAGTCGGTGATCTGCTGCAGCAGCGAGAGGTCGGTCATCGGGGGGTCCTCGGGTTCGTGGGGCACCGCGCGCGTCGCGTGGGCGGGGCCTGGTCCACAAGACAGGCCCCGAGTGCCGGTCAGGCCCGGCCGGGGGTGAAGCCGACGGTCCGGTCGGCCGGGGAGTAACCGCTGACAGTGACCGTGGGGCCGTGCGTGGGCACGGACGGGTCGGGGAAGCCGGCCGGGCGCGGCTCGCCGCCCTCCCGGGGCCGGTCCATGGTCGGGAACGCGGGCGGGAACGGCGCGGTGCGCTCGATCAGGTCCTCGTAGAACGGGAGCCAGCGGCCGTGGTCGAAGGTGACCGCGCCGATCACCCGCCCCTGGTGCCCGTAGACGGCGGTGAAGCGCCGCTCGGCGAGCGACCCCTGGGTGACCATGATCTCCTCACCCATCGACGGCACCCCGACCGACTTGATGTTCACCCCGAACTGGGAGGACCAGAACGCCGGCACCCACAGGTGCGGCAACCGCTGCGGAGCGGCGCTGATCATGTTGTGCGCGGCGATCTCCGCCTGTGCGACGGCGTTGCCCCAGTGCTCCAGGGAGAGGAACTGGTAGCCGAACAGCGGGTGCGGCGACCGCGCCACGTCGCCGGCCACGAACACGTCGTCGGTGACGATGCCGCGCACGTCGAACGCCCGGCAGCCGGCGTCGCAGGCGATCCCGCGCGGGCCGGCGCCCAGCCCCGAACCGGCGAGCCAGTCGGTGTTGCGGATCGCCCCGAGGGAGACGACCACGACGTCCGCCTCGACGCTCGTGCCGTCCGACAGGGCCGCCGAGCGGACCCGGCCCGACGCGTCACCCTCCAGGGCGGTGACGGTGACCGAGCACCGCAGGTCGACCCCGGCGTCGAGGTGCATCCGGGAGGCCACGTCGCCGATCACCCCGCCCAGCGCACCCACCAGCGGCGCCGACCCGCGCTCGGCGACGGTGACGGGCAGGCCGCGCTCCCGGCACGCGGAGGCGATCTCCGAACCGGTGAACCCGGCGCCGATCACCAGCACCCGGCGCGGCCCCGCCTCCAGCCGGCGCCCCAGCGCGGCCGCGTCGTCGCGACCGCGCAGCACGAACACGCCGTCCAGGGCGGCCTGCGCCTCGAACGGCCAGGGGCGGGCCCGCACCCCGGTCGCGATCAGCAGCCGGTCGTACTCCACCTCGTCGCCGTCGGCCAGCCGCACCCGCCGCGCGGCCATGTCCAGCCCGGTCGCCGCGTTGCCCAGCCGCCACTGCGCGTCCACCTCCCGCCGGCGCGGCAGCGCGGTCTGCTCGGCGGACGCCAGGCCCAGCAGCACCTGCTTGGACAGCGGCGGCCGGTCGTACGGGCCGTACGGCTCGTCGCCGACCACCGTCAGCGGCCCCGCGAAGCCCTTGTCCCGCAGCGTCTCCGCCGCCCGCAGCCCGGCCAGGGAAGCGCCCACGATCACGATGCGGCCCTCGCGCCGCAGCTCCTCCAGCCAGCCGTCCCGGTTCACCGCCCACCACCCCCGTGGCCGCCGGCGCCGTCGGCGAGCGCACCGGAGGGCAGCGTGCGCGGCTCGTCCTGCCCGTCGTCGAGGAGGATCGCCTGCACCGGACAGGCCGCGACCGCCTGCACGAGCCGCTCCCGCTGCTCGGCCCCGGCCTGCGGGACGTAGAGCAGCGCCTCGTCCCCGTGCATCCGGAAGACGTCGGGCGCCAGGAACGCGCACTGCGCGTACCCCTGGCAACGATTGAGATCAACGACCACCCTCACCGGGGCACCACCCTCACCAACGCGGTCACCGTCCACGTCAGCCTCCGCCACCCCGCCCGCCCCCGCCCGCCGAAGACCCCCATCGAGTGACCCAGGCCGTGGCGGCCCGCGGCGGGGGCCGGCTGCGGGGGCCGGCGTCACACGTGCGCGTCGCCCACGCGTGTGGTGCCCAGGCGCGCGTCGCCCACGTGCCCCAGCAGGAGCATCGCGTCGTGGTCCGGACTGCCCGGCTCGGCCTGGTAGACGATCAGCCGGTGGCCGTCGGTGCGGGCGACCTCGTACGCCTCGTAGCCCAGCGTCATCGTCCCGGTGCCCGGATGGGTGAAGTGCTTGCGCCCGCTGGTGCGGCTGCGCACCTCGTAGCGCTGCCACAGGGCCGCGAACTCCTCGCTCTTGACGACGAGTTCACCCACCAACCCGGTGACGTCGGGTGCATCCGGGTACCGCCCGGCCGCCGCGCGCAGATGGGCCACCGTGGCCGCGGCGACGTCCTCCCAGTTCCCGTACAGGCTGCGCGCGGCAGGGTGCAGGAAGGTGTACCGGGCGGTGTTGCGGCGCGCCTCGGGCCACTCCTCGATGCCGGGCAGCAGGAGCAGGCCGCGCGCGTTGGCCGCCAGCAGGTCGTTGGCCCGGCTGAGCACGTACGCGGGGCAGGGGTCGACGATGTCCAGCATGCGCAGCACGTCCGGGCGCAGCGCGCGCGAGGGCGCCGCCGCCCGGGAGCCCGCGGCCGCGCCCGGCCGGGGCGCCCTGGCCAGCTCGGCGAGGTGGCGCTGCTCGTCCTCGTCCAGCCGCAGCACCCGGCCGACCGCCGCGAGGACCGCCGCACCCGGCCGGTGCTGCTTGCCCTGCTCCAGCCGCCGGTAGTACTCGATGCTCACGCCCGCGAGCAGCGCCACCTCCTCGCGGCGCAGGCCCGTCGTGCGCCGGCGCCCGGTGGTCGCCGGCAGTCCGGCCTGCTCGGGCGTGACCCTGGCCCGCCGCGTCCGCAGGAACTCTCCCAGCCCGGGTGCCTTGTCGATGTCCACCTGATGATTATGACGATCACTCAGCCGGCCGGGAGGCGCCCCGGGGGCCCTGCGAGGGCCCCCCTTCGGAGGGTGTCCCCGAGTGGCGGCCCGGCTGCGCAGACTGGTCCCCGACGGCGCCGAACCGCTCAACCGGGCGGTCGCCGGACGGAACCGGGTGAAAGGGAGCACGGAGATGGCGAACGTTGCAGTGGTGGGGCTCGGGATCATGGGCCGGGGCATGGCCGAGAACCTCCTGAAGCACGGGCACACGGTGACCGTTTGGAACCGCACCCCGGCCAGGGCCGCCGAACTCGCCGACGCGGGAGCCACCGTGGCGGCCACCCCGGCCGAGGCCGCGGCCCGCGCCGACGTCGTCTTCGAGGTGACCGCCGACGACGCCTCCTCCCGCGCCGTGTGGCAGGGCCCTGACGGTATCCTGGCCGGCGCCCGCAGCACGACCGTGCTCATCGCCTCCGCGACCCTGTCGGTCGACCGGATCGAGGACCTCGCCGCCCGGTGCATGCAGCAGGGCCTGCCCTTCTACGACATGCCGCTCACCGGCGGAGCCGTCGCCGCCCGCACCGGGACCCTGGTCCTGCTCGCCGGCGGCGACGCGGACGGCCTGCCCGCCCTGCAGCCGGTGTTCGACGCGATCGCCCGTGACGTGCGGCACTTCGGCCCGGCCGGCGCGGGCACCCGCTTCAAGCTGGTCCTCAACGCCCTGCAGGCCGTCCACCTGGCGGGGTTCGGCGAGGCCCTGCGGCTGGCCGAGGCGGCCGGTCTGGACCCGCACCAGGTCGGCGAGGCCCTGCTCGACCGCCCCGGAGGCGTGGTCACCCGACTCGCCTGGGACAGCTACCTCACCCCGCCCGAGCCGCTCAACTTCTCCGCCGCCTGGGCCCACAAGGACCTCTCCTACGCGGCCCGCATGGCCGACGGAGCCGGCCAGGACCGCCACCCCCTCCTCGATGGCGTCCTCTCCCTCTTCACCACCGCCCTCGCCGAGGGCCGCGCCCACGAGGACTGGAGCACCGTCAACCCCACGGCCGCACGCTGACGATTCGGGGCCTCCACGAGCCTTCTGCAGCTGTTCAGGGCCGCAGATGGGCCACCGCCGCCCCGTCGACCGGGTACGGGCGCTCCACCGGCAGCAGCGCCCGGGCGGCGTCCACCTCCCCGGCCCGGACGCGGGCGTGGACGGCGTGGGCCAGTCCGGTGACGTCGGTGATGGAGACCGTCCACTCGTCCGCGTAGCGGCGTGCGGCCTCACCGGCGAGGCCGAGCTGCAGCGAGCGGTGGGCGAGCGGCTGCAGGTGCAGATCACGCTCGGGATCCCACTGCACCCGGGCCGGGGCCCGCTTCAGCTCGCGCTTCCACGCGGCGCGGTCGCTGTGGAGCCCGTGCTCGTAGTGGGACAGGCAGGCCTGCTCCAGCGCCCACTCGAAGCCCTCCCGGGTGATCTCGACGGCGAGGACGGTCTCCTGCCCCTCGCCGGTGGCCCACCCGGAGCGGTACATCATCCACAGGAACGACGGCTTCACCCAGGTCATCCGGTCCCGCTGCCACGCCGGAGGGAAGCGGCCGTCCCGGGCCGCGGGCAGCCCGATCTCCGGCCGGTAGGCCTGGTAGAGGGTCACCGTGGAGGCGGTGTGCAGGGCGCGGATCTGGTACTTGAGCTCGGTCACGCCGCCCAGCGTCGCCACCCGCCCAGGGCATGCGCCAACGAATTACCGCCCCGGCCCGGCCACCCGGGCGGCGGGACCGTCATCCACCGCCCGCGCCACCCGGGCTCAGGCATTCGCCCGCCCCCGCGTGGCGCAGACGCAGGACCCGCGCATCCGTCAGCCTGGAGTGGTCCACGCCCTCCGGGTCCCGGTAGGCCTCCCGCTCGATCGCGTCGAACCACTGACAGGACGGACACTCCACGGCGTCCACGGCGGGCCTGGCAGGTGTGCGGCGGGCAGCGATGGCGGCGCCGATCGCGTCGGGGTGCGGGCCGGCGGCCGTCGACCGCTGTGAACTGGTGGTCATCGCTCAACTCCTGTGCCGATCAGCGTCATCGGCAGGAGGCTAGGCGGACGGGATTCGCCGACGCGGGCGTGATTCTCGAATATTCCGGTACCGGCCGGCACGGTTCGCGGGGATTCTCAGCAGTTCCCCAGCGGCCTGCGGCACCGGGCGACGATGCGGTGCGCGTCCGCGCCGTAGACGGCCGCGCCGGCCAGTGCCTCCCACACGCGCAGGTACAGCGCCACGTTGTCCGCCTGGTCCAGCCACAGCTCCGCGTGCCAGTCCTCGGCGACCACGAGCCGCTCGTCGTAGATCCAGAAACCATTGGCGGGCGGCAACGTGAGGCAGGCTTCCAGCGGCACGATGCCCAGGGAGACGGTGTCCAGCCCGATCACGCCGCTGAGCCGGTCCAGCTGCGCGGCCAGCACCGCCGGTGGGCAGACGAGAGCGCGCAGTGCGGCCTCCCACATGACGATGCGGTACTGCTTGCCCGGCCGGTACAGGCTCTCCTGCCGCTGGACGCGCGCCCGTACGGCGTCCTCGACATCGCGCGGCGACCGGTGGAGGTCGACGTATGCACTGAACACGTGCCGGGCGTAGTCGGCGGTCTGGAGCATGCCGACGATCATGGAGCCCTCCCAGGCGCGCATGACGCTCGAACGCTCGTACTCGACGGTCAGCGCGTCCTGCACCGGCCGGTGTCCTGCAGCCAACTGACGCCGCCAGGAACGGGATTGCGACTCGAACGCCCGTAGCCTGGCCAGCAGCTCAGGTGCCACGCGGGGCTGACCGACACCCTCCGCCCACGCCTTCAGGTCGTCGCGCGTGGCCGTCTGTCGACCGGTCTCCAGCTTGCTGACCTTGGACTGCGTCCAGCCCAGCCGGTCGGCCAGTTGCCGGCCCGTGAGACCGCCCTCGGCGCGCAGCTCACGAAGCCGCAGGCCGAGGGCGATTCGGGCGTGTCGGAAGTCGGTGCTCACATGCCGGACGGTACCCGAGCGCCGAACTCCCGGTGCGGGGTGGCGAAGTGCCAGGCAGCGTCCCGCGCCTGGCAGGCACGGGCCACCCGGACCGGGTCGGTGACCAGCTCCACGCCGGTCATGTCGTCGTCCTCGTCGAAGTGCAGCAGCGCGATCACGCGCGAGTCGAACAGCCAGGCATCCTCGGCCGGCAGGCCGAGGCGGTCGGCGTCCGCGCGCCAGAGGTACCGGATGTCCTCCCCGGCGGCACAGTTCCGCTCGGCGTTGTCGAGCAGGTACCGCTGCCCCGGCGTGGGCGGGTCGTCCATGATCCTGACCCGCTCGAACCGCTTGCCCAGAGCCGCTTGTTCGCGGCGCGAAAGGCACCAGGGGTCCTCCAGGTCCCATCCGGCATCCTGCCCGGCGGCGAACCGGCGATAGGTTTCCTCCCGCTCGTCCGAGCGGTACCGGCGACGGGTCTCCAGCCGAAACGCCGTGTGCCGGAAGCTCTCGAACATGCCGTCGAACTCTCCGAAGCCGATCAGCGTGGGCTCTCGGTCCACGTCGCGCGGAGCGAAGTCGGCGAGCAGCACGCGCGGCACGACCACGAATCCTTCGCCCGGCTTGACGTTGCGGAGTTGGGCCACTTCGTCGGGGTCGGTCACGGCAGCGCCCTGCACCAGGACATCCCCCGTCTCGACGTCCTCGTAGAGCGTCGGGCATCCGTTGTTCCCCGAGTTGCTTCCGATGTATCGCAGTCGTCGGCTCACGGCCGCTCCCCTCGCCGCCGGTCGGGCCGAACCAGGATGCCCTGGGACGGCCCCGAAGCGAGCGCCCGATTCTCGAATATTCTCCCGCGTCGGCCGAAAGCTCCGCCTGCCTGCCGGCGCTGCGGCTCAGCGACCGCGCCGGGCGCGTGCGGCTGTGGCGAGGGCGGCCAGGGCGGTTGTGGTGGTGAAGATGCGGTGGTGGTCGAGGTGGACGGGGCCGGCGTCGGCGACGGTCCACGGCCGGTGGACGGCCGGTGCGGTCAGCCGCAGGTGGGCCGACGACGGCCAGGAACCGTCGCGGTCCTGACGGTCGATCAGTTCGCCGAGCACGTCGTGCGGAGCGGCGATGCCCAGGGCGAGCCGGCAGCGCAGCAGCAGCGCGGATTCGAAGGCGCCGTCCGGCACGTAGCGGCGCACCGCCTCGCGCGTCGGCGCGAGTGTGCGTGCGAGGGGCCCGGCCGCGAGGTGCGAACGGGCCGGGCCGGTCAGGAAGTCGAGGCAGAGGGCCGTCGGGTAGAGGGGGGTGAGCCACCAGTACGGACGCCACAGCCCGTCGTCGCCGCGCTGCCCCAGGAGCCAGGCCGCGGCCTCGCCCCCGCCCGCGCCGAGGGCCTCGACCGCCGCACCGGTGACGTCGGCGGTCGGCGCGTTCCACGCCAGGCCGGGCAGCGATCCCGGGGGATAGGTCGCGACACCGCCGCCCGGGTGCCGGCAGCGCCGCAGCAGGGCCAGGGCCCCGGACGGGACGGGCAGGCCGCGCGAACGCAGCGCCCGCACCGCCAGCGCGGTGGAGTCCGCGTCGTCGTCGCAGGCCCCGTTGTACCCCCACCCTCCCCCCGGGGTGCGCGCCGATCGCAGCCACCCGAACGCGGCGCGCTCGGCGCCGGCCACGGGGCCGCCGCGAAGCCGGGCGGGCAGGCCGCCCAGCCGGTCGAGGACGTAGGCCGTCACCCACGTGTCCGCCACCCCCACGGGCAGCCGGTAGTCACTCCAACGGCCTTGGCACTGCGCCCCGTTCAGCCACTGCAGGCCGCGCCGGACGGCGGCCGCCACGTCCGTGGCCACCGGTTCCAAGGGCCTCGGCGAGCCGGGGCCCGAATGAGCCCGGGGTGGCAACGCCGAAGCGGGCGGCGGCGGTTCGAGGTACACGTTGACGTGCCGCGACCCGTCGGGCTCGTGGCCGAACCCGACGTAGCGGACCACGTCGCCGCGCCCCTGCGCCGGCGCCGCAGCGCCCAGGGCGGCCCAGGTGGCGTCGAGCCCGGCGGGATCGAGGCCCAGCCGCCCCAGCAGCCGGGCCGTCCCCCGCACGACCGGCGCGTCGCCCGAGGTCCACCGGGTGACGGCGAGATCGGTCTTGAGGGTGAACACACCGTCGGCGGGGTGCGCTTCGAGGGTCAGCACGAACGCCCCGTCCGGGTAGGCGGCCCGGTCCGGCTGCGGAAAGGCGTCGAGCAGCTCGCGCACGGCCGGCAGGTGGGCCTGCGCCCCCAGCGCCGTGTACCAGCGCTGCAGCCAGGCCGCCGTCACGCCCTCCGACCGGAAGTACGCCTTGACCCGGCCCGGCTCGCCCCCCGGGGTGATGTCGACGGCGAGGGCCACCGGCCACGACCGGTCCGACACCTGCGACGACAGCTCGCACAACCGCTCCAGGGAGCGCTCGCGCCCCAGGGACCTGAGCACCCACCCGATCCGCCGCCACCGGTCGAGCGGCCGGTCCCGGCGCAGGTTGAGGTAGGGCTTGAGCGCGACGGCCCCGCCCGACGCGCCGACCCCCGTCCACAGGGCGCTGCGCCAGTGCGCCGGCCAGTTCCGCCCGTCCGGCAGGACGGCGGGCAGGACCTGCGCCGTGAACCAGTGCGGGACGCCGGGCAGGCCCAGGACGCGGCAGGCCTGCCCGAGCCGGTCCAGCGACACGTCCAGCCGCTCACGGGCCGACGTCCCCGGCGTGCCGGACTCGCACAGGAACCGCACGGCCGGTGCCCGCGCGGTACCGAAGCAGGCCGACCACTGGAACGGCAGGCCGTTGGCGTTGATCCGGGACAGGCCCGGGTAGGAGTCGGCGGTCGCGCGGTCGAGCGACTCCCGGGTCAGGACGTCGAACACGGCGCCGAGCCGCTCGGCCGTCGTGCGGGGCAGGCGGGCAGCCGCGGTCAGCGACCGCAGCTGCCCGCCGACCAGCCGGTCCAGCCGGTCCAGCCGGTCCGACCGGTCCGGCCGGTCCGGCCGGGGCGTCGTGGAGATCGGGACCGGCATGTTGTCAGGGGATCCACTCGTCACAGAAGCCACGCGTCAGGGGACCCGCTCGATGATCTCGATGGAGCCGTCGACGCCCCGCAGCCCGGAGGAACCGGTCTGCCCGGTGGCCCCGGGAGCGCCCTGGGCACCCTCGTTGTTCCCTCCGCCCGGGTCACCGCCGATCCCGCCCGCACCGGCACCGCCGCCGAGCCCGCCCGGGCCCCCGGCCGCGGTGCCGTTCACCGTACCGGTCGTGATGGTGTCGGCCACGATGGTGATGTTGCCGCCGCTGCCCCCGTCACCCCCGTCACCACCCCGGCCGCCCGCTGCTCCCCGGCCGCCGTTGCCGCCGTCGCCGAGCGCGTCGCCCTCGTCCGCGGGCTCCCCGCCGTCCCCGCCCCGGCCGCCGTCCCCGCCCCGCCCACCGTCGCCGCCGCGGCCGCCGCGGCCCCCGCTGGTGTTGACGTGGACGCCGACGACGAAGTCCTCGACCTCCAGGACGATGTTGCTGCCGTTGCGGCCGTCACCGCCGGTGTTGCCGTCGGCCCCGGACTCCCCGTTGCCACCGGTGCCACCGTCCCCCGGATCGTCGTCGCCGTTCCAGTGGTTGACCCCGGCCCGGCCGACCTGACCGGTCGCGCCGCCCGCCCCGGCGGTACCGGCGAGCCCGTCGACGCCGTCGTCACCGGGTGCATTGATGTCGGGCATGGTCGCCCCTTTCCTCGTACGTTCAAGTCGTGTGTGTGCTGGGGGACGCCGGCCACGCCCGCCGCGCGGCCGGCCACGCGGCTACGAACCGTCGACCGAGACGGCGCTGATCTTCACGCTGCCCCGGCAGACGATGCGCCCGCTGCCGTGCATCCGGATGCGCTGCGCCATGAGCGCGTGGGTGTTGGCCGACAGCGTGAGCGTCGCGCCGTCGGCGATGTCGATGTCCCCGGCGGTGAAGACGGAGATGACCGGCTTCACCTCCAGCAGCCACTGGTCGATGATCGGGCGCCACTGCTTCAACGACGCCGTGTTGGCCGTGTGGACGTACTCACGGGCGGCCAGATAGGCGAGGCGACGCGCCTCGGCACGGGCGTTCGGATCCTTGACCTTCAGGTCCTCCGGACGCAGCAGACGCTTGGTCAGCTCCGGCACGCGGGCGGCCAGCAGGTTCTCGGCACGGCTGCGGCCGTCGGGCACGTTGACGGGCCCGAGGAGCTTGCGCACCTCGTCGATCGACTGCGGCCGCACCTGGCGGTAGCCGGAGGCGAACCGCGGGGAGTCCGGCGAGAGCACGAGCTTCTCGTTCGCCTCCAGCCGCAGGGCCTGCGGAGGGCCGGCGGCGCCGTCGGGGCCGCCGGACGATGCGCTGGTGGATGACGTCATGAGGGTCCTCCCTCGTGGGGTTTCAGACGTGGCCGCAGCCCTGGCCGGTGGGAGCGGAGCCTGCGCCGCCCGCCGCCGGCGGTCGGAATGCCGACGCGACGTACCGACGCGACGTACCGACGCGACGCGCCGGCTCGCCCGAGGCGATGCCCGCCCGGGCGCTCCGCCCGGGGCGACGCCGCCCACGCCCGCAGCGACCGCTGCGGCCGCCGGGCCGTGGCCACAGTCAGCATGGACCCGTTCGTCTCCGAACGCAGCGCCGGACGCCACCGCGACCGCACCCTGACCACCCCCGGCGGACCCCGCCCGCACAGGCACCACCCGCGCCGCACCCGGCTCGGGCACCGGCCCCCACAGGCACTCCCACAGCCCGCCCCCGGACCGCACCACCACCCCCCGCAGGAGCCCCGCCACGCTGCTCCTCGCGAGTGACGGAGAGCCCGACCGGCCGTCCCCGGGCGTCCCGCCGCCCACACCGGGGACCGGACACCACGAGGCGTCAGGCGTCAGACGCCGGCCGGAGCAGCCCGCCGACGGGCGCTGTCGTACCCGCCTGCGTCGATCACCGGCATGACCGACCACGACGACCTGCTGCGCCGGGTCGCGGCGCACGCCCGCCGCGAGTGCGGGCCGCTGCCGCCGGTGCTGCGCCACGGACATCGCCGAGGCGCAGCACCGGCTCGGATTCGCCCTTCCCGCCCTGCTCGGGCGGCTCTGCACCGAGGTCGCGAACGGCGGCTTCGGCCCGGACCACCGCCTCTTCCCGCTGACCGGCGAGGGCCGGACGGCCGTCCGCACCTACCGCTCCGAGTACGGCGGCCCAGACCGGTCCGAGGCCGGCCCCGACCGGGGCCGGCCCGGGGACGACCGGCCGGCGGCTCACTGGCCGCGCGGGGTGCTCCCGATCCTGGACCGGGGCTGCGGCATGTACGCCGCGGTCGACTGCCTCCGGCCCGACGCCCCCGTGCTGCTCTTCGAGCCGAACGCCGGCCCCCGGGACTGGGCCCGGGCGTGGTTCCTCGATGCGCCCTCGCCGGCCCACTGGCTGGAGGCCTGGCTGTCCGGCACCGGCTGGTGGGAGGAGGACGTGATGCCCGCCCAGGACGCCGCCGAGCCGCAGCCGTGGCCGGACGCGGCACGGCGGCTCCGCCCGCACTCCTGACGCCGCCGCAGGCCGGCCGCCGGAGCGGATCCGGCTTGCTCCGGCGGGGGTGGGCGGGCCAGCATCGAGAGGTGTTCGAGCTGCTGCCCGGGACGGGTCTCGTGTTGCCGCGCCGGGCGGGCGTGCTGCGCTTCGGCATGCCCGAGCGGCAGGCCCAGTGGGCCGTGGCGACCCTGGCGGATGTGCACGAGACGTGGGTCTGCCAGACCGGCTGGGCCTTCACCGCCCGCTTCGAGGGCCTGGAGCTGCTGGCCTCCGGCGACCACACGGACCGGCTGGGACGCGCCGACCACGACCGGCACGGCTTCGCGGCCGTCGAGCTGCGCCGCTTCGAGGCGGTGCCGGGCGGGCCGTCGGCCGTGCCGGTCGTCCTGCGGGACGTCGACCTGTTCGGGTACCCGGCGGGGGAGGTGCTGGCCGCCCTGGCGCAGGACCCGCACCCCGCGGTGAGGTTGTCCCCGGCCCCGTCCCCGGCCGGCTACCTGCCGGCGGTCCTGCTCTCGGCCGACCGGCCACCGCCACCGCCACCGCCACCGCCGGCGTCGAGGGCGGGCTCGTGGGGGCGGAACGTGCGGCGGTAGGCGGCGGGGGAGACCCCGAAGGCCGTCCTCATGTGCGCGCGCAGGGAGTTGGCGGTGCCGAAGCCGGAGCGGTGGGCGACCAGGTCGATCGACAGGTCGGTGGTCTCCAGCAACTGTTTGGCCATTTCCAGGCGCTGGGCGGTGAGCCACTGCACCGGGGTCATCCCGGCCTCGTCGCGGAAGCGCCGGGTGAAGGAGCGCAAGCTCATCCGGGCGTGTTCGGCGAGCCGGGTGAGGGGCAGCGGCTCGCCGAGGTGCTCCAGCGCCCAGGCGCGGGTGGCGGTGGTGCTGGCGACGGTGGGCTCGGGCACCGGGCGGTCGATGTACTGGGCCTGCCCGCCGTCGCGCCAGGGCGGCACGACGCACATCCGGGCGGCCCGGTTGGCGACGGCGGCGCCGTGGTCGCGGCGGATCACGTGCAGGCACAGGTCCACGCCGGCGGCCACGCCGGCGGAGGTGAGCACGTCCCCGTCGTCGACGAAGAGGACCTCCTCGTCGACCTTGACCATCGGGTAGGCGCGGCGGAACTCCGGGGCGAGGTTCCAGTGGGTGGTGGCCGGCCGGCCGTCGAGCAGCCCGGCGGCGGCGAGCACGTAGGAGCCGGTGCAGATGGACACCAGCCGGGTGCCGGGCCGGATGCCGGCGATGGCCGCGTCGACCTCGGGGGGCAGCGGGCCGCCGAGGCCCAGCTCGGGCATGGCGTGGGTGGGCGGCACGATCACGGTGTCCGCGGCGGCCAGGGCCTCGGGACCGGCGGCCGGCTGGACGGTGAAGCCGGCGTCGCTGAGGACGGGTGCGCCGTCGGAGGTGCAGACGACGACGTCGTAGAGCGGGCGCCCCTCGGCGTCCTGTGCGCTGCCGAAGACCCGCGAGGGGATGCCGAGCTCGAAGGGCGGGACCCCGGGCAGGGCGAGCACGGCGATCCGGTGCCGGCGCGGCGGCGCCTGAACCACCCGCTCCCGCTCGTCCGACACCGCTGCCACCTGCATGCTGCCCATGGCCAGATCCTGTCACATAGTGGCCAAACGGCCAACACTGTGGCGGCCGGGGATACCGGATCGTGGACTGCGTCGCCGGGGGAACCCGGCGCCGTACGGATCCGAACGGGACGTGCGGAAGACGGAACGTGCGGAACGGGACATGCGAGAACGAGTCGCACACGGACGATCCGCACGGGAACGAGCCGAACGGCTCGGAACGACATCGGAACGAAAGACGAGGCGGACAGCATGCGAGCGATGGTCGTGGAGCAGTGGGGCGGGCCGGAGAACCTGGTCGAGCGCGAGGTGGAGCGCCCCGAGCCGGGCCTGAACGAGGTCCTCGTGCGCGTGCACGCGGCCGGCGTGAACCCGGTGGACTGGAAGACCCGGGCCAGCGGCGGCCTCATCGAGTGGGGCGCCGTGCCGGTGGTCGGCTGGGACGTCTCCGGCACGGTCGAGGCCGTCGGACCGGGCGTGGGGGTGTTCCGCCCCGGCGACGAGGTCTTCGGGATGCCGCTGTTCCCGCGCCAGGCCGGCGGCTACGCCGAGTACGTGGTGGCGCCGGCCCGGCACCTCGCCCCCAAGCCCACGGGCCTGACCCACGTGGAGGCGGCGGCACTGCCGCTGGCCGCGCTGACCGCCTGGCAGGCCCTGGTGGACGCGGCCGACGTGCGCCCGGGGGAGCGGGTCCTGGTGCACGCGGCGGCCGGCGGCGTCGGCCACTTCGCAGTGCAGATCGCCAAGGCCCGCGGCGCGTACGTCATCGGCACGGCCAGCGCCGGCAAGCACGACCTGGTGCGGGAGCTCGGCGCCGACGAGGTGGTCGACTACCGCGCCACGCGGTTCGAGGACGCCGTCTCCGACATCGACGTGGTTCTGGACGGGCTCGGCGGCGAGACGGCCGAGCGCTCCCTGAAGGTGCTCCGCCCCGGCGGCCGCCTGATCACCCTGCCCGGACCGGACGACGTCCCCGCCGCCCAGGACGGCGTGCGGGCCGCCTGGGTCCTGGTCGAGCCGGACCACCTGGGCCTGCGGGAGATCGCCGCCCTGGTCGAGCGGGGCGCACTGAAGCCCGTGGTCGAGACGGTCCTGCCGCTCGCGGACGCCGCCAAGGCCCACGAACTCGGCGAGCAGGGCCGCACCACCGGCAAGATCGTCCTCACGGTCGCCTGACCCGGAGCCGGGGCAGCCCCCGGCCCCAGCCTGGGGCCCGGGGACGGCGCCCGAGGACGGCGCCCGGGGACGGAGCCCGAGGACGGCGCCCGGGGACGGGGGTCGGGGACGGGGGTCGGGGGAGGGCATCGCCCGGCCGTTCACGACGGCGCGTCAACATGTCGGAACGCCAGCCGCATCGCGGACACCGGACAGTACCGGGACCGCCCGACACGGCACGTGAGGACGCTGCCCCCGGTCTGCCCGATCGGGAAACAGCTGTGCGCCGATGCCTCTGGCTCCGGGTGCGGGAGAACCGAATACTGCGCGGGTGAAGGATCGACGAACACCGAACGGCCCACGGCCGACGACACCCGGCGCCGGCCACCGCCCACCCCACACGCTGCGCCACCTCCTGCACCGCCTGCTGGCCGCCGGGGTGGCGGCAGCGCTGGCGGCCGGCCTCCTCGGCGCACTGGCCGGTACCGCGTACGCGGTACCGCCCGGATCGCAACTGCCCGCCACCTGGAACATGCTGCACACCCCGGCAGCCTGGGACGCGGCCTACAACCTCGCCCGCACACGCGACATCGTGGCCCTGCAGGAGGTTCCGGAAGCCCTGCCCAGCAACGGCAACCTCATCCACGTCGCGGCCCACACCTCGCCGGGCCACCCCTACGTCATCGACCACTACTACTACGTTCCCCAGCAGCCCGACCTGCCGGTGCGCAACCTCTACATCCTGCGGGACAGCGTGGTCCCCACGATGCTGCGCCTCGGCTTCTTCACGGCGCGCGAGGCCCGGCACGTGGAGGTCGTGGAGTCCACGATCGTGGGCAGCCGGCCGGCCCTGGCCATCGTCGACGGCGAGGGTGCCGAAGCGGTGATGTTCGCGTCCGTCCACGCCTTCTCGGGGGGCGGCGGGGACGCGCCGGACCTGGTCACCCAGGTGAGCGTCGCGGCGGGGGCGGAGAGCGCGGGCCGCTGGGCCGTGCTGGGCGACTACAACCGGGCACCGGACACCATGCAGGGCAACGTACCGGCCGGCTCCCGCGTCTACCGCTCCGGGCAGGGCACGCAGCTCAGCGGCAATGAACTCGACTACCTGGTCAGCAGCATGGACGTCGAGGCCTGGAACACCGTCCACGTGGGCCAGAACCACGCGAGCGACCACTTCCAGGTGTACTTCGGCGCCCAGCAGGGCGGTGCCGAGACCCAGGTCGTGGCCTACCGGGACACCGGCACCGCGGAGCTCGCGGCCCTCGGGGAGCCGGTGGTGCCCGCGGCCGACGGCTCCCTGGTCGACGCGTTCTGGGCGCAGAGCCACCGGCAGCTGTGGCGCAGCGCCCGGTCGTTCGCGTTCGGCGACGAATGGTTCGTCCAGCTGCAGAACGTGCAGTCGAAGAAGTGCCTGACGACCGGGGCCCCCTTCCTGGCCACCGCACCGGTGGTGACGGCGACCTGTTCGCTCAACCCCACCGCCGGCGAGCTCTGGTCCTACAACCCGGCGCTGCACACCCTCAGCACCTCCAAGGGCCAGATCGTCCAGGCGAGGACGGACGACACCACCCCGGTGATCGCCCTCCGGCCCTTCAGCTCGGTGATGTTCCCCAACCAGCCGGCCGTTCTCGAACAGCGCCCCGTCGACCTGGCCACCTTCTTCAACGGAGGGACGACGCCCCGGACCGGGGTGGCACTGGTCGACAGCAGCACCCACCAGCGGCTCCAGGACTACCACCCGTGGATCGGTTCGCACCGGCTCGCCGAGGGCAGCAACGTCAGCAGCGGAGCCGCCGGGACGGACGAGCGCTGGGCCCTCGAAGTCGGGCCGTGGGTGGGCTTCAAGATCAAGAGCACCCAGCGGAACGAGTACGTCGCCGTAGTGGGGGACGGGACGACGGCCGGCCTGGTCGCCGACGCCACCGGACCGGAGTCCTCGTGGTACTTCGACGGGCCGCTCCTGAAGAACATGACGACGCACGGAGCGCTGGGCGACTTCGGCGGCGGCACGCTCCACGTCGGCCGGACCGTCAGGACGGAGATCTCCGTCGAGTCGTACGAGTCCCAGCCCGTGGTGCGGGAGATCCCGACCGAGGCCATCGGCAAGGCGACCTCGTTCCTGGCCACGACCATGGACCACTACGGCTCGCCCGCCGATCTGCGCGTGCCGCGCAGCTACACCGGCGGCCACTTCGCCCCCGGGGAGGAGTTCGGCCCCGAGGGCTACCAGGCGTCCTTCACCTACGACAACGCGCTGGTCATCACCGCCCTGCTGATGCAAGGGTCGAGCAGCGGCGTCAGCCACGCGATGGAACTCGGCGACAGCCTGCTCTACGCCCAGGCCCACGACATCGTCCCCGACGGGCGGATCCGGGCGTCCTACGAGCCGCAGCCGTTCGTCACCGCCACCGGAACGCCCTACGTGGGCGGATTCTCCGTCTACACCGGGAACATGGCCTGGGCGGGGATGGCCCTGACCCGCCTCCACCGCGTCACCGGTGAGCAGCGCTACCTCGACGGTGCGCTGAGGATCGCGAACTGGATCCAGACCAACGCGGCCGACACGCGCGGCGCGGGCGGCTACACCGGAGGCCTGCGCAACAGCGACGGCACCGGCGCCGAGATGACCCCCATCCAGTGGAAGGCCACCGAGCACAACATCGACACGGGCGCGTTCTTCGCCATGCTCGCCGCCGCCACCGGCGACCAGGTGTGGAAGACCCGTTCGGACAACGCCTTCGCCTTCGTCGCCGGCATGCAGGCGGACGACGGCCGGCTCTGGACGGGCACGGGCCTGGACGGCGTGACCCAGAACCGCGACACCGTCCCGGAGGACGTGCAGACCTGGAGCTACCTGGCCACGCTCAACCCCGCCTACGCCCGCTCGGTCGACTGGGCCGCCGGCAACCTGGCCGCGACCGACGGCCCGTTCACCGGGGTCAGCTTCGGCCGCACCGACACCTCCAAGGTCTGGTTCGAGGGCACCGCGCACCTCCTGGCCGCGTACTACGCCCGGGGCGCTGCCGGTGACGACGCCAAGGCGGCCGCGCTCCTGGCCACGCTCAAGCTCGCCCAGACCCAGGCACCCAACGGCGACGGCCGCGGCATCGTGGCCGCCTCCGGTGACGGCCTCACCACCGGCGAGGGCGACACGTACTACGCGTCACTGCACACCGGTGCGACGGCCTGGTTCGTCATCGCCGCACTCGGGCGCAACCCCTTCCGGTTCTGAGGCCGGGGCCGGCCGGCGGCCCGCCCGCCGGCCCGCCACCGACGGACGGCACCCGGGGCTCCGGCACGTGCGGGGCAGCACGTGCCGGAGCCCTGCCTCTTCCCGTCCGCCCGTGGGCGCGCCGGTTGCCGCGGCCCTGCGAAGGGCCAAGATGGGAAGTGGTGCCGCCTGCGGACCCGCCCGCCCGGCGCTCGCGACCGGGACGCCGGGCCGGCCGGCGGGTGGGACGGCGTGGAGGAGGTGCGGCGATGAGCACGGTGGAGGAGTCGATCGACGTGGAGGTGCCGGTCCGCGTCGTCTACGACCAGTGGGCCACGTTCGAGGACTTCCCGCAGTTCATGGAGGGCGTGGAGGAGGTCAGGCAGCTGGACGACCGCCACGCCCACTGGCGGACGAAGATCGCCGGACTGGCCCGGGAGTTCGACACCGAGATCGTCGAGCGGGTGCCCGAGGCGCGGGTCGCCTGGCGCACCACCGGTGAGAGCGTGAAGCACACCGGCACGGTCGACTTCGAATCGCTCGGCACGGCCCGGACGCGGGTGACGATGACCATGGCCTTCCAGCCCACCGGCTTCGCCGAGAAGGCCGCCGACAAGCTGGGCGTGCTCGACCGCCAGGTGCGGGGCGACCTGCGCCGCTTCAAGAAGTTCGTCGAGGGCCGCGACGCCGGGACCGACCCGCAGTCCGCGTCCGAGAGCGGCTGACGCCCCGGCCCGGCAGGCCGCCGAGGCTCTGCCGCCGCCCCGCCGAGGCCCGGCACCCCCGGCACCGGAATCCGCTTTCGTCCCGCCCCGCCCCCTTGCCAGACTGGGGCCACCGAGTCCCACGGAGCCACCGAGCCGGACCCCGGGGCTGCGGCTCGCCCGCGCGCCCGAACGGCGGTCGCCTGCAACCGAAGCGTGGGCACGGCATCGCCAACCATCACGGTGCAGAACTGTCTGACGAAGCATCGGCCAAGTTGCTGGCAAGCGTGCACGACGATCGCTCGTTGTCCAAAACGGACTACCCTGCGCAATTCATTCTGCAGGCCAAACGGATTCACCTGACTGCGACATGATGACTCCATTCGGTGACTCTGTCTGTGGCTCTATGAAATGGTGCGCCATCGGCGGATAATTACAGGTGGCGGGTGTGGTGCTTGCTAGGGAGGCAGCCATGTCTGGCCCTAATTTGCCTAGTGATAACCCAAGGCCCAGTATCTTACTTGCCGCTTTTGGGGCGCTTCTGGTCCTTGCGGCATTAGCGGGATTCTTCCTGGAGATCAATGGCGCCATGGCGGGCACCATGTTGACGCTTGGCGTGATCCTCCTCTTGTTTGCCGTGCTGGCTCCGAGAATGGTGGGCGATCAAATAGTCTTTGGCGTTTTTCGCTTCAGGCTGTCCCCCAGGGGTGGGGAGGGAGTTAGAAATGGTGAGCGTGAGATTGCCGAGGGGGCCGTTGTGCGGATGGATGAAATTCGAGACGCCGTGGAAGAGCGGGAGCTCTCGGAATCTGAGGATCCAAAATGAGTGCCCTGGAAATAGTGGTTGCGCTATCCGTGGCAGATAAGCTTAAGGGATTGTCGGCGTCGACCTTCCGGCGCTTCATCGATGGCCTGTCGCGCAGTGTCGAAATGATCGAGTCGGGTGATGTGGCACCTGCGAATGAGGTGGCCCCTCCCGGATCGCTCACCGTTGGCGGGAATAGCTATTCTGCCATTGATACCGATGCGGGTATTGCTTTGGTTCGCCCTATGGATGAATCGGAGCGTGAGAGGTTCAATATCTCCGGGCCGCGCGGTTTCGTGCTGGCAGACGTGCTCCCGGTGGAAGAGGTGAAGGCGTCCAGCGAGGCATCGCTAGAGCATGCTTTGCCTAAGGCAACTGGCGCTGCGCGTTGAAATTCCGCCCGGGTATTTGCTTGATGGCAGGAGCGGCAGGGGAGTCGGACGTTTCCCGGCCGCGTTCTCACCGTCGTGCGCAATGGGGGTGATGTGGTCGACGTCGAGGGCAGTGGCGATGTGCGATGTCCTGCAATTTGCCTACAGGCCAACGCCGTTGGCGTTCACGGCGCGGTCACGCGTGGAGGTGTTCCTTCGTTGCCTCGTCGAGCGTCATGTCGGACGTCCGCTGGGCCCGGACAGCGAGCCCGACCAGCAGTGGGCACGGGTCCGCTGCGAGCCCGAGACGTTGAGGCCGCTCACCATGGCGGACATCCAGCAACCGGCCGGCCGCCAACGCCCACACCGACCCGAGCGGTCCGCGGCATCGTGCTCCCTACGAGACGCCCGTGCGCGCCGCGAGCTCCCGCACACCGGGCACCGTCACCGGGGCGTACAGCAGGTCCGCGGTCAGTGCCCGCAGTGCCGGCCGGCGGACTTCCTCCGGCGCCACCTGCTCCGTGAACCGCAACGCGGCAAGCGTCCTGCGGTGGTCTCCCAAGTGGTGCCACATGCGGGCACAGTCCGTCCCGAACCGGGCCCGCCGCTCCGCCGTCGGCAACTTCCCCGGCGCGATCCGCGCCGCGTACGGAACGCCTTCATCCGGTGTGCCCAGCGCCGTGTGCACGCCGATCCAGTACAGATCCACCTGCGCGCTGGTCGCGTCGACCGTGAACAGCGGGCCGGCCGGCCGGCCGGTCGTGCTGCCGAGGCGGCCGACCACGTCCTCGGCGCCCGTCATCAAGTCGAGGGCATCGGCGCGGCGCCGGCCGCACGCGGCCGTATAGGCGGCCGTCATCAGCAGCGTCGCCGCTACTGCGCGGGACATGTCGGCCCCTTGCGACAGCTCGCCTGCGGTGCGGCGTAGGAGGCCGACCGCCGCGGCCGGACGCCCGGCACGCCGCATCGTGATCGCCAGGACCCGGGCCGCCTCCCCCTGCACCACCGGTTCGCCACTGGCCTGGGCCGCGGCCAGCGCCCGGTCCGCCGCCGGCCATGCCACATCGGCGTGCGCTTTCACCGCGAGCTCCGTCGCCAGCACCCAGGCACGGGCCACGCACGCGTGCGCCTCTTCCCGGGCCCGGCCGGACAGAGCCTCGCGGGTCGCCTGAGCCGTGCCCAACAGGGTGGGCAGAGCCTCCCCGAGGTCCGCGTACCGTGCCGCGGTGAACTGCGCGCGCGCCGACGCCAGCTGTCGACCAAGCTGCGGCAGAGACGTGGGCGCCGACGCAGCGGGTTCGTACAGCGCCCCGACGATCCCGGCCGACGCATCCGGCCGTGAGGCGGACGCTACCCTTGCCGGGAGCACCGACGCCCCCGCCGCCGCCATACCCGCCACGAGCAGCTGCCTGCGGAGCATGGCGTCCTCCTGATCCGGGGTCACATCCCCCGCCAGGGTAGCCGCTCGGCCCACGCCGATGGCGTCACGCGGCAGGTCCAACGCCTCCGCAATCAGCAGCAGCGGCTGCTCGGCCGGCCGCAACAGGCCGGCCTCAACCCGGCTGATCGCAGACGCCGAGTAGCCACACGCCCGACCCAGTTGGGCCTGAGTCATCCGCTGCGCACACCGGGCGGCCCTGATGACCGTCCCAAGCTGACGCTGAGTTGCCACGGAGGCCGCCCTTCGACTGCACGGGCTGGCCACGCTACTGGCTCCACCGCGCCGCCAGGCAGGGCGCGCATGAGGTGTGCGGAGCACGCACACGGCGTGCGAGAGCACCCCCACGGCATCCCCGCCCCGGCCGCCGCCCGGTTACCTGGTGGTGCCCGGCCGGCGGACCTCTGCCACTCCCACCCAGGAGAGAGCCATGAGTGCGACTCTGCTCGACCGACCCATCGCCGAGAACCCGCCCGCCACCATCCCGGCGCCCAGTACGCTGCCGGAGCGGGACGACCAGCCGGCCGCCCGCACCTGCCCGGTCTGCGGATCGGGTGCGACGTTCCAGACCATGGACGGGCGGTGGGGCTGCACCCAGTGCGGCGCCACCTGGGCCTGACACACCGGGGAGGACCCGATGGCGAACTGCGCGCAGTGCCGCACCACTGAAGTGGTGATCGAGGATCTCGACGTGCAGCCGCCGCGGCCCTGGTGCCTCGGATGCGCCACCGCCCTCGTGCGAGCCGGCGATCCGGTGGTCAACTACCGTACCCTCGACGGCGGGGACGAGTACGGCCGCGTCCTCGCCGGCGGCAGCACCGCCGTCCTGCCCTTCCGCTGACACGTACGACGAAGCGCGCCCCGCCCTCCGAGGAGAGCGGGGCGTCGCGCCAGGGCTGGCCGAACCCTCGCACGCCCTGCCGACAACCCCGCCGGCCGTGACGGTTCGGGCCCTCGGGCGAGGCCTCGGGCATGCCTCTGTGTGCCGTCCGTCCCACGCGCCCGGCCGGGGGCGCCGGGGCGCGGGTCGGTGTCGGAGCCGGGCGGGGCGGCGGTGACGGGCTAGGCTCGCGTGGTCGTCACGGCTCGTGGTCGTCACGGGGAGCGCGGAGGTCAGGACGGTTCGGTTCAAGCGCGAGGTTGTCATCGGGGCGATGACCTTCTGGCTCCGTCCGGCGTTCACGCTGCGCGTGGTCAAGCGGTTCCAGCGGATCGTGGGTTTCGACCGGGCCATGGCACTCGCGTCCGGCGCGCTGGCGGCCCTGATCCCGCTGGCGATCCTGTGCGGCACGTTCCTCGTCCTCCTCGGCAGGAGCGATGTGGCCGACCACATCGTGCAGCGCTACGGACTGACCGGCGGCGGGGCCGAGGCCGTCGAGGAGGTCCTGTCGCCGCCCGCGGGGACGGACGCGAGCGTGGACGTCCTCGGCGCGGTGTTCCTGGTCATCTCGCTGCTGAGCTTCAGCCGGGCGATGCAGCGGATGTTCGAGCAGACCTGGGAACTCAGACCACTCAGCGTGCGCAACACCCCGAACGGGCTGCGGTGGATCCTCGGCCTGATCGTCTACCTGGCGGTCGTCGGCATGCTGCACGCCGTCCTCGACCGGGGACGCCACGACCTGGCGGCGGTCCTGCTGGCGGCGCCGCTGACCGGGGCCTTCCTGGTCTGGGGAGGCTGGGTCCTGTCCGCCCGGCGGATCACCCCGGCCGACCTGGTCCCGTTCGGCGTCATCGCCGCCACGCTGACGGCGCTCTACTCGGCCGCCGCGGCCGTCTACCTCCCGCGCCTGCTCACGTCCTACGCCAACAGGTACGGCTCGGCGGGCGCGGTCTTCGCCACGCTCTCGACCCTGTTCGGCGCGATGGTCGTCATCGTCGCCTCCATCGCGGTGGGACGGGAGGTGTGCGACGAACTGCGCCGGGTGCGCCGGGGGGAGCGCCCACCCGAGGACGAGGTCCGTCGGCAGTGGCAGGAGCTGGTCGACGAACTGCGCTCGCGCTGGCGCACCACCGCACCGCGCCGCCGCCGGCCGGGAGGCCCGGGCCGACCGGGCGACCCGCCCCGCGAACAGGACCCTCCGCCACGCGAACCGGACCCGTGACCCGCACCCGCTGCGCCCGGGAGACCGCCTCCGCGGTGCTCCCCCGCGCACGCCCGGGGCGCAGGAGCGGACTGTAGGGTGAGGCCATGGCAGCCGCCCCGAAAGGGATCTCCCGGGTCGATGCGCTGCAGAACCTCCTGACCGACCTCTTCGCCACACCGGTCGCCGTCGACCGCTGGGAGCGAGTGGAGCCGTGGACCATCGCCAAGGTCCGCCTTCGGAGTACTTCCGCGCTTCCGCGCTCCGTCGTCGTCAAGTGGGTACCGGACGGGCAACGCGATGCGCGCCCCGCCCCGTGGCGGCTGCGCACCGAACTGGCTGCGCTTCAGTTCCTCCGTGAGGAACTCGGGACCGCCCTCGCCCCCCGCGTCATCGCCGCCGACACTGCCGCGGGGTTCCTCGTCCTGGAAGACCTCGCTCCCCGTGTCGCCCTGGACCAGCTGCTCCGGCAGGACGGAGTGGCAGGCCACGGCGACCGACTGGCCGCGTTCGCCCGCGCCCGCGGTGCGTTGAGCGCGGCCACCGCAGGTGGGGCCGAGGCCTACTACGCCCGCCGGGCCGGGCTGGGACCGGTCGATGCCGCGGCAGACGCCGCGGGACGGTTCGCCCCGCTCCGGGAAGAGGCGATCCGGCGCACCGCAGCGCTCGGGGCACCCCTCACCGACCGGGCGGGTCGCGAACTCGCCGCATCCATGGAGGAATTGGAGAACCCGGGACCCTTCCTCGCCCTGAGCAACGGGGACGCGGAGGCCAACAACGTCCTGCTCCATGCCACCGGGCCGGCCGACGCCCGTCTCATCGACTTCGAATTCGCCGGCTACACCCACGCGCTGACCGATGCCGTCTGCCTGTACGTACCGGGCCCCGCCTGGCTGACCGTGGGCGATCCCGCCACCACGGGCGCCGCCGACCACTACCGCCACGCTCTGGCCCTCGGCATCCCCGAAGCCGAGGACGACCGTCGCTACGGAGACGGCCTCGCCGCGGCCTGCATGTCATGGGCGCTGGTCCGACTGCAGCGGGTCGCCCTGCTCGACACCCGCTCCCCGGGCGACCACAGCCGACTTCAGCTCATCGCCACGCTGGAAGCCGCCGCACACACCGCCGACACCCACCGGTCCCTGCCCCACCTCACCGCCTGGATCCGCCGCACCGCCGCAATGCTGCGCCGCCGCTGGCCCGACGCGGACCAGGACTTCGCCGACCCGACGAGGTTTCCGCCCTACCGCGCCCGGCGCTGAGCTCCGGCGGGCGTCCGTCCGTCCCCGCCCGCCGTGTTCGGCGTAGTGGATTCGGTCCCGCCGAAGCCGCACCGGACACCGCCCCGGCGCTGTACTCTGTCTCACCCCGCTTGACACGGACGGCAGTTGGGGGACCGGTGGGGACAGGCAAGGTCGCGGTGGACGAGCGCTACGTGCTGACGCTGGGGTGTCGGGTGAGCGTGGAGGCCGGGGTCGGATCGACCAAGGTCACCTGGAGCATCCAGGGGATCGGGGGCGAGGACAGGAAGCGTCCGCGCGAGGGCGACCAGGTCGTCTCGTTCACCTGCGGCCGGTGCCGGCGGAACTTCTGCGCCACCGTCGAGAGCCGCAGCAAGACCCGCTCGAAGCGGCTCGTCTACCAGGTGCTGGGGTGGCTGCTGCTGCTCTCGCTGCTCGTCACGGTGCCGGTCGTCGTCCACCTGGGCGGGCAGACCGTCGACGAGAACGATTCCGGGGCCACGGACCAGCTGGGGATCTTCCTGCTGATGGCGGTCGTGGGCTTCATCGCAGGGCTGACCTTCGTCCAGCTCGGCCGGGCCCACGCGGGCGTCAGGAAGTTCCGCCTGGTCCGCCCCGACGGCCGGCGCACCGTCTGGGTCCGCGGACACCGCCTGTTCTGATCGGCGGATCCGGCCGCTTCCGGCGTCGCGCCCCTGAGGAAGACGGCCGTGCTTGCAAATGGCGCGCGTGTGCAACTATTGTCGAGTCAAGAAAAGAGCATCTGCAATCACTTGGGAGGGGGCGCCAGGCCGCCCGCAACCCTCCCAGCGCCGCCGGAGCCCCGGGAGTCCCCCATGACCACCACCCTCTTCACCCCCTACACCCTGCGGGCGCTGACCGTCGCGAACCGGATCTGGATGCCGGCGATGTGCCAGTACAGCGCCGCGCCGGACGGGGCCGAGGCCGGCGTCCCGACCGACTGGCACTTCACCCACCTGGCGGCGCGCGCCACCGGCGGCACCGGGCTGATCATCACCGAGGCCACCGCCGTCAGCCCCGAGGGGCGCATCAGCCCGTACGACCTCGGCATCTGGAACGACACGCAGGCCGCGGCCTTCCGGCGGATCACCTCCTTCCTCAAGGCCCAGGGCACCGTCGCGGCCATCCAGCTCGCCCACGCCGGACGCAAGGCCTCCACCGAGCGGACCTGGGTCGAACGCGGCCGCGCCCTCGCCCCGGACGAGGCCCACGGCTGGACGCCGGTGGGCCCCAGCGCCGTCCCCTTCACCCCCGCCCACACCACGCCCGACGAGCTGACCGAGGAGCAGATCGGCGCGATCGTCCGCCAGTTCGCCGACGCCGCCCGGCGCGCGCTCGACGCCGGCTTCCAGGTCGCCGAGATCCACGGCGCCCACGGCTACCTGATCCACGAGTTCCTCTCCCCGGCCACCAACCACCGCACCGACGCCTACGGCGGCTCCTTCGAGGGCCGCATCCGCTTCGCCCTGGAGGTCGTGGACGCCGTCCGCGCCGTGTGGCCGCAGGACCTGCCGGTGTTCTTCCGCATCTCCGCCACCGACTGGCTCACGGAGAACCTTCAGGACGGCCGCGAGGGGTGGACCTCGCAGGACACCGTCCGGCTGGCCAAGGAGCTCCAGGCCCACGGCGTGGACCTGATGGACGTCTCCACCGGCGGCATCGTCCCCGACGCCCGGGTCGAGGCCGGACCCGACTACCAGGTCCCCTTCGCCGAGGCGGTGCGCCGCGAGGCCGGCATGCCCGTGGCGGCCGTCGGCCTGATCACCGACCCCGCCCGCGCCCAGGCCATCCTCACCGCCGACCGGGCCGACGCCGTCCTGATCGGCCGCGAACTGCTGCGCAACCCCTCCTGGGCACGCCACGCCGCCGCCGAACTCGGCGCCCCGACCCCCGGCCCCGTCCAGTACCACCGCGCCTAGGGTCACGTCTCTCCGGCGCGCTCTTCCGGATCTCGCCAGGTGCAAGATCCGGTCGCCGCCCGGCCTCGCCCGGGAGCATGGGCGAGGCCGCGGGGCCGGCGGACGCGCCTATCGGGGCTGCGTCTGCTGCCAGGCCTGGGTGAACAGGGTGGGCAGCGGGCGGGTGGGGACCAGGGCTGTGTGGGCGGCGCCGGGCCGGGCGGCGGTGGCGGGCAGCAGGGCGAGCTTGCCGGCCTCGACCGGCAGCCGGGGCACCTTCAGGTCCAGCCACGGGCCCGGGGTGAACAGGCTCCGGCCGGCCCGGGCCCGGCGGGCCTCCACCACGAGGCCGGTGGCGCGCACCTGCTGCTGGGCGGCCTTCAGCGCGGCGCCGGACCAGCCCGTCCACTGCCGCACGCGGCGGTCGGTGGGATCGGGCAGGGCGAGCAGCATCAGGTACAGCGCGGCGGCGTCCGCCGACACCCCCAGGGCGGCCGCGCACTCGGCGACGACGCCGGGTGCGCTGCGGCGCGGGTCCTGCTCCCAGCCGGGGGCGCGGTCGGCGTCGGCGCTCAGGTGGTGGCCGAGGGCGGCGAGGTCGCCGGAGAGCAGGATGCGCAGGTCGGTCAGGGCGGGCAGGCCGGAGCCCGAGGGCAGGGCCTGCGAGGGGAGCAGGCGCTCGAAGTAGTCGTCGAGCGCATCGAGGGCCGGGGCATCGGGGCCTTCGAGCCGGTCCGGGCGGACCAGGACGTGCCACTGGCCCGTGGCCGCGTCGTCCACCACCTCGACGCCGGGCAGGTCGGCCAGCGGCTGCGGGGACGGCGGCCGGCCGGTGGAGGCCCGCCGGTCGGCGGAGAAGACCCGCCACCGCGCCACGCCGCTGCCGCCCGCCGCACCGTCGCCGTCGGCGGCGCGCAGGGCGGCGGCGCCGAGCGCGGGCCGCAGCGGGTGGCCGGCCGGTGTGCGGTAGGCCAGCCATGCCATCGCGTACGGCGAGGCGTACGGCGCGGGCGCGTCGTCCGGGCTCGACGCGGGTGCGACGGCGGCGGACAGCAGGGAGGTGAGCCGGCGGCGGGGCCGGCGCGGTCCGGGCGGGCCCGGGTCCACGGCGGGGCCGGGGGCGGCCGGGGCCCAGGGGCCCTTGGGGAACCGGATCTCCTTTGCGGCCTCCGCCATCAGGTCGGCGGCGACGGGGAGTGCGCCGAACCGGTCCTGCCACCACGTCACGGCCCGGTCCAGGTCCGGCCCGTGCGTCCACAGCCGCTCCGGCTGCTCGGGGAGCAGCCGGGTGCGGAACTCCCGGAGGGCGTCGCGGCCGATCCGGCTGCCGAGCTCCTTCTCGGCGGGAGTCGGGTAGTCCCGGTGGTTGGGCCGGAGGGCGAGCAGGGCGCCGGCCTCGTCGGCCGTCAGCGCGAGCCGCCGGGCCAGGTCCTCGACGGCCTGGGGCCGGGCGGGCAGCGGGCCGCGTTCGGCGAGCAGCCCGAGATAGGTGTGCAGCCAGGCGGCGTCGGCCGCGGGGGTCAGCTCGTGCCGGGTCTCCACGGCGCAGCCGCCGGCGGCGGCCAGCGGGCCGTGTGCGGGGAAGGTGCCCGACGGTGCGTACTCCAGCAGGACAGCCCGGTTGAAGGTGCTGTGGAGGACGACGGCGGTCGAGTCGGCGGTGCGGTACACGTGGCCGACCGGGGGCGTCGGGTGGTTCGCCGGGGAGGAGACCGTGACGGTGCACCAGCGCCCCGGTCCCTGCTCGGCGACGAACGGCAGCTCGGCGTACTCGCGCAGCCGTGCGGCGCTCACGGTGTCGCCGTGCAGCAGCTCGGTCTGCGGGTCGACGACCAGGTACGGGAGGGCGGCGGGCGCGCCCGGGACGATCGCGCTCGGGCGGTCGAGGTCGCCGTCCCACGGCGGGCCGTCGGCGGCGGCCGCACGCAGCCGGCGCCCGAGCCGGACCCGGGCCGGTGCCGGCGCGTCGGCCGCCACGGCGGCCGGCCCGTCGGACGCCCCGCCGGTCGCTTCCCCGACCGCCTCCGCGGCCGGTTCGTCGGCCGGTTCGTCGTCGGCCGCCTCGTCGGCCGGGGTCAGCAGCGGGACGAGGTGGGCGAGGCCGTTGCGGCAGTTCGCGGCGACCTGCACCAGGCGCCCGAACTCCACGGCGACCTGCTCCTCGTCCTCCAGCCCCAGGAGCCGGCCGATCCGCTGGCGGACCTGGCCCGCCACACCGTCCCGGAAGACGGACCGGGCCTCCACCCCGCCCAGCAGCAGCTCGGCGCCGGCCCGGTCCAGCGGGCGCTCCGGCGCTCCCGCGGCCACGGCGGCCACCAGCAGCGCGGCGGCGTCCACGGCGGCCAGCCGCTCGGCCCGGCCCCGGTCGGCGAGGAGCCCGACGGCGGCGCCGACGTGCATGAAGCGGGCGAGCATCAGCGCCACCTCGTCCAGCTCCAGGACGGGCAGTTCGGCGAGTTCCTCGTCGCACCACTGCGCCAGCGCCCGGCGGCCCGGGTCGGTGCCGACCAGGACGGGCACCTGGGCCCAGCCCTTCGGGTCGTGCGGCTGGTACCAGAGGTTGTGCGCGTCGCCGCCGTTGGTCAGCTCGAACTCGGCCTGCAGCAGGGCCCGGATCTCCCGGGCGAAGCGCGGATCGGAGGTGAGGGCGCGCAGTTCGGGGCGCGGGGCGACGTCGAGGCGGTGCAGGTAGGGGTCGGCGAGCCGCGGCGGCGGGTCGGCGACGGGCGCGCCCGCGGCCAGCAGGACGTCGAGGACGCCCAGTCGCAGGGTGGTCACCCGGCTGTTCCTGGTCCACCGGCTGGGGTAGGGCAGGTCCACGGGCACGCCGTCGGCGGCGATCCTGGGCGCGAGCAGTTCGGCCAGGCGGTACAGCCCGGGGACCGGGCGGTACACCCGGTCGGCCAGCGCGACGAGGAGGTGCAGCCAGTGGGCGGCGGTGCCGGGCGGCGGGCCGTCGGGGCCGGGCGCCGCGGTGAGCAGGGCCAGCGCGCCGGTGTGTTCCAGGTAGGCCAGGGCCACGGGCGACTCCAGCACGCCGGACGGCGGCCCGGCGGCGACCACCTCGTGGGCCAGGCGGGGGAGTTCGGCACGGACCTTCTCCCAGGCGGGGGAGGCGAGCAGGGCCGTCCAGAACTCGACGGCGGCCTCGGTCCACAGGTTGCGGGCGGGCAGCAGGCGCACGGCGAGGCGGGCCAGTTCGCGGTCGGGGTCGAGGCCGGCCGCGCGGGCGGTGCGCGTGAGGTCGGCGGCGAGCTTGGGGTGCACGCCGTCGCGGGCCGCGCGGTCGGCGAGCAGGGTCAGGGTGCGGCGGGCCGCGTCCCGGTCGGCGCCCCGCGCGGTGACCTGCCGGACGCGTTCACGCAGGGCGGTGTCGGTGAGCGCGCCGGCGGCGTCCACGGCCGCGTAGCGGGCGTCCAGCCACTCCTGGTCGACGCGTTCGGCGGCGGTGCGTTCGGCGGCCCTGGCCCGGCCGAACCACGCGGCGGCGTCGGCCCGTTCGCCGCCGTGGCGCAGGCACTGGTCGGCCACGCCGTCCAGGAAGCAGCGCAGCAGCACCGGTTCGGCGGCGGCGATCTCCTTCAGCACGCCGTCCACCTCGCGCTTGATGTACACCCGCCAGCTCGCGGTCGTCTGCTCCAGGCGCTCGACGTAGTGCAGCACCTCCTCCGCCCGGGTGGGGTGCTCGGCCAGCGCGGACTCGGGGAAGGGCACCGTCGCGGGGCCGGGCAGAGCGGTCGGCCGGGTGCCGACCGGCTCCCAGCCCAGGCGCGCCATCAGGTGGTCGCGGTGGCGGGCGGCGGCCGCGCCGGTGAGCAGGATCCGCAGGTCGCCCGGGAGGGCGGGGTGGCGGTAGGAGCGGGCGAGCAGGGTGTCCTCACCGTCCGGCTCCGGGCCCGGGCCCACGGCGGTGAGGCCGGCCTGCGTCAGCGCGTCCTGCCAGGCGCCGTCCGCCGAGAGTGCCTCCAGCAGGTCGTCCGGCACCGCGACGGCCTCCCGGACCAGGCGCTCGGCCTCCCGCAGGCACGCCTGGCGGTGGGCGACCACGCCGTCGGCGAGGGCGAGCAGCCGCGGCAGCCCCGGGTGGACGGCCAGCGGGGCCGGCGCCTTCTTCAACGCCCGCCCCCGCTCGTTGCGGTGGACGACCCGCCCGTCCTCCAGCCGGGCGGTGTAGCCGCCGGCACTGATCTCCCAACTCATGGCGCCCCCTGAGGATCGTCTGCGCGATCCGGGCAGCCTAACGATCACCTCCGACGTCACCACCGCGGACCTCGGGCTCCGGCTCCCGGGCCGGCCACAGGCCCTATGGAGCCCGGACCACCCCCCGGGCGCGGGTCTCCTCGGTGCGTTCGGGGAGCAGCAGGACGGCGCCGACGAGGAAGCAGACCGCGCCGATCAGGGTCGTGGCGTTCGCCCCGGTGGTGTTGAGGACCTGGCCGGTGACCGGGTCGATGTACCCGGCGACGGCGGAGACGCCGAAGGCGACGGACCCGACGAGGTTGGCCAGCGCGATCCACCAGGCCCAGGACGCCGGCCGCCAGGCGGTCCAGGCGTGGCAGGTCTCGTACCAGGCGAGGAGGCTGGAGACGAGGAAGCAGACCGAGCCGATCGCGTCGGGCCGCCAGATGTGCCGGTGGGCGGTGGCCGCGGACAGGTTGTCCGCCATGGCGACACCGGTGCTGACGTTGAAGTACACGGTGCCCACCAGCTGGACCCCGGTGGCCCACCAGTCGATCCGCCGTGGCTGGAGGACGAAGAACCGCCGGTGCGCGGGGTTCTGCGCCGGTGGGCCGGCGTCGACCGCCTCGCGGTAGCACAGGAACGACGCCGCGGTGAAGAACAGCGACCCGACGAAGTAGGTGACGGTGTCCCACCGTTCCCCGACCGCGTCGGTGTAGCCGGGCACCGATCCGAGGGCGAACAGCAGCGACCCGACGGCGAACAGCACCGCGATCCACCAGCCGCGGGCGGTGGGCGCCCACCACGTCGACCCGGTGGCGGGTTGCTGGTGCTTGCGGTGGCGCCGCGACTCCCACCGCACCACGACGCCGTCCGGGCGCACGTGGTCGACGAACGTCAGCGGGCTGCCGGTGTGCCGGCCGCCCCGGTGCCGCCCCGGCACCGGCGGCTCCTGCCCGCTGGGCCCGTTCGGCCGGCCCGGCCCGCTCGTCGTCATCGCCCGCCTCCGTCCCGGATGCCGCGTGGGCCGGCTCGGGCCGGCCCTGCGCTGCCCTCACACCGTCGCACGGCCGCCCGGGCCGTCGCAGTCCAGAGGCCCTGCCCACGGGGCCGGCCGGGGCGGCCGGGCGTCACACCCGGTGACCGCCCCGGGCCCGGACGCCGCCCGCCCGGCGACCCGCTGCTCCCGCGGTCAGAATCCGATCCTGAGCCGGAGTCGGAGCCGGCACCCGCCGGGGCGGTCGTCGGTGTCGATGCCGACCGTCACCGGCCCGCGGTCGGTCTCCGCCCAGTGGTACCCGGTGTTCCGGCACTGGGCGGGGTTGCCGTCCGGGTCGTACTGGACGTCGAGCGCGACGTACGTCTGCCCGATCCTCGGCACGGCGAGGGTGAGGTCGCAGCCGCCCGGCCGGTTGTCGGTGTCGATCCGCACGGCGGGGCCGAAGGTCCGGGCGTCGCTGCGGATCGGCATGGTGTAGGTGCCCTGGTTGCCGCACTGCGCCGGGTCCCCGCCGCCGGTGGCCTGGAGGGCGTAGGTGAGGGAGACGCCGTCCAGGTCGAGATCGGGGTCGTGGATGCCGAACGCCAGCCGGCAGCCGCCCGGACGCCCGTCGGTGTCGAAGCGGATGACGTCGCTCCACGTCCCCTCCGCGATCCACTGGTCGCCCGTCCGCCCGCCGCACTGGCCGGGATCGCCGTCGGGGTCGAACCGGATGCCGAGCTCCGCCGGCTGGAACTGCCGGATCCCCGTCTGCGCCTGCGCCTGCGGCGCGGGGAGCGCGGGCACCGCGACGGCCGCCGCCACCGCCCCGAACGCCGCCAGCCTGTGCGCGAATCTCCTCATGACGCTGCTTCCCTCCGCTTACGAACATCCGGGACCGGAACCACAGGATGTCGAGGGCGTGGACACGCCAAGCAAAGGCCGCGGCCGACATGCCCGCGCGCCACCCGAAAGACCCAGCCGCGCCGGCCGTCGCCCGCCGGCCGTCGCCCGCGTGCCGCCGGAGGGCGGGTGGGTCAGCGGCGGGGCGGCAGGCGGTGGAGCTGCACATCGGTGAGGTGCCCGTCGTCCAGGCGGGCGGTCAGGTAGGTGGCGAAGGGCTGGCGGCGCCGGTCGGTCGGCGAGCCCGGATTGAGCAGCCGCAGGCCGCCCGGGGTGCGGCTGTCCCACGGGATGTGGCTGTGCCCGAAGACCAGGACGTCCGTGTCGGGGAACCGTGCCTCGCACCGCTGCTCGCGGTCCCGGGCGGGCCCGGTCTCGTGGACGACCGCGAAGCGGACGCCCTGGAGGTCCACGCGGGCGATCTCGGGCAGCCGCTCCCGCAGCGCGGCCCCGTCGTTGTTGCCGTGGACGGCGACCAGGCGCCGGGACCGGGCCTGGAGCAGGTCGAGCGTGGCGGTGTCGACCCAGTCGCCGGCGTGGAACACGACGTCGGCGTCGTCGACGGCGTCGAGCAGCAGTGCGGGCAGCGAGCGTGCCCGGGTGGGGACGTGGGTGTCCGAGGTCAGCAGAAGTCGCATCGCGGTGGGAACGACCGGGCCGGCCCGGGGGTAACGACCCCGCCCCGCAGCGGCCCCCGGCGAGGTCCCCGGAGCATCGGGCTGTCCCGAGCCCGCTGCGGCGCCGCATACTGCTGGCGGGTGATCGGTGATTGTGGGTGTTCGACCGTCAGGAGGGGGCCCGTGAGGTGGTCCGGCGCCGGTGGCGCGACGAAATCGGCTTCCTGGCCTGTGCGTTCGGCCTGGGGAGGGCTCGGTCTCGTCCTGCTCGCCTGGACGGTGTTCGAGGCGGCGAAGCACACCGGTCTCACCGTCCCGGCCGCAGTGGTCGGGCTCCTCGTCCCCTTCCTCGCCGGCCTCGCGCCGGGCTCCGCAGCGGCCCGGCACGCCCTGCTGCGGGTGTGGGTCCCGCTCGCCGTCATGGTGGTCTGCTCCGCCATTCCGGGTCCCTCCGACAACACGGCGGCGCCGTTCACCTTCGGGACGGCCTGGCTGACCCACATCGCGCTCAGGCGTGCGCTGGGGCATGCGCCCTTTGGCCTGCCCGGACGAGGGCCGGTCGCCTCTTCCTCCCGCGTTCCCCCCGGGGCGTCGTCCGGGCGACGGCGAAGGCGGGGTGCGCCCGACAAGCGGAGACTGGAGGCATGACAGACAAGACCACGTCCGCGGATCGCCATTCCAAGCTCACGATCCGTGGCCGGGACGTCCGGATCCGCACCATCGGGATCGCGGTCCTCGGCATCCTGGCCGTCTGGTTCATCGGGGTCAACACCGACTCCGTGGAGATCCAGCTCTGGGTCGCGAGCGTCACGCTGCCGCTGTGGGTGGTGCTGGCCGTCACGCTCGTCGTCGGCGCGGCCATCGGCTGGCTGCTGGCGCGGCGGCGGTCGGCGAGGTGACACCCGTCGGCGGATGAGGGGGCCACCGCGCCGGCCCCACCGCTCCGGCCCCGCCGGGCAGCCCCGCCGGGCAGGCCCGCCCGGCGTCCTGCTCGGCGGCCCCGTCCGGTTGCTCCGTTCGGGTGAGGGAGGGTTGGCCGCCGGAGCCGGGCGGGCAGGGACCGCAGCGTGACGACGTCTCCCCCCGCCGGGCGCCGACCGCGCCGCCGGCCCCGCCCCGCCCCGCCCGCCGGCACCGCGACCACCGCGACCACCGCGCCGGGTCACCGGCCACCGGCGCCGGTGCGCCCGGGCAGCGGCTGCTGCCGGACCTGGTCCAGCGAGCACATCTCCCCGGGCGGAAAGGTCGTCCGCACCACCTGGCACGAACCCGCCTGCCGGACCGGGGGCCGGCCGTGACCGCTCCCACCGACGTCGGCCCCGAGGACGCTCCAGGGCCCGGCCGGGTCGCCCGGGCCGGTCAGCCGCCGCCCATCCCGCCCTGGGCGGCGACCATGGTCAGGTTCAGCCCGTTCACCGCCCGGGCCAGGCCCGGGGCGTCGCGGGCGAGGCGGTCGGTGAGCGCGGTGATCCGCCCGGCATGGGCCCTGCGGTCCTGCCGGGAGAGCACCAGCCGCAGGTGCCCGTGGGCGGCCAGTGCCGCGAGCACCGCGTCGGCGTACGGCACCTCGGCCACCGGGACGCTGCCGCGGACCAGCTCGGCCACCCGCACCTGGAGGTCCAGGGCCTCGCGCGGATCGTCCATCGCCACCGTCCGCTGCGGCACGACCGGGCCGTAGGGGTCGCGGTCCGCCATGGTCACCACGCCGAGCACCGCGAGCTCCTCCTCGACGGCCTCCAGGGTGTCGTCACGGTTGCGCCTGATCCACGACTTCCAGGTGCGCGGCCGGCTGCCCACCTCGCCGAGCACCGCGTCCAGGACGACGTCACCGGTGCGGGCGGCGGAGACGATCTGCACCCGGCCCGCCCCGTCCTCGGCGACGGCGCCGCGGTGGGCGAGCTCGGCCAGGGCGGCGGCGCGCAGCAGGAAGCCGGCGCGGGTGCGGTCCTGCAGGGACTGGGCCCGGGTGTCGAAGGCCAGCAGGTAGGCGGCCAGATGCAGTCCTCGGCTCATGGGACCGACGATACGGCGCCCCTCCCCACCCGCCATCAGCCCGGAGAACGGGACCGCCCTCCACCTCCGGATGCACCCCGGCCGGCCGCCCGGAACGCGCCGTGACCACCCCGGCCGGCCCGGCCGGCGGGCACCCCGTGCACGACCCGGGACACCGGGACGCCGGGGGCCGCCACCCGCGGTGACGGCCTTCCCGTGCCTGACCAGGGCGGCAGCGGCGTAGCGCGAACGCCTCGTGTCAGACGGACGGCGGCTCCGGGAGGGTTCCGGCGCCGACCATGGCCAGCAGCCGGAACGGCAGCGCGGGGTCGGACTGGCCCACGGTCAGGCCAAGCCACCGGTCGGCGGAGGGCTGCCAGACCCGCAGCTCGGAGGCGACGCCGGCCAGGAACCCGAGTGGGCCCGGCGCGGCGGGGTCCGGCAGGTCGCACTCGCGGTAGGGCCAGAGCTCGACGGTGGTCGGGGTGCCGCCCCACGCGGTGGTGAGCGCGGCCGCGAGGGCGTCGAGGGCAGCCTCGATCCTCCGCTCGGCGGCGTCGACCACGTCCGGGTCGTGGACCTCCCAGAAGTCCTGGGACTCCGTCAACGCGGCCAGCCGGAAGCCCGGGCCGCTCCACTCCTCGCCCTCCCGGTCCTCCCGCTCGGCGAACGGGGCGGCCAACAGGCGATCGACAGCGGCACGGTGGGACGCGACCTCGGTATCCGACATGCCGCAGAGCGTAGTTCCGCCCACCGACAGCCCGCGGCTTCGCGGCGGCCGGGTGAACCACCGGCTGCCGACACCCCGTTGGTTTCGTGTGAGGGGCGATCGGCCGGATGCTTCCCGCCCCCGGGTGGGACGGCCGCGGGGTCGGCACGGGGGTAGGGGGCGTTCCCGGGTACCTGTATGTTGATCACCCGCCGACCCCTGTCGGTGTCCCGTCCCCAGGGGGTGACGTGCGGGTTCGGCCCGGCCGCGGACCGCCTCGCGGACATCGGGTCGCCGCCGCCGGGGGACCAGAACATACGTCGGCGTCGCGGCTGAACGGCCACTCATCGCTTTCCACGTGCTCGAAGGATTTCCGTATGACCACTTCCGCCCCGCCCGACAGCCCGCAGCCTGCGAAGGGGCCGGCCGACGCCGACCCGTGGGCACCGCCGGGCCGGGTCCGGGACGAGGACCAGGGCCGGGCCGGGGGCCAGGGTGCCGAGGGCCAGGGTGCCGGGGGCCAGGGTGCCGGGGGCCAGGGTGCCGAGGGCCAGGGTGTGGAGGATCAGGGCGTCGAGGGCCGGGGCGAGGCCCCCGCGCCCGTCCCTGCCCCGGCCCCGGCCGGGGGCCCGGGCGAGACCCCTGCCCCGGCCCCTGTCCCGGCCGGCGCCCCGGCCCCTGTCCCGGCCGGGGCCCCGGGGGTGCCGTACTGGCCGCCGTATGCGATGCCGGCGCCGCCGCCCCGCAACGGCCTGGGCATCGCAGCCATGGTGCTCGGGATCGTCGGTGCCGTCCTGAGCCTGGCCGTCATCTTGTTCTGGCTGTCCTGGCTGCCGGCCCTGCTCGCCGTGATCTTCGGCGCCATCGGGCTGGGCCACGTGCGCAAGGGCGTGGCGACCAACCGGGCGATGGCGCTCACGGGGGTGATCCTGGGCGTCACCGGTCTGCTGCTCTCCGTTGGTGCCGGGGTGTTCGTCGTGGCGCAGGTGAAGGCGGTCAACGACGAGCGGCGGGCCGCCAACGAGGAGCGGCAGGCGCAGCTGGACGCCGAGCGCGTCCGCGCCGAGGCCGCGCTGCAGGCCGCCAAGGAGCGGGCGGCGAAGGAGCGGGAGCGGATCGAGGCCGAGCGGGAGAAGGCGGCCGCGGACGAGCGGGCCCGGCGCCTGTCGTTCGGTCAGTCCTACACGTACGGGGACGGGCTGAAGGTCACGATGGCCGAGCCGGAGCCGTACGTTCCGGGCCGGACCGTGTTCGAGGTCCCCAAGGACGCCACGATCATTCAGGTGAAGATCACCGTCGTCAACACCGGCTCGACGGAGCTCTCGCTCTACGGGTCGGGGTCGCCCTTCGTCAAGGACGCCAAGGGCAACCTCCTCTTCTCACTGATCGACGGAAGCGGACGGACGAAGTTCCTCCCCGGCTCCCTGCCTCCCGGCGAGCAGGCCACCATGCTGTCCGCGTACGCCATACCGAACAGCGCGGGCGACCGGTTCTCCGTCGAGTTCACCTACGGGACCAGGCAGGAGCGCAAGGTCGTCACCTGGTCCGGCCCGGCTCGCAGCTGACCCGGGGCCGCCCCGCCGCCCAGCCCGCGCCCGGGGCCCCCCCGGCGGCGGCTCCCCGTCGGCGTGGCCTGCTTGACCTGCCGGGGCGGGGGCCGCAGAGTCGGACTGCGGCGCGCGGGCGCCAGCACCTCGTGTGCCTGCCGGGCATGCCCGCCCGGAACGCCTGTCCCGGGGGCGCCGGGCGGCCCCGACCCCCGGGAGCGGCTGAGCCGATGGTCCTCGACCTGGTCGTCATCGGGACGGCCATCACCCTCGGGCCGCTGCACAACAGCGCCTTCATCCTGCTGCTGTCCTCGCGGCGCGGTGTCCGCAAGGGCCTGGCGTTCCTGCTGTCGTGGCTGGCGAACCTGGTCACGGTGGTCGCCTGTGTGGTGCTGCTGACCGGCGGGACGCCGCCCGCCCACCACAGTGCGCCCTCGACCGCCGCGGTCGCCGCCAAGCTGGCGATCGGCGTCGGCCTGGTGCTGTACGGGGAGTACCGGCGCCGGCGGCCGCCGCGCCCGCCCCGGCCGCCGAGCTGGGCGGGCCGCGTCGACAATGCCTCGCTCGTCACCGCGGCCGGCCTCGCCTGGCTGCTCCAGCCGTGGGCCCTGGTCGGCGCCGGCGCCGCCGCGGTCGTCGACGCCGACCTCTCCACCCTCTCCGACTGGCTGGCCCTGACCGGCTACTGCCTGCTGGCCACCCTCAGCCTCCTGGTCATGGAGCTCTACACCGTCTGGGCGCCCGCAGCGGCGCAGGCCCGGCTGAACGCCCTGCGGACCTGGCTCTCGGACCACCAGGACCAGCTGGTCATCACCCTCTCCCTGCTGGCCGGACTCTGCCTGACCGCCACGAGCATCTACCAGCTCGTCGCCTGACGCCCCGTGGCGCAGGCCGCCCGGACGACCCCCCGCCCGCTCCGCGGGCTACCCCTCCCGGGCCGGGCGGAGCACCCGGCGCACGGCACCGCGCAGCCACCGGTGGGCCCCGTCGGCGGTGTGGCGCGGGTGCCAGGCCATGCTGATCGTCAGCGGCGGCAGCGGCAGCGGGATCTCCAGCAGGTGCAGCCCCAGCGTGCGCGCCGCGTCGCTCAGCGGCGACGGGGGCTCGCCCGGCAGTGCGGTCGGTACCAGGCAGACCGCGTCGCCGACCGCGGCCAGCGCCATCGCCGCCAGGTGCCCGGGCAGGACGGCGCCGACCCGCCGGCTGAGCCCCTGCTCGGCCAGGGCCGCGTCCAGCGGGCCGGTGAAGCGTCCCCGGCGGCTGACCGCCACGTGCTCGGCCGCGGCCAGCCGGGCGGGCGTCAGGGTTCCTTCGGCGAGCGGGTGCCCGGCCCGGACGGCGGCCGCCATCCGCAGCGTGACCAGCTCCTCGACCCGGGTCTCCGGGTCGACGTGGTCGATGGACCCGATCTCCAGGTCGACCCGGCCCTCGCGCAGTGCCGGGCCCGCCTCCCACTCCTCGGCCAGCACCCGCAGCGAGACGCCCGGCGCCCGGCGCCGGGCCAGGGCGAGCAGGCCCGGCGCCAGCGCCGCGCCGACCACGTCCGAGGCCTGGACGGTGAAGGTGCGCCGCAGCGCGGCGGGGTCGACCCCGCCGCTCGGGGTGAGCAGCGCCTCCAGCCGGCGCACCACCGCGGCGGCCTCGTCCCGCAGCGCCTCGGCGCGGGGCGTGGGCACCATCGCCTGCCCCGCCCGCACCAGCAGCGGGTCCTGGAGCACCCGGCGCAGCCGGGCCAGGGTGCGGCTCATCGCCGCGGGGGAGGTGCGCAGCCGCGCGGCGGCCCGGGTGACGCTCTGTTCGGTCAGCAGAGCGTCGAGGGCGACGGCGAGATTGGCGTCGAGATTGGCACCGAGATTGGCACCGAGATCGGCGCCGGGCTTCGGATCGTGGCTGCTCACCGGCATGATTCCGTTTCAGGCAATGATTGGATGCTGAAGTTCCCATTGTGGCAATGCGATGCGGATCCGCACGATGAGGGGGCCGTACCGATCCGACACAGACAGACCACGAGGTTTTCATGATCGTCATTACCGCCCCCACCGGGAACATCGGCCGACAGCTGCTGTCGCTGCTGGTCGAGGCCGCCCCCGCACACGGAGAGGAGCTGCGCGTCGTGGTCCGCGATCCCGCCCGGCTCCCCGAGGCGGTGCGCGGACGGGTCGAGGTGGTCACCGGCTCGCACGGTGACGCCGCGACCGTCGAACGCGCCTTCGCCGGGGCCGACGCCGTCTTCTGGCTGGTCCCGCCGGACGCCTCGGCCGCGCCCGAGGAGGTGTGGAGCGGCTTCACCCGCCCGGCCGCGCGGGCGCTCGCCGCCCACGGCGTCGGCCATGTCGTCGGCGTCTCGGCGCTCGGCCGCGGCACCCCGCAGGCCGCCCGCGCCGGCCTGGTCACCGCCTCCCTGGCCATGGACGACCTGATCGCCGGCTCCGGCGTCGCCTACCGCGCCCTGGCCTGCCCGTCCTTCTACGAGAACCTGCTGGAGGAGGCCGGCTCGATCCGCGAGAACGGCGTCTTCACCGACACCGTCGCCGCCGACCGCCCGGCCCCGCTGGTGGCCGTCGCCGACATCGCCGCGACGGCGGCCGCCCTGCTGCTGGACCGCTCCTGGACCGGCGCCGGCGACGTTCCGGTGCTCGGCCCGCAGGACCTGTCGCCCGACGACCTGGCCCGCATCATGACCGAGGAGCTGGGCCGCCCGGTCCACTACCGGCGCCGGCCGCTCGACGAACTGCGCTCCGCCCTGCTCGGCCACGGCCTCCACGAGGCGTTCGTCGAGGGCGTCATCGACATGAAGCGCGCCAAGGACCAGGGCCTGGACGCGGGCGTCGCACGCTCGCCGCAGGCGGGCCCGGCCACCGGATTCGCGCAGTGGTGCGCCCGGACCCTCAAGCCCGCCGTCCTCGCCGCACCGGAGGCAGCCGATGTCCACTGACCCCACCGGGGCGCCGGTCACCGCGTTCATGCTGGTCAAGACCACGCCCGAGTGGCTGGCGATGACCGTGGCCGAACGCGTCGAGGCCTTCACCACCCACGTCGTCCCGGTGATCGAGGCCCGCACCCGCGGCGTCCGCTCCCGCTTCTACGACACGGAGTTCTACTCGGCGCGGGTCACCGACGTCTGGGTCTGGGAGGCCGACGACCACGACGCCTACCGGCTGCTGATCGACGCGCTGCGCGAAACCCCCTTCTGGGACCGCTACTTCGACGTCGTGGACCTGCTCGTGGGCACCGAGAACGGCTACGCCCGCACCTACGGCCTGGAACCGCTGGCCACCATCGCCACCTGAAACCCCCTCCCCGGCCGGCCGGTGCCGCCCCCGCCCCCGCGGAAGCACCGGCCGGCCGGCTGCCCGGAGCCCGAACCCGACACCGTCGCCCCGCACGAGTCGCCCGAACCTATCCTCGTGGAACGAGAACACGTCCGGTACGACGACGCGAGCAAGGGAAACAATGAACGCAATCCCGGTGGAGATCGACACCCCCGACATCATGGTCGAACTGGACGTGCTCGAACGGAACATCGAGCGCATGGCCACAACCCTCCGGGACAAGGGCCTGCGGCTGCGCCCCCACGCCAAGACCCACAAGATGCCGGAGATCGCCGCCCGCCAGCTCGCCGCGGGGGCCGTCGGGCTGACGGTCGCGACCATCGGGGAGGCCGAGGTCTTCGCCGACCACGGCACCACCGACCTCTTCATCGCCTACCCGCTGTGGATCGGACCCCGGCAGGCGGAGCGGCTGCAGCAGCTCACCACCCGGGCAAGGATCACCATCGGAACGGACTCCGCCGAAGCCGCCGAGACGGCGGGCCGCCACCTCGGGAAGACGGCCGGCGACATCGAGGTCATGGTGGAGATCGACAGCGGCCACCACCGCAGCGGCGTCCGCCCGGACCAGGCCGTCGCGGTGGCCCGGGCGGCGGCCCGCGCCGGCCTGCACGTCGCAGGAGTGTTCACCTTCCCCGGCCACGGCTACGCCCCCGGCATGCCCGCCACAGCGGCCGAACAGGAACAGCAGGCCCTCGCACAGGCCGCCGAACTGCTCACCGCCGCAGGCTTCGAAGCCACCCGGGTGAGCGGCGGATCCACCCCCACCGCAGAACTGACCGGCACCTCGGCGACCACCGAAGTACGGCCGGGCGTCTACGTGTTCGGCGACGCCCAGCAGCTCGAACTCGGACGCTGCACCACGGCGGACATCGCACTGACGGTCGCCGCGACCGTCGTCAGCCGGCACGAGGGCGACGACACCGTACCCCGCCGGATCGTCCTGGACGCGGGCAGCAAGATCCTCGGCAGCGACCGTCCCGCCTGGGCGACCGGCTTCGGCCGGCTCATGGACCACCCCGAAGCCCGCATCACGGCACTGTCCGAACACCACTCCACCGTCACCTGGCCCGACGACAGCGACCTGCCCGCCCTCGGCGAGCGCCTGCGCGTCATCCCCAACCACGTCTGCATCGCCGTCAACCTCGTCGACGACGTCGCCGTCGTCAACGGCGGCGAACTGGTGACCCGCTGGCCCGTCGCCGCCCGCGGCCGCAACTCCTGACAGCAGGCCCCCGGAAGCACCGCGCGAGGACGCAGTCGCCCTGCCCGCCGGCAGGCGACTGCGTCACTCCGGACAGCGTGACTGCGTCACTATGGACAGCGGTGCAGGAGTCGGCCAGTGTTCTCCACCATGACCCTCCCGCTCCCTCAGCACGGCCGCCCCGGTGCCGCGCGCACCGCGCTCTTCGAGGCGGTCACCGCGGTCGGTGACGAGGCCGTCGCCCTGCTCGCCGGCTGCCGCGGCGACACCCCGATACCCGGCGCCGAGTGGACGGTCGCCGAGGCCGCCGCCCACCTGGCGATGGCCAACGAGCTGATGGCCGACCTGGCCGCCGGCGAGGAACGCCCCTACGGGGACGGCACCCCCGCCTCGCTGGCCGCGGCGAACGCCGCCGCACTGGCCGAACGGCCGCAGCGGGACCCGGCCGTCCTCGCCGAGGAGATCGCCCGGCAGGCCGGGCGGTTCACGGCCGCAGCCGCCCCGCGCGCCGGCACCGAACCGGTGCACACCCCGCTCGGCCCGATGGACCTGGACACCCTCGGCGCCTACCTGCTGACCCACATGCTCGGCCACCTCTACGACATCGCCGTCGCCCTGCGCCGGCCGCACCCGATCGACCGCCACCGCGTCGAACTGACCATGCCGTTCCTGCGCACCGCCATGCCCCGGGTGACCGACCCCCGCGCCACGGCCGGCCACAACGCCTGCTACCGGCTGCGGGTACGCGGCCTGGACGGATTCGCGGTGACCTTCACGGACGGCACCGCCGTGGTGAGCCCCGAGCCGCCGCGCCGCCCGGACTGCACGATCCTCACCGAACCGGTGGCGTTCCTCCTCATCGCCCTGGGCCGCTACACCGCCGTCGACGCCCTCACCCGCGGCAAGGTCCTCGCCTGGGGCCGCCGCCCCTGGCTGGCCCCGGCCTTCCCCGGCCTGTTCACCGCCCCCTGAACACCCGGCCCGGGCCGTAGCCGTACCCCGGCCCGGCCCGGCCCGGCCCGGCCCGAACCGCCGCCCGCCCGTACCCGGCCCGGAATGAGTACCACTACTCAGGCGCCCGGCACCGGCCCTCCGCGAGGATGACACCACCACCCCGCCGAAGGCCCACGAAGGAACGAACACTCATGCTCAGCCGGATCGCCAGCGCACTGGTGCCCGCCCTCGGCCGCCTGACCGTCACCTCCGAGACCGCGGGACCGATCGCCCCGGGCAGCATCGTCGCGGCCAACCACAGCTCGCTCGCCGACCCGGCCGTCGTCCTGGCCGCACTCCACCGCCTGGGCACCGAGCCGGTGGTGATGGCGACCGCCGGACTCTGGCGGACACCCGTCCTCGGCAACGTCCTGCGGGCCGGCGGCCACATCCCCGTCCACCGCGGCACGGCCCGGGCCGCCACCGCCCTCGACGCGGCCGCGACGGCACTCGCGGCCGGCCGCGTCGTCCTCATCTACGGCGAGGGCGGCCTGCCCAAGCGCCGCGACTCCCGCGACACCCAGCCCGCCGCCTTCCGCACCGGCCTGGCCCGCCTCGCCGCGGCCGGCGCCGCCCCCGTGGTGCCGCTCGGCCAGTGCGGCGCCCGCCGCCTGACCTCGGGCAACGCCGCCAAACAGCTCGCCGGACTCGCCACCGCCCCGCTGCGCCGCCCCGCCCTGCACGTCCACCTCGGCGCCCCGCTCCACCTGGAGGGCGACATCACCGAGGCGACGGCCGCCGCCCACCGCGCCGTCACCGCGGCCTGGCGCACCGCCGAACAGCGCCTGCACGGCGCCCCCCACCCCGCCGGGGCCGCGCGTCCGGCCTGACGAACGGCCGCGCGGCGTCGTCCCCTCAGCTCCCGGTGCGCGCCGGCGCGGGGCGGGCCGGGACGCAGCCGGCCGCCAGTGCCGCGGCCAGCAGATAGGCGCCGGCCCCGATCGCCATGCTGGTGCGCAGGCCCGTGCCGTAGTTCGCGGCCGTGGCGAGCAGGGTGCCGCCCAGGGCGACCGCGGCGGCGCTGCCGACCTGGCGGGTGGTGTTGAACAGGGCGGACGCCGTCCCGGCGTAGCCGCCCGGAACGGCGGTCATCACGGTGGTGGTGGAGCCGGTCAGGGCGAACGAGGTGCCGAACCCGGCGGCCATCATCGGGCCGATCAGCAGCGGGTAGGCGGGGTCGGGCCCGGCGGCGGCCCAGCCGGCCAGGCCGAGGGCCGCCAGGAGCATGCCGCCGATCACGAGCGGACGGTCGCCGGTGCGCCGGGCCAGCCGCCCGGACAGCGCCGAGGCGAACATGGTCATCGCCACCGCCGGGAACAGGGCCGCCCCGGTGGCCAGGGCGCTGTAGCCGCGCTGGTGCTGGAAGTACAGGCTGGCGGTGAACACCATGCCGTAGAAGGCGAAGTTGAACAGCAGCCCGATGACGGCGCCGCCGCTCAGCGCGCGCGAGCGCAGCAGGCGCAGGGGCAGGACGGGGCTGCGGGCCAGGTGCTCGCGCAGCGCGAAGGCCGCCGCGGCCGCCACCGCCAGGCCCGCGCCGGCGAGGACGGCCGGGTCCGTCCAGCCGCGCCGGCCGGCCTCGTTGAGCGTGGCGGTCAGCAGGGCCACGGCGGCCACCACGGCGCACTGCGCCGGCCAGTCCAGCGCCCGGTCCCGGTGCCGGGGGGAGGCCGCCACCCAGCGCAGCGTGAGCACCAGACAGACCGCGCCCACGGGCAGGTTGACGAGGAACACCCAGCGCCAGCCCACGGTCGAGACCAGCAGCCCGCCGAGCAGCGGACCGGCGGAGGCCGCGATCCCGGCCATGGCGCCCCACAGGCCGAACGCCCGCGACCGGGCGTCCGGCGCGGGGTAGGCCTGCTGGAGCAGGGCCAGCGAGCCGGGCACGATCAGTGCCGCGCCGACCCCCTCCACCAGGCGGGCGGCGACCAGGAACGCGGTGCTCTGCGCGGCCGCGCACGCGGCCGACGCCGCCGTGAACACGGCCACGCCCCAGCAGAAGACCCGCCGGTTGCCCAACCGGTCGCCCAGGGCGCCGCCCGTCAGCAGCAGGCCGGCGAAGGCCAGGGTGTAGCCGTCGGTGATCCACTGGATGCCCGTCAGCGACGCCCCCAGGTCACGGCCCACCGCCGGCACGGCCACGTTGATGATCGTGACATCGAGGATCACCATGAAGTACCCGGCGCACACCGCCAGCAGCGGCGCCCGGGAGCGCCACCCGCTCCACGGCGCCCCCGCCGCCGCACCCCTGCGGGCCCGTCCCGTGTCCGCCATGGTCCGACTCCTCGTGCCCGTACGGCCCGGACGTTCCGGAGCTCCGGTGTTCCGGTGTCCGGTGCTCCGGTGTTCCGGTCCAACGAAACACCTTGATCCGGACATCCGGCGCCCGTGGCGTCCGTGTCAGGCCCGCCGGGCACCGGACGGGCCATCGGACACCACGGGCACCGGGGGTCGCCGGGCGCCCGGGTGTCGCGTCATGACCGGTAGCGGTAGCGGATCCGGCCGCGGGTGAGGTCGTAGGGGCTGACCTCGACGAGGACCCGGTCGTACGGAAGGATCTTGATGTAGTTCTTGCGGATCTTCCCGCTGATGTGGGCCAGGACGGTGTGCCCGTTCTGGAGCTCCACCCGGAAGGTGGCATTGCGCAGGCACTCGACGACGGTGCCCTCGACTTCGATGCCCCCTGCTGTTTTCGTCATGTCGTCTCACTTCTCCGTCGGGTGACGGTGCGGTAGGTGGGGTGGGTGGGGATGTCGGTGGGAAACGGGGAGCCGGGCCGGCACGGGGCCGGCCCGCTCCTCGGCGCGCGGCGCGGCGTCAGCGGCGGACGAGCTCCAGGGTGGCGCCCGCGCGCCGGGCGCCGATGCCCTCGAACAGGGCGATGGCCGCCGGGTTGGCCTCGTCGATCTCGGTCCAGGCCGATGCCGTCCCGCTGTGGTGCAGTGAGCCCAGCGCGTGGGCCAGCAGGGCGCGGGCGATGCCCCGGCGCTGCCGGTCGGCCCGGACGGCGATCAGCCCGATCCGCGGCTGCCGGGTCAGCGGCGCCACCCGGACCAGACCCACGTACCGGTCGGCCTCCCGCGCCACCGCGTACTTCGACGGGTCGGCCATGGTGGACCACGCCGGCCTGGGCAGCACCTCGGCCGGCATCGTCCGCCAGCCCGCACCGGCCTCGACCTCCGCGCGGACGACGCGGTCCAGGGCCCGCAGCGGAGCCTCCTCCGCCTCGCCGGCGGGGACGATGGTCACACCCGCGGGGGGACGCACCGGTCCGAGCCCGGTGACCTCGGGATCGGTGGGCACCAGGCAGCCCCACTCGCGGCGTCCGATCGTGAAGCCGGCCCGCTGCCAGGCCGTGGTCGACTCCTCGTCCGCCTCGTCGACCACCGTGTACAGGGGGGCCGGCAGGTCCGCGACCAGCGCGGCGGCGATGCGGTCGAAGACCGGGCCGTGCCACGCGTCGACGCTCACGAACAGCCGCCCGTCGGGCCGGTGCGAGGCATCGCCGCGGCCGACCACCCGGTCGTCCTCCACGGCGTGCCACTGCGTGTCCGCGACCCGCACCACTGCGACCGACCGGTCGCCGGTTCGCTCATCGGATTGCACAGAATTCATCGGTGTCACCTTTCAGGAGAGCCTCATGTCAAGGCGCTCCCGGCGACACCTGTGTCAGTCGCCCGCCGTGACGACAAGGGGGAGCACCCACCCGCATACAGCCTTCATGGGTCTCACCTCCTCGCGTTCCTTCACGGCTTCGAGGACGCTACCAGCCTTGTCCCGAGTGCCCAACCCAATTTCCGTGCCGGCTTTCCGCCGCGGCCGAGGACGCGCCCGACCGCACGGCCGTCCGGTCGTGGAGCGTGCCCGGGCGCGTCAGCGTGCCGGGGTGGTGGGTGTCTGCTGGACCAGGGTGGCGGTGGCACGGTCCAGGAACTCGCAGAACCGGCGGTGTTCGTCCGCGTCGAAGCGGTCGGTGAGGGCGCGTTCCAGCACGATGACCTCCTGGTAGGCCCGGTCGAGCAGGTCGTGGCCGGTGTCGGTGAGGGTGGCGATCATGACCTTGGCGTGGGCCGCGGAGGCCGTGCGGTCGATGAGCCCCTTGGTCTGCATGCCGTTCAGGACGGTCGCCATGCTCTGCTGCGAGACGCCGCAGGCGCGGGCGAGTTGGGCGCCGGAGCGGCCGTCCTCGCGGGAGAGGGCGAGGAGCACCGTGTACTGGGTCATGGTCAGCCCGAAGCCGCGCAGCACCGCCTCGTGATGGGCCATCAGCGCCTGTTCGGCGCGACGGATGCGGGTGCACAGGTACTCCTCGACGGGCACCTCGGCCATGTCTCAGCTCCCTTACTTGACTCAATTACGTGAGACTGGATAGCGTCCAGCAGTATCAGGTTACTGAGTCAGCACAGAAGGTTGAAACTCGATGAAGGCCGTTGTCCTGGGTACCGACGACCGTTTCCGCCTCACCGCCACCGCCGACGAGCCGCTCCCGGGCCCCGGCGAGGTGGCCGTCCGGGTCGCCTACGCGGGTGTCCAGTGGGGCGACGTGCTGGTGCGCGACGGGCACTTCCCCGTCCCGCGGCCGTTCGTGCCCGGCTTCGAGGCCGCGGGCCGGATCGTCGCGGTCGGCGACGGCGTGGACGGGGGCCGCATCGGCGAGCAGGTCCTCGCGCTCGTCACCGGCGGAGCCTACGCCGAGGTCGTGCTCGCGCCGGCCGCCCTGGCCGTCCCCGCCCCGGACGTCGACGCGCGCACCGCGGCCGGCTTCGGGTGGACCGCCCCGACCGCCCACGACCTGATCCACACCGTCACCCGTCTCGGGCCGGGGGAGAGCGTGCTGATCCACGCGGCGTCCGGCGCGGTCGGCACCCTGGCGGCGCAGTTCGCCGCCGCGGCCGGGGCCCGTCGCATCGTGGGCGTCGCCGGCAGCGCGGGCCGCGCCGACTACGCCCGCCGATTCGGCTTCCACGAGGTCCTGACCCGCGACCGCTTCCCCGAGGCCCTCGGCGACGAGACGTTCGACGTGATCCTCGACCCCGTCGGCGGCGCCACCCGCAGCGCCAACCTGGCGCTGCTGGCCCCGCACGGCCGGCTCGCCGTCTACGGCAACATCGCCTCCTTCGCGCCGGTCGCCGTCTCGGCCAACGACCTGCTGATGAACGGGCAGTCGCTGCTGACGTACAACAGCAGCCTGCTGAGCCGCACCGACCCGGCCCGGCTGGCCGCCGGCGCCGCCCGCGCCCTGGCCCTGGTGGCCGACGGCTCGGTGCTCATCGACATCACCGCCGAACACGGGCTCGCCGACGTGGAGTCCGCGATCGCGGACCTGGCGAGCGGCGCCACGGCGGGGAAGAGCATCGTCCGCGTCCAGTAGCGCCGAGCAGCGGCGCCCCCCGTGCCGCGCCCGGCCGGCCGCGCCCGCCGCCGCTGCGCGCTATGCCTGGTGCAGCCGCGTCAGCAGGGCGATCAGCTGCCTGCGTTCGGTGTCGTCGAGGGGGGAGAGCAGGTCCTCGTTGGCCCGTTCGGCCAGCTCCGCGCACCGGCGCAGGGTGCGGGTGCCCTGCGGGGTCACCGTCACGGCGTTCTTGCGGCGGTCGCGCGGGTCGGGTGCGCGGAGGGCCAGGCCGGCGCTCTCCAGGTGGTTGAGGAGGCCGACCAGGTCCTTGGCGTCGATCGACAGCCGGCGCACCAGGTCCGCCTGGGCGACCGGTCCGTACTCGGAGACCGCGGCGAGCACGGCGAGGTGCAGGAGCTTCAGCCCTTCCTCGGCGATCGCCGCGGCGACCAGGCTCCGGCCGTGCGCGGCCACCCGGCCGACCAGCCAGCTCGGCAGGGACTGGATGTGCTCCAGGGCCCGGAAGGGCTCGGGGGGTGGAGGCGTCATGGGGCAAGACTACCCGTAATCGTTGGACATCCCAATGAATCCTCCGTAGGCTGCCACCGAGTCGTTGGGAATTCCAACGGTTTTGTCGCTGTGCTTCGGAGGTGTGCCCATGCGTCGTGTCCGCTACGAGGTCAACGGCGGTCCCGAGGTCCTCTTCGTCGAGGAGGCTCCTGCCCCTACCCCGGGTCCCGGGGAACTGCTCGTCCGCACCGAGGCGATCGGCATCTCGCTGCCCACCGTCCGGAAGGTGCGCGAGGGCAGCCAGGCCGGCGCGCTCGGCGGCGAGGTCGCGGGCACGGTCGCCGCCGTCGGCGAGGGCGTCACCGGATTCGCGCCGGGCGACCGCGTCACCGGCATCTGCTTCGCCCACTCGTACGCCGAACTGGCGCTGGTCCACCAGGCGTTCGCCTCACGGGTGCCGGAGCGGGCGGGCGCCGTCGACGCCGTCGCCCTGGTCCGCAGCGGCCTGGTGGCGCGCGGCGCCTACGAGGCGGGCCGCCCCGCTCCGGGGGAGTCCGTGCTGGTGACCGCGGCGGCCAGCGCGGTCGGCACCCTGGCCCTGCAGTACGCGAAGGCCGGCGGCGCCTCCCGCGTGGTCGCGGCCGTCGGCAGCCCGGACAAGGCGGACTTCGTCCGCTCGCTGGGCGCCGACGAGGTCGTGCTCTACGGGGACGAGGGCTGGGGCGAGCCGGTCGACGTCGTCCTCGACGGCGTCGGCGGCGACCTCCTGGGGCCCGCCGTGCGGGCCCTGGCCCCCGGCGGCCGGCTGGTCGCCTTCAGCTCCGGCGGCGGCACGATCGACGCCTTCGAACTGCTGGTCCGCGGCGCCTCGGTGATCGGCTTCCAGATGGCCGCCGTCGCCAGGAACGAGCCCGAGCGGTACGCCCGCTGGCTGGGCGAGCTGTGGGAGCTGAACCGCACCGGGGTGCTGCGCACCCACGTCCACGCCCGGATCCCGCTCGCGGAGGCCGCCCGCGCGCACGCCCTCGTCGAGGCCCGCCGCAACCTCGGCAAGGTCGTCCTCGTCCCGTGACGCCGCCGGCGGCCGGCGACGGTCCGTCAGAGGCCCGGGACGGCGTCCTTCGGGACGGTGTGCCAGTTGGTGACGATCGGCTTGTCGACCGGCGTCTTGCCGACCGGGACGCCGGCCGGGTTCGGGTCGGCGTTGCCGATGGCCACGATGACGTCGGTGAACTCGACGGCCTGGTTGCCCTTGGTGGTCTTCGCCATGACGCCTGCGTAGGCGACCTTGGCGCCGCTCAGGGGGATCGGGGTGCCGGTGGCCTGCTCGGCGTTGGCGGCCTCGATGCCGCCCGAACCGAACGCGATGGTGGGGTGGGTCGCGGGGAGCGTGCAGGAGACGCCCGGCTTGGCCATGGCGGTGATCAGGATGTAGCCGCCGGCCTGGGACTCGGTCTTCGCGCTGAGGACCAGGTCGCCGGCGCCGCAGGTCCCGTTGCCGCTCTTGCCGGACGCGGCACCGGACGCGGCGGGGGAGGAGGGCGCGGGGGACTTGGGCGCGGTGGCGGCCTTCGTCGGCGTGGCCCCGGTGGTGGCGGTTGCGGCCGGAGCGCCCGTGGCGGCCGGGGCGGATCCGCCGGGCGCCGCGGCGGTGGCACCGGCCGTGGTGGCCGCGGGGGCGGCGGCCGTGGAGCCCGTGCCGCTGTTGTCCGGCCCGCACGCCGTCGCGGTGGCGGCGAGCGCCGCGACGGCGGCGGCGGTGAGGGCGAGGCGGCGGGTGCGCATGCGGGTCTCCTGCTGTCGTTCGGCCGGTGCGGTTCACCGGTGCCATCACGGTAGGCGGGAGTCGTTCACAGGGTGGTGCGGGAAATATCCCGATCTTGTTCCAGAGCTGCCCGCCCCTCACTCCCGGGCGCCGGACGGGCCGAACTGCTCGGCGGAGACGCGCAGTCGGAAGACGTGGTAGGTCCAGCCCTGGTAGGCGAGCACCAGGGGGAGGAAGACGATCGCGACGACGCTCATCACCTTCAGCGCGTAGTTGCCGGAGGCGCTGTTCTGCACGGTCAGGTTGTAGGCGGGGTCGGTACTGGACACCATCAGCCTCGGGTAGAGGTCGACGAACACCGACAGGACGGTCGTCGCGATCGTGACCGTGGTGGCCACGAACGCCCACCCCTCGTGCCGTCCGAGGAGCAGCCAGCCGGCGGCGATCACCGCGAGCATGGCGATGAGTTCGATGATGTCCGGCAGGACGCCACGGCCGGCGGTGGAGTGGGTCCAGGGCAGGAAGGCCAGCACGGCGAGGACGGTCGGCGGGGCGATCCGACGGGCGAGCAGCGAGGCCCGGCCCCGTACCGGGCCGGTGGTCTTGAGGGCGATGAAGGCCGCGCCGTGCAGCAGGCAGAGCAGCACCAGGGTGATCCCGGCGAACACCGAGTAGCCGGAGAACAGGTCGCCGAAGTCACCGGTGAACTCGTGGTCCTGGTCGATCGGCACCCCGTGCAGCAGGTCGCCCAGCGCGATCCCGATCAGCAGCGGCACCAGCAGGCTGCCGCAGGTGAGCAGGGTGTCCCAGGTGCGGCGCCACCGGGCGCCGTCGGCCTTGCCGCGGAACTCGAACGAGACCCCGCGCACGATCAGGCCCACCAGCAGCAGGATCATCACCGGGTAGAAGCCGGAGAACATGGTGGCGTACCAGTCGGGGAAGGCGGCGAACATCGCCGCGGCGGCGACGATCAGCCACACCTCGTTGCCGTCCCAGAGCGGGCCGATGGTGTTGATCGCCGCCCGCCGGCCGGCCTCGTCGCGGGCGACCGCGGTGTGCAGCATGCCCACCCCGAGGTCGAAGCCCTCCAGGACGAAGAAGCCGGTCCACAGGGCGGCGGTGACGATGAACCAGAAGGTGGCGAGCGCCATCGGGCGGCCTCAGTAGCTCAGGGCCGGGACCGGGGCGTCCTCGGCCGGGGGCGGGGACAGCTCCTTGCGCGCGTACCGGGTGATCAGCACGACCTCCACCACCGCGAGCACCGCGTAGAGCAGGACGAACACCAGGAGGCTGGTGGCGACGGTCGCCGTGCTCACCGACGGGGAGACGCCGTCACGGGTGAACTGGAGCCCCTGGACGATCCACGGCTGGCGGCCGTTCTCGGTGAGCAGCCAGCCGGCGGAGTTCATCACGAACGGCAGCACCGCGGTCCAGACCGCGACCCGGAGGAACCGGCGCGAGCCGCCGAGCCGCCTGCGCCACAGCAGCCACAGGCCCCAGAGCCCGACCAGCAGCACCACGACGGCGAGGTAGGCCATCACCCGCATCGCCCAGTACTGGATGAAGACGTTCGGGACGTAGTTGCCGGGCCCGTACTGCTGCTCGTACTGGGCCTGGACGGCGTTGAGCCCCAGCACCTGCCCGTTCCAGTGGTTGGTGGCCAGCAGGGAGAGCAGGTGCGGAACGGCGATGATCTCGGTCGGCGTCGTGTCGTTGTTGCCGCCGCTGATCTGGAACAGCGAGAACGAGCAGGGCTGGCAGGTGTCCCACTGGGCCTCGGCGCCGGCGATCTTCATCGGCTGGTACTTGGCCTCGGTGACGCCGAGTTCGCTGCCGACCAGCATCGCGACCAGGAGCGCCGGGACCAGCACCACCAGCGCCAGCCGGGCGGTGGCCTGGAAGGCGGCCGGGGAGGTGCCCCGGCGCAGCTGCCAGGCCGACACCGCCAGCATCACGGCCGCCCCGGTGACCAGCGAGGCGAGGACCACGTGCAGATACCCGCGCAGGAACACCGGGTTGGTGAACAGCTTCCAGACGTCGTTCAGCTGCGGGCGCCCGGTCGAGGGATCGATCGCGTAGCCGACCGGGTGCTGCATCCAGGAATTGGCCGCCATGATGAACGCCGCGGACAGCACACCGCCCAGGGCCACGGCCCAGATCGTCGCCAGGTGCACGCGCGGCGGCAGGCGGTCCCACCCGAAGAGCCACAGCCCGAGGAACGTCGACTCCAGGAAGAACGCGGCCAGCCCCTCCATCGCCAGCGGTGCGCCGAACACGTCGCCCACCGTGCGCGAGTACTGCGACCAGTCCATCCCGAACTGGAACTCCTGCACCAGCCCGGTCACCACGCCCACCGCGATGTTGATCACCAGCAGGGTGCCGAAGAACCGCGTGAGCTGCAGCAGCTCGGCCCGGCCGCTGCGGTGCCAGCCGGTCTGCAGCAGTGCGGTCAGGAAACCCAGGCCGATCGTGACCGGCACGAACAGGAAGTGGTAGACCGACGTCATGGCGAACTGCAGCCTGGCCAGGTCGAGTTGACTCAATGTGGTTCCTCACGCAGGACGCTCGGCCCCAGTCAACCACGGTGCCGGCGGCCCGGACCGGACGGCGCAGCCGCGGGCGACCCCATCGGGTGTCGGCCCATCGGCGTAACCGGCGGACCGTCGGCGTGACCGGCGTGACCGGCGTGACCGGCGGGCCTGTCGGCGTGACCGGCGGACCGGCGGGCCTGTCGGCGTGACCGGCGGACCGCCGGGCCCGGTGGCATCATGACCGGCGTGTGCAGCAGACCGGTGGCGGTCGTGACGGGCGTCTCGGCCTCCGGGAAGACCACGGTCGGCGCACGGCTCGCCGCGGCGCTCGGCGTGCCGTTCCAGGAGGGCGACGACCTCCACCCGGCCGCGAACCGGGCGAAGATGGCCGCCGGACACCCCCTCGACGACACCGACCGCGTGCCGTGGCTCGCCGCACTCACCGCATGGATCCGCTCGGCTGCGGAGCGCGACAGCGGTGGCGTGCTGTCCTGTTCGGCGCTGCGCCGTGCCTACCGGGACCAGTTCCGTGCCACCGGGGCGAACGTGTACTTCCTCCAGCTCTCGCTCGACCGCGCACTGGCTGCACAGCGGATCTCCCACCGGGCCGGCCACTTCATGCCCCCCGCCCTGCTCGACTCCCAGTACGCCCTGCTCGAACCGCTCCGGCCCGACGAACCGGGCTCCGTCGTGGACGCCTCCGGCAGCCCGGCCGCGACCACCGCCGCGGCGCTGCGGGCCCTCGAACAGGCCCTGCCCGGCGGCGGAGGTGCCGTCCCGCCCGGCCCGTTGTAGCTTGCAGGTGACAGGACTTGTCCTGCACACCGGTGACCGCCCCCGCCCCCGCCTCCCCCCGGAGGCCCGCGGGGCGAGCGGGACGACAGCGAGCGGGACGACAGCGAGCGGGACGACCGGGACTCCACCGCAGCCTGCGTCGAGGACGCCAAGACAAGCACCGCGCCCCGGAACACTGAGAGCCCGAGATGACGACACGACAGATGGACGCGCTGGTGATCTTCGGAGCCACCGGCGACCTGGCCAAACTGGAGACCTTCCCGGCGCTGGTCGGACTGGTCGAACGCGGCGTCCTGGACGTCCCGGTGGTGGGCGTGGCGAAGGCCGGCTGGAGCCTGGAGCAGTTCCGCGCCTACGCCGGGGCCTCGCTCACCCTCAACGGCATGGACCCCGCGTCCCCCGCGGCGGTCAAGCTGCTCGGCCTGCTGCGCTACGTGGACGGCGACCTCGGCGAGGACGCCACCTACACCGCGATGTCCGACGCCATGGGCAGCGGCGGCCGGGCACTGTACTACCTCGAAGTGCCGCCGATGCTCTTCGGCCGGATCGCCGACGGGATCGCCGCCGCCGGCCGCGCCCGCGGCGCCCGCATCATGGTCGAGAAGCCCTTCGGCAACGACCTCGCCAGCGCCCGCGCACTCAACGCGACCATGCACCAGCACTTCCCCGAGGACGCGATCTACCGCGTCGACCACTGGCTCGGGCTCGACCCGGTGGAGAACGTCCTGTTCGCGCGGTTCGCCAACTCCGTGGTCGAGCCGCTGCTCAACCGCACGCACGTCGCGTCCGTGCAGATCACCATGGCCGAGGCCTTCGACGTCTCCGACCGCGGCCGCTTCTACGACCGCACCGGCGCCGTCCGCGACGTGATCCAGAACCACATGCTCCAGGTGCTGGCCACCGTCCTGGCCGACCCGCCCTCCGGCCGGGGGCTGTCCGCCTGGCTGGACTCCAAGGCCGAGGTGGTCTCCTCCCTGCGGCCGCTCACCGCCGATCACATCGTGCGCGGCCAGTACGAGGGCTACCGCGAGGTGGACGGCGTGGACGCGCAGTCCACCGTCGAGACCTTCGCCGCCATCCGGCTGGCCGCCGACTCCTGGCGCTGGGCCGACGTGCCGATCCTCATCCGGGCCGGCAAGTGCCTCCCGGTGACCGCCACCGAGATCGGCATCCAGTTCCGCCGCGCCCCGCACGACGTCTTCGATCTGCGCCCGGCGCCCGCGGAGAACCGGCTGCGGTTCCGCATCTGGCCCGAGACCCAGGTCGGGCTGACCCTCGCCGGCAAGATGCCCGGCGGCGGCTGGCAGGCCAAGCACGAGGAGCTCGCCTTCAGCGAGATCCCGGGTTCGGACATGCGCCCCTACGACCGCCTGATCGGCGCCGCCCTCGACGGCGACCGCTGGCTGTTCGCCCGGCAGGACACCGTGGAGTCCGCCTGGCGCATCGTGGACCCGGTGCTGGGCGACGCCGTCCCGGTCCACCCCTACGCCAGGGGCACCTGGGGGCCCAAGGAGGCCGACGCGCTGCTGCCCGACCGCGACACCTGGTACGACCCGGCCGGCTGAGCGCACCGCCGACCGCCCGGGCGGCCGGCCACGGGCGGCACCCGCTCACCGGCCGTACCGGTGCCCGGGCGGCACCCGCTCACTTGCCGGCCAGCAGCCGGGTGATCTCCAGCGGATCCTCGCCGAGCGCCATCAGCCGCTCACCGAGCCGCCTGATCTGCGCGTCCTTCTCGTTCTCGACGGCGGCCACATTGGCCAGCGCCGTGTGCGAGCCGTGGATGGCACCGCTCTCGTAGACGCGCCGCACGAAGTCGTCGGCGGCCGGCCTGGCGAGGTCCCCGGTGAGGGCCAGCAGCTCGTCCGTGTAGGCCTGTGCGGGATCGGATTCCATACGGCCATCAAACCGCCGCCGCTGTCCCCCCGCATCCGAGCCGGGCCCGACCTGATCCACCGGGCCGGCCCGGGCTGATCCGCAGGGCCGTCCCCGGCCCGGCGGCAACCGGATGAACGGCGCCACGACGGGCGAGCTGCTCCGGCCCCCCACGCCCCGGGAGTGCTCAGCTTGGCGGATGGATCTGGTCCATCTGAGACTGGTGGCGCCGCCCGCGCTCACCGGGCCGGCGCTCGCGCTGCTGACCGCCGACCGCCACGTCCTCAACCTCGCGGTGCTGGAATCCGCCGCCCGCGAGCCGGACGGCGACGTCCTGGAGTGCGACGTCGTGCGGGGCGCGGCGAACGCCCTGCTGCACCGCCTGCGCGGCCTCGGCATCGACCGGCAGGGGTCGATCGCGATCGAGGACGTCGAGCTGCTGCTTTCGCACCGCGCCGACCGGCTCGAAGCCACCGAGCCCCGCGTCCTCGCCCACGCGCCGCTGTGGGCCGCCGTCGAGGCCGGCATCCGCGCCGGCGGCACCTACCTGCCGTCCTTCTACCTGCTCCTGGTGATCGCCGGCCTGATCGGTGCGGTCGGCATCATGACCAACTCCCAGATCCTCATCGTGGCCGCGATGGTCGTCGGCCCCGAGTACGGCGCGATCACCAGCGTCGCCCTGGGCCTGGACCGCGGCCACCGGCGCCGGGTGGAGGAGGGCCTGCGCGCGCTGACGGTGGGCTTCCTGCTGGCCATCGTGGTCACCCTGCTCTTCGCCCTGCTGGCCCGGGCGGCCGGCCTGCAGTCCAAGGCCTTCCAGGCGGGGCTGCGGCCCGTCTCCAACCTGATCGACACCCCGAACCTGCTCTCCTTGGTGGTCGCCGTCCTCGCCGGAATCGTCGGGATCGTCTCCCTCGCCGAGGCCCGGCGCACTGCGCTGCTCGGCGTTTTCATCTCCGTGACCACGATCCCCGCCGCCTCGGACGTCGCCGTCTCGCTCGCCTTCGGCGACTGGCACGAGGCGTGGGGCTCGCTGCTCCAACTCCTGCTCAACGTGGTCGTCCTGGTGATCGTGGGCGTGCTGGTCCTGCGGGTGCAGCGCCGGATCTGGGCCCGGGTGACCCGCCGCGCCGCCGGTGCGGCCCCGGGCGGCCCCGCACCGTCCCGGCCCTGATGTGACCGCCCGTCATGCCGCGCGCGCCCCACGGCGCGCGGAGCGCCTCAGTCGGAGAACGTGAGCAGATCCCCGGGCTGGCAGTCCAGTTCGCGGCAGATCGCGGTGAGCGTGCTGAAGCGGATCGCCTTGGCCCGGTCGTTCTTCAGGATGGAGAGGTTGGCGACAGTCACGCCGACCCGGGCCGCCAGTTCGGCCAGCGTGATGCCGCGTTCGTCCAGCAGGCGGCCGAGGTGGCACGCGATCTGGTGCGGTTCCTCCGGTGGCATCAGACCAACCCTTCGGTGTCGGCGCGCAGGCGGGTGCCGGCACGGAACGCCCCGGCCGCGGCACCGACGAGGAGCGCCAGGAAGACGGGCTGGACGGCGAAGCCGTGGGCGGGCGTGATCGCGTCCGCCCACGGCAGTTCACGGGCCAGGAGGTTCGTCGTCATCATCTCAAGCAGCGGGACCACGGTTCCCAGCAGCACGAGGGCGGCGGCGACCGCGGTGAGGCGCCGGGTGTTCTGCGGCACGAAGAAGTCGCCGTCACGGAAGGTGCGGGCCACCCGGAGGAGGACCGTGAGCATCGCGATGACCAGCAGGCCGCTCACCACTGCGGGCAGGGCCAGGAGCAGCCGCTGGCCGAGGCCGGGGTCGGTGAAGGCCAGTTCGGCGTGGCCGGAGCCGCGGAGCGTCACGGCTCCGGCGGTCATGTCGCCCGCCAGCCGTGCGGCACCGTCGACCTGCACCTCGCGGGTGTCCCCCGGCCCGAACGGGGTGGAGACCCCCAGGACCGGCAGGAGGATCTCGACGATCCCCACCAGGAGGAGGGCCAACCCCAGGGCCAGCTCCAGGGTGTGGTCCGTCGCCCGCGTCCACCAGGACATCTCGTTCATGGTCGTTCCCCGTCTTCCGGTGCCAGAGGCATATCGTTTTTCGATGTTATCGAAAAACGATATGCCTGGCCAATCGGCCCGGTCCGCGGGGCCGGTGACGGGGTCGGTCACCCGCAGCAGGGCTTGCACTCCTTCACCTGGACGTCGTCGATGACCGGGCCGTAGGCCCCGGCGACGGTGCTGGTGAAGCCCAGGGTGGTGGACGTGCCCTGCGCGACGAAGGTGAACTGGCGTCCCACGTAGCCCATGGCGGCCCGGGTCCTGCCGGTGATGTCGAAGGAGAAGTCCTGGAAGGCCTGGCCGTCGATCAGCGCCCGGCCGGTCCGCAGGGCCGCCCCGCCGTCCGGGTTGCCGGCCAGCGTGTAGGTGACGGAGTAGGTGGTGCCCGGGACGGTGGTGAAGCTCTGGGCGACGGCGCCGCTGGTCGAGCCGTTGAGGTCCAGCGCCTGGTCGCCCTCGGCGGCCTGCCAGAAGCCGGCGCCGATCAGGTCGACGTTGCCGGCGGTGACCTTCCACGGGCCGATGCTCTGACCGGTGGTCAGATTGGTGAAGGCGTTCGCCGGGGCCTTGGGCGTCTCGAAGCTGCCGTCGTCGAAGTGGCTGAGGGCGCGGTGGCCGCCGGCGGCCTGGGCCGGGGCGGCCAGGGCGACGGTGGCGCCGGCGACGAGCAGGGCGGCGACGGCGATGCGGGTGCGCGAGAACGACATGGGTGGCCCTCCGGGGCTGGGGGTGGGATCAGTGGATGATCGGCTGTGCACAGAGCGTCTGCCGTCGCGGTGATCCCTGCCAAGGCCGGACGGGTGGCGCCCGGTGTTGCGCGCAGCCCGCGGGCGGGCTCTCGCGCGCCGGTTTCGACGGGTGCGGACCCGTCGCACCGGGCCTGCGGGCCGTTCCCGCACGGCCGGTTCGCCCCCGACCACCGTCAGCCGGCCGGCCCCGCCGGGGGAGTGGGCCGAGCCCCGCGCGCCCCTTGCCGCACCCGCGCACCCCGCCCGCCGCCCGGCCCGCAGCGGCCCGGCCGTCGCCGCCAGGCCCGGCGGACTGATGCTTCCTCAGATCCTCCGGTACTGCCAGAATCCGCAGGTGAACGACACGACTTACCGTCTCGGCCCCCAGCAGAAGCGGCGCCAGTGGATCAGCGGGGCGCTCTTCCTGGCCGGCTCGGCCTACCTGCTGCACCCCGTCCTCAGCGAGCCCGCGAACGAACGGGCCGTTCTGGTCGGGGGCCTGTTCGGCCCCCTGATGGCCGTCATCGGCACCGCCCACCTGCTCGCCCTGCGCACCAGCGTGAGCTTCGACGAGTGTGAGCTCCGCTGGAGCGCCGTCTGGAGCCGTCGCAAGCGGTTCGCCTGGTCGGACATCACGAAGGTCGAGGTGGTGAAGAAGAGCGAGCGCGCCAACGCCCCGGAGATCGTGCAGGTCACGCACCGGGCCCGCGGGGTGTACGACCTGCCGGTGCTGATGGGCCTGCAGGGCAGCTGGCGCGACCCCGCCTTCGAGGCCAGGACCGCCGAACTCGTCGCCGCCTGGCGCGCCGCGGCCGCGGCGGCGGTCGCGCAGTAGCGCCGCCCCCGGCCGGGCGGCGGGGCCGCCGGGGCGTCAGTCGCCGGGGTGGGCCATGGAGTCGATGGCGACGGTCGCGGCGAGGACGACCGTGTGGTCGGCTCCCTCGCCGATGCTCACCCCGTAGGTGTCCCGGATCCGGAACCACTTCTTCGACACTTCGGCGATCTTGTAGCCGTCGCGCTCGATGGTGTACTCGTGGTCGACGACGTTGCCCTCGACCTTCAGCTCCGGGCCGTCCTCCTGGTCGATGCTCCACCGGTTGCGCAGCGGGGTGATCAAGGCCTTCTTGACGGTCGCGACCCGGTGGCCCTCGGCGTCGTCGATCGCCATCGACTCCTTGATCCGCATGGGCCGGCTCTGGACGGTCGCGACCCGGTGGCCGTGCGAGTCCTCCAGGTCGAAGGTCCGGCGGGCGCGCAGCACCTTGCCGTCGACGCGGTAGACGTGCTCCCCGGAGTCGTCGTCGATCCAGTAGTCGTCCCCGATGGCGACCAGCTTCTGTCGCATGCGGTAGCGGGTGACCCCGTCACCGTGGTCGAAGGCGCGGTTGGCCTTCCGGCGGTCCCGGTCGAACATCGTTCCACGTCCCTTCGGGTCCCACCGCCTCCTCCGGCGGCGTTCCGGCGTCCGGCTGGCTGCCCCCCGGGCCTCTTCAAGTATGGGCCGCCCCTCACGCCCGGGCACGGGGGAGCCCTTCGCCCGCCCCGGCCGCCTGCGGGCGGTGCGGTCAGTGCGGGCGGCCGCGGGTTCGTGGAAACCTCATCGGCCCCCGGCCGCCGGCCCGGGGGCGGCGCAGGACTTCACCGGCTGCACAGTGCGCAGCTGGTCGAGCGGGACGGCGAGCTCACCGGCGGAGGACTTCAGCACCAGCACGTGGTCCAGGACCCGAACGGGCTCGCCGCATGCCGTGGCGCCGGTGCCGCCGTACTCGACCCGGAGCGCGGGGTCCTGCCGGGACGGCCCGTACCAGGTCGTCGCGACGGCGGCGACGAGCAGGGCGGAACAGACCGCGGTGGCGACGACCCCGCGCTTCAGGGCACGGGCGGAGGCGAGCGCCTCCAGGTGGTCGCGGACCTCGGCGGGCGGCAGGCCGTCCAGGGGAACCACACCGAAGCGGCCGTGCGCGGCCCGGAGCAGCAGGGCTGCGCCCACGGCACCGCCGAGCAGGGCGGCCAGCAGCAACAGGCCCACGGCCACGGCCCAGCCGGGGGCGAGTTCCCCGACGTCGGAGCGGCCCTTGACCAGGCCGAAGCCGACCAGGCCGGCGAGCAGCGCGGCCAGACCGTTGCGCCAGGCGAGGGCGGCGCCGCGGACGCGGGTCAGTTCGGTGCGCAGCAGGACCTCCTGCTGCTGCGCGCGGCGCAGGTCGGCGGGCGTCGCGGGCGGCCCGGGGGTGGGCCGGCGGGGTGGCGGCGGGGTCACAGGAGGAACTTCCAGTAGGCGCCGCAGCCGCGCCGGCCGGCGGGCCGTCCGGGGTGCTGGTGGTCCTCGCAGTTGCAGATGATCAGGACCGGGCCGGACGAGCCGCCGACGGCGCGGAACGCCTTGTCGAAGACCGGGACTTCGAGGAGGGCGCCGCAGCGCGGGCAGGGTCCGTTGACGGTCAGCGCGCCGTCGTCGTACGTGTGGACCTCGAAGGTGGTGGCGGCCGCGGCGTAGCCGGGTTCGGTGACGGGCTGGTACGGGAGGTTCGCCGGCGACATGGGTCACGGTCCTGTGTGGGTGAAGGGGGTCCAGAGGCTGGGCTCGTCGGGGTGCAGGGCCCGCAGTTCGAGCACGGCGGCGTGCAGCGCCCGTGCGGAGCCGTCGACGGCGAGCCCGTCGGGGCCGGCCAGGCCGGCGTAGACCCGTTCGGCGACGAACGCGGCCGCGGCGTCGGAGACCGACCACAGGGTGGCGAGGACGTGGCGGCAGCCGAGGTGGTGGAGGGCGGCGGCCAGGGTGATCGCCTCGTCGGCGAGGGCGAGGCCGCCGGTGGCGGTCTTGCAGGCGGACAGGAAGGCGAACTCGGCCTGGAAGCTGTCCGCGACCAGGTCGGCCACCGTGAGGGTGCCGTCGGCCAGCACCAGGCCGGCGTTCGAGGGCCGGTTCAGGTTCTGGAGGCCGTGACAGCTGAAGTGGAAGTACTGGTGCCCGGGCAGCCGGCTGCGGACGTGGGCCCTGGTGGCCTCGCCGTCGGTGAGGACGGTGCGGGCCTCCGGTTCGAACAGGCCTTCCAGCAGGGTGCGTTCGCGCTTCACGTTCGGCAGCGGGGCCTGCCCGGGCGTCTCCGGGAGCGTGACGGCGAGCATGCGCCGGCCGGTCGCCGGCCCGCGCCGGCGCGCGTGGTGGAGAGCCCGCAGGGACGGGGTGTAGGAGGGGACACAGAGGTCGAGCAGGCTGCCGCCGTCGGGGCCCGGACGCCCGGCGGCGTGCAGGGGGAGCAGGGTGAGCAGCCCGGACGGGCACCACCAGAGGCGGGGCGCCTTTCCGTCGGGCCGGGGCGACAGGTCCAGGGCCCTGACCACCGGCCCGGCGACGTGGTCCCAGAGCCAGCCCAGTGTCGTCCGGAGCGTCTTCTCCACGGCGGAGCGGCTCTCGGCGTAGGAGGCCTCGGCCGCGAGGTAGGCCTCGAAGGCCTCCGGCGGGGCGGTGCCCGTGGTCAGTTCCCGGCTCAGCTCCAGCAGCCGGCTCTGGGCCTCCTCCACCGCCTGGAGTGCCAGGAGGTAGTTCCGGGCGGTGTCGTTCACCCCGTTCCGGTCGGTGCCGGGCAGTTCGACCGCCCGGACTCCGGTGTCGGTGACGATCAGTGCGTGGCACCGGGACCGTCCGACGTTCACCAGGACGACCGGACCCTCGCCGGTCGGGCGCAGGTCGTCCAGGACCGGCGGACGCAGGAAGTCGTGCAGTCCGTCGACCTGGCGGACCTCGGTGAGCAACTGCTCCCATTCGGTTGCTGCGGCGAGCCGGTCGTCGAGCGATTCCGCCATGTGACCTCGCGATGCGTCGGAGAGCCAGTACAAAGGGAGGGTACGGCTTCGTTCGGTTCAGTGAGGCGGAAATCCTATGACGGACAACCGAGTTGGGGGCGTGGGCGGAAGCTCCGAGGACGAACGTTCCGAGGGCGGAGTCTCCGGGGGCGAACTCTCGGAGGACGGCCTCACGGAGGCCGAACGCCTCAACGACCTCGCCGCCGCCCACCTGGCGCGCTTCGAGCGGGAGGGCCATGACGAGGACCTGGAGCGCGCCGTCGTACTGCAGACGGCTGCCGCACAGCTGTGCGGTCCGGAGGAGCCGAGCTTCCCGCTGATCCAGGCCAACCTGGGCTACGTCCTCTGCACGTTCGAGGAGGCGGCCGAGGACGCCTCCGTGCTGCCGGCGGCCGCGGAGGCGGCCCGGCTTGCGGCGGGCGCGCTGGCCGACGACCGCCCGGAGGCGGAGCGCGTGCTGTCCACCGTGGTGTGGATTCTGCGGGTGTGTCTCGCCCGGCGGGTGGAACGACCGGTGCTGGAGGAGGCGTTGAAGGCCGTGCGCCGGGCGCTGGCGCTCGCGGACCCGGAGCACCGCAACCGCCGGCTGGAGATCCTCGCCGCGCTGCTGCGGACCGCCGTCGACCAGCTGGGCGACCATCGGCGAATCCCCGAACTGCTCTCGTGTCTGCGCGAGTTGGCGCAGTCGCCGGCAGTGGACCGGGCGTCGCGTCCCGCCCTCCTGGCCGAGCTCGCCTCGGTCCTGCGGGACCAGTACGACCGGACCTCCGAGGTCGGTGCGCTGGCGGAGGCCGTGTCCGCCGGGCGGGAACTGGCCGAGCTCCTGAGCGATGCCCGTACCCCCCGGCGCACCTACTACCTGAGCCTGCTCGGCGTCAATCTGCGTGACCTGTACCGGGCCACCGACGACCCGGACCGGCTGGCGGAGTCGGTGGAGGTCTGGCGCGAGGCCGTCGCGGTGGCGACTCCGGACGAGCTCGGGCTGTTCTTCCGGCCGGAGCTGGCCGTCCTGCTGCAGGAGCTGGGCGAACGGACCGGGGCGCCGCAGCTCCTGCGGGAGGCGGTGGACGTCCGCCGCGCCGTGGTGGATGCGGCCCCGGACGCCGACGCCCACGGATACCTGGGCGAGGCCCTGGCCGCCGCGGGCGATCCCGAGGCGACGGCCCGGTACCGCGAGGCCGTCCGCCTGAGCACGGACCCGGTCCGGCGCGCCCGCTGGGAGTCCGGCCTGAGCGAGGTCCTGGCCGCCGCCGGCGAGTCGGCCGAAGCGGTGGCCCTGGCACGAGCGGCGGCCGCGGGGTTCGCGGGCCACCCCGGTCAGGACGTGGCGTACCACCGGCTGGCCAACCGGCTGTGCGCGCTCGCCGGCGCCCAGGCCGATCCGGAGCTCATGGCCGAGGCGACCGCGGCGGCCCGCGCGCTGCTCGCCTGCGTGCCCGAAGGCTCTGCGGGGCGGGCCGGCGCGCTCCACGAGCTCGGGCAGCAGCTCTTCCTCCACTTCAAGCTGGTTCCGGACCGGCCGATCCTGGAGGAGGCGGTTACCCGGGGCCGGGAGGCCGTGGCCGCGGCCGGGGCCCCGGGGCCGGCGTCCGCGGTCTTCCACTGCGGGCTCGGCCGCTCCCTCCACCTGCTGGCGCGCTTCCTCCGGGACGGGGCCCTGCTGGCCGAGGCCGAGACCGAGCTCAGGACCGGCATCGCGGCGGCACCGGCCGACCACCGGCTGCTCCCGTCGTTCCGTGCGGATCTGGCCGAGGTGCTCCTGGCGCCGGCCGCGGGCACCCGGCCGGAGGAAGCGGCGGTCCGTGAATCGGTGGCGCTCGCCCGGGAGGCGGTCGCCGGCGGGGAGCAACGGGCACTGGCGATCCTCGCGCGGGCGCTGACGGCCCTGTACGAGGTGACCGACGATCCCGACGTCTGCGCGGAGGGCATCGCTTTCGCCGTCGAGGCCCTGCGCGCCGACGACGGCGAGCCACCCGCCTCGGCCAGGGCCCGTGTCGACCGGGGCGGACGGCTGATGGCCCTCGGAGACCTGCTGCGCGAACGGTACGCCCGGCTCGGGGAGCCCGCCGATCTCGACCGGGCCATCGACAGCTACACGGCGGCCCGCGCCCTGGTCCCGGCCGGGCACATCAGCCAGTCGCACCTCACGGCGACGCTCTGGGCCATGATCGGGCTCCGGTGGGGGAGGTCGGGCGGGGCCGAGGACGAGACGCTGATGATCCGCACCGGCCTGGACGCCGCCGCGACCGTCACGGACCCCCGCGTCGCCGGCCGGCTGCGCAGCCTGCTCGCCTTCGCCCTCCAGCACCGCAACCAGCGGACCGGCGACCCGGCCGATCTCGATGCCGCCGTCCGGCTCTGCCGGGACTTCCTCGCCGCGGAGGGCGCGGACGACGCCGACCGGATCCCCACCCGGGCACAGCTGTGCTATCTGCTGCGGGTCCGCTACAGCCGCAGCGGCGACCTGGCCGAACTCGACGAGGCCGTCGAGCACGGCCGGGCGGCCGTCGCCTCCGAGGGGGCGGACCCGGTCGAACTCGCCCTCTGGCGCTCGGACCTGAGCGCCGCCCTGCGCGAGCGTGCCGAGAGCACCAACAGTACGGAGGACATCGACGAGGCCGTCGAGTTCGGCCGCCTGGCGGCGGGCGGCGGGGCGAATCCGGGGGCGACCAGCCACTACGCCGGCGCACTGGCCCACCGGTTCCAGGCCCTCGGCGAGCTCGACGATCTCCACAAGGCCGTCCGGCTGAGCCGGACGGCGCTCCAACTCGCGCAGGCGGACGCCGGCGCCCACCTGTCCAACCTGGGCGCCAACCTGGCGCGCCGGGACACCGCGCTCGGCACCCGGGCCGATCTCGACGAGGCGATCGGCGTCTTCCGCGACGCGGTGGCCGCCACCGGTGAGCACCACCAGTCCCGTCCGAACCGGCTGTACAACCTGGCGGCGGCACTGTGCAAGCGGTACCAGGAGGACGGCGCCGAAGCGGACCTCGCCGAGTCCCGGGAGGCGGCGACCGCGGCCGCCGCCCTCGCCACCGAGGGCCACCCGGTCCGGGCGTACGTCCTGGACCTGCTGGGCCAGCTGTCCCGCCTGCGGTACCGGCGGCTGGGGGAGCCGGCCGATCTGGACCGGGCGGTCGGAGAGGGGCGAACCGCACGCGACGCCGCCGCCCGTCATCCGGCGCTGGGGGCGCTGGTCGGCAACCTGGCGTCCTACCTGCTGGACCGCTTCGAGCTGACCGGTTCGACGGCCGACCTCGACGAGGCGGTGTCGTCCTGCCGCACCGGGCTGCGAATGCGGGGCCAGCAGGCGGCGAACCTCGGGGTCGCCCTGGGCCGGGCGCTGGCCGCCAGGTTCGAGGCCATCGGCGACCCCGCCGACGCGCGGGAGGCCGTCGAGGTCAGGCGGGCCTTCGCGGAGGACCCGTCCGGCCGCACCGAGTCCCGGCTGGCCGCCGCCGTCGAGTGGGGCGGCTTCGCCCTGGACCACGGCCTCCCGGACGCCCTGCAGGCCTACCGCACCGCTGTCCCGCTCCAGCGGCTCGCGGTGTCGCTCGGGGCCGACCGGGCGGACCGGGAACGGATCCTGGCCCGCTGGCGCGGGCTGGCGGGCGACGCGGCGGAGGCCGCCCTGGCCGCAGACGACCCGGTGGTCGCCGTCGAGCTGCTGGAACAGGGCCGAGGCGTGCTCTGGTCCCAACTGCTCGACCTCCGCACGGACCTCGCCCAGGTCGAGCGGCGGGCGCCCGAACTGGTCCGCCGACTGGTCTCCGTCCGGAAGCGGATCGACCGGCAGGAGTGAGAGCGCCCACCGGGAAGGTCGGCCCCGCCGACAGCGGGGCAGGTCGGGCCCGAGGGTGGCCCCGGTTCCGGGCGGGGCTCCGCCCGGTCGGCGGAGTCGGTCGGGGGGATGGCTGCCGCGGACCCCTATGTTGGGTCGGTGACCACTTCTCCGGCCGCCCCGGCGGGTCGGCCCGCGCCTGCGAAGCGGCGCCGCGGCCGCCGGACGGACTACGCCGGCGCGGTGTACGGCTCCTTGCTCGCCGCGTCCGTCGTGGCGACCGCCGGTGCCGCCGGGAACTTCCCCCGCCTCCAGCTGATCGGCCTGCTGCTGGTCACGGGCGTGGTGTTCTGGGCGGCACACGTCTACGCGCTGGTCGCCGGCGAGCGGACCGTCGGCAGACCCGTCGACCGCCGGGAGGTGCGCAGGGTCGCCGGGCACGAGTGGTCCATCGTGGAGGCCGCCGTGCTGCCCGCGGTCGCGGTGGCGGTCAGTCCGCTGCTCGGCCTCGGTCTTCCCGGCACCGCCTGGCTGGCCCTCGGCGTCGCGGTGGCGCAGCAGGTCGCCTGGGCGACCCTCGGTGCGATCCGGGCCGGCGCGTCCCGCCGGATGGCGGTCGGCGAGGGCGTCGTCAACCTGCTGCTCGGCCTGATCATCGTGGCCGCCAAGGCGGCCCTGGGGCACTGACCCGCGCCGCCCCGGCCGGGGCGGCGCAGGCGGTGACGGACCCTCGGACGGAAGGCGGAAGGCGGAAGGCGATGGCGGACCACCGGCGCACGGTCGAGGTCGACGGTGCGCAGCTGTGCGCGGAGCTCCACGGCGATCCCGCCGATCCCGCCGTCCTGCTGATCCACGGCGCGGGGCACTGCCTGCTCAACTGGGCCGACGGCTTCGTGCGCCGGCTGGTCGCGGGCGGGCGGTGCGTCGTCCGCTACGACGCCCGCGACGCGGGCGCCTCGACGACCTTCCCGGTGGGCGCGCCGCCGTACGGCCTGCCCGACCTGGTGGAGGACGCCGCGACCCTGATCGACGCCCTCGGCCTGGGCGCGGCCCACGTCCTCGGCATGTCCCAGGGCGCCGCGGTCGGCCAGCTCCTGGCGCTCGACCACCCGGACCGGGTGGCCACCCTCGCCCTCGCCTCCGGCACGCCCGGCATCCCCGGCCGCGAGCAGCCGGACCTGCCGCCGGTGGCGGACCGGCTCGCCGCCTACTTCGCGCCGGCCGCGGACGGGGGCGGGGTCGACTGGTCGGACCGGGAGGCCGTCATCGACTCGATCGTCGAGGGCGAGCGCCCGTTCGCCGCCGTCTCGCGCCCGTTCGACGAGGACGGCGTGCGCCGGCTGGCCGCCCGGGTCGTCGACCACGCCCGCGACATCGCCGCGCAGTCGACCAATCCCTACCTGCTCGACGCCGGCAGCCCCTGGCGCCACCGGCTCGGCGCGATCACCGCGCCGACCCTGGTGCTGCACGGGCAGGAGGACCCGATGTTCCCCGTGGAGCACGGGCGCGCCCTGGCCGCGGAGATCCCCGGCGCCCGCCTCCTCGCCCTGCCGGGCACCGGCCACGAGGTCTTCCCCGAACACACCTGGGACACCGTCGTCCCCGCCCTCCTCGCCCATTCGGCCACACGCTCCTGAATCCGTCAGAACCTGTCGCCAACCCCGGTGACCTTCCATCGGGCGCGCGTTACGGCTTCTGGCGAAAGCACAACCGTCTATCCGTCGGGGGGGACTTCCATGCCCAGCACCCGCGCGACCCTGCTCGCCACCTGCCGCAGGCCTCCGGTTGCCTCCGGCTGCCTCAGCCGGCGAGGAAGGTGTGGGCCATGCGGGCGCGGTGGGGGGCGAGTTCGGCGTCGATGGCGGCGGACTCGGCGGGGGTGGCGGTGACGGCCGCCGGGACGGGAGGGCGCTGGGAGAGGAGGGCGATCCGCAGATGGGTCGGCGGGTGGGTCGCGTTCACGCAGTGGCCCTCGGCCCGGGAGCGGCGGACCAGCCGGTCGCGCTCCAGCGGCGGCAGGCCTGCCAGGTGGTCGCGCAGCTCCTGCCAGAGGAGGTCGGTGTCCGGCGTGGCCGCGGGCTCACGGCGGGTGGTCCGGGGGCGGGAATGGATCCTGGCGCGCACCCGCAGCACCGCCGTCCCCACCGCCTCGTCCAACAGCAGCGCCGTGAGCATCCCGCTCGCCGCCTCGCTGGAGGCGGCCCGGGCGGCGAGTTCGTCGGCGCGGTACTCGGCCTGCTGCCCGGCCCGGGCGGTGAGCCGGTGGAGCAGCAGGAGCACCCGCAGCAGCAGCCAGGAGACCACGTGGAGGACGGCGTTGCTGATGTAGTCGGCGAAGATGAACAGCAGGTTCATCGCCCCGACGCCGCCGCCTCCGGCGCGCCGGCGGGGCGCGGCGAGGTCGTACCAGTGCGCCAGGGTGCGGATGGCCGAGCCGAGCCAGAGGCCGCTGCGGTGGTCGCCGTTGATCCGGTGGGCGAGCTCGTGCCCCAGCATCGCGATCCGCTGCTGGTCGTCCATCGCCTCCCAGAGCGGCAGGCCGATGGTCAGGACGGACGTGCGGCGCAGCCCGACCACCCCCATGCTGGCGTTGAACTCCCCGTCGACCTGGATGACGTCGACCTTCGGTGCCCCGAGCTGCTCGGCGAGCCGGTCGGCCAGGCCGTGGAGGGCGGGGGCTTCGGCGCGGGTCAGCACCCCGGTGCCGCGCGGCGTCCGGCCGAGCCGGGGGCGCAGCAGGAACACGACCGCGAGGACGGCGGCGCCGAGGCAGCGCAGCGGGGTGTTGCCCGTGACGAGCAGCCAGATCCCCCAGCCTGCCAGCGCGGCGGTGCTGAGGTGGACGGCGGTGGCGACGGCGGAGGCGGCCAGCCAGTCCCGGCGGGTGGTGTCGGCCCGGCCGGCGGCGACCTCCTGGAAGAGCCGCTCGGTGCGCTCGGCCGCGGCCCGTTCGCGGGCGGCCGCCTTGGTGTCCTTGGCCGCCTGTTCGGCGGCCTCCTGCTCCGGTACGAGGTTCCACTCGCAGGTCGGGCACCAGACGGTGAAGCGCGGGTCGGGGTCGAGGGCCGCCGTGCAGTGGGGGCAGGCCTGCGGGCGGGCGGTGGTCGCGGTGGGGTTCGGCACGGCGGCCGATCATGCCACGCGGTCACGGCCGGGCGGAAGCGAATTGGCACCTCCGGATCCCGCCCCCGCCCCCGGCCCCGGCCGCGCGCCCGCCCCCGTCCCCGGCCGCGCGGCGTGCCGTCGGTGCGTCAGAACCGGTAGGTGCCGAGTTCGCGCACGGTGTCGGCGAGTGCGCGGATCGGCTCGTTCTCGGCGTCGGTCCGCCAGACCAGGGCGTAGGACAGCGTGGTGAGGTCCGGGACGGGTATCCAGCGGATGTTCGGCATGCCCCAGTGGCGGGTGACGTGGCTGGGGAAGCCGTGGATGATCTCGCCCATGCCGACCTGGTTGATCAGGTCCTCCGCGTTGGTGATCTGCCCCCCGCGCTCGATCGTGCGGCCCCGGGGCGTGTGGAAGGGAATGTAACGGTCCTCCCAGTAGTCCGGCAGGTCGGGGGGCATGGGGTGGCGGAAGTCGGCGAACATCTCCAGCCGCACCGACGTCCGCCGGGCGAGCTCGTGGTCGGCGGTGACGGCGAGGATCCGGGGGTCCGTCAACAGGACCGGGCCGACGGTGAAGTCGGGCTCCTCCACGGGCAGCCAGACCACCAGGACGTCCAGGTCGCCGTCGCGCAGGCGGCCGAACGGATCGATGTAGACCATCTGGCGGATCTCCAGTTCCCACTGCGGGTACCGGGAACGGAACGCCTTCCAGTAGAAGTGCAGGTCGACGAGGTTGAACGGCATCATGCCGACGCGCAGGCGGCGGGTGACGCCGCGGGCGGTGAGCCGGGCGCGTTCCAGGGACTCGTGCAGGCCCGCGTAGACCGGCCGCAGGTCGTCGCGCAGCTGGCGGCCGACGTCGCTCAGGCGCACGGTGCGGCTGGTGCGCTCGAACAGCGCGGCGCCGATGCGCCGCTCCTGCTTCTTGATGACCTGGCTGACCCGGGCCTGGGAGAGCCGCAGCCGCTCGGCGGTCCGGCCGAAGTGCAACTCCTCGGCCAGCACCAGGAAGATCTCGATGTCCCGCAGCTCCATGAAGCCCCCGCGTCCTTCTCCGTCGACAACTCACTGGTCGGCGGCGTCCTGTCGACGCCGCCGTGCAACGCCGTTGAGGCGTGTGAGCGCTCGCGGGGTGCTGTTCGGCACTCGAATCTAGGCCAGCGGCGTGTCCGGGTACTCAGCATTCCGTGCAGGGTTTCTCGAAACGGCGTGCGAACCGGGACGGTGGGTTCCCTCACAGGTCCGGCCGGAGTCCCTGGTCCTCCCGTACCCACGGCCGCAGCTTCTCCGGGTTCCGGACGGCCCAGATCCGGCTCACCCGGCCGTCGGTGACGTCGAACGAGGCCACTGTCAGGACGACGCCGGCGCGTTGGGCCACCAGGCCCGGCGCACCGTTGACCGAGCACTCCAGGAGCGTGAGCCCCGGAGCCTTGTCGGCGATGGCGACCATGTACTGGGCGATGCGCGCGGCGCCCTCGATCGGGCGCAGGGCGGCACCGGCCATGCCGCCGCCGTCGGCGGTCATCACGGCGGCCGGGTCGAGGAGGCGGACGAGGGCCGTGACGTCCCTGGTCTCCCAGGCCTCCTTGACGTTCCGCACCGCCTGCGCCGCCCCGGCCGCCCCGGCAGTCCCGGCAGCCCCGGCCCGGGGGTGCGCGAGGTCCACCCGCCGCCGGGCGGAGGACGCCAGCTGCTTGCAGGCCGCGGGGGTGCGGCCGAGGATGCCGGCGATCTCGGCGAACGGGTACCGGAAGACGTCGTGCAGGACGAACGCCACCCGCTCGGCGGGCGTCATCGACTCCAGGACGACGAGGAAGGCCATGGTCACCGACTCGTCCAGGACCATCAGGTCGGCCGGGTCGGTGCCGTGGTGGCCGTGGTTCCACTCGCCGCGGTCGGGCAGCGGCTCGGGCAGCCACGCGCCGACGTAGCGCTCCCGCCGGGCCCGCGCCGAGCCGAGCACGTCCAGGCAGATGCGCCCGGTCACCGTCGTCAGCCAGGCGCCGGGGGACACGACCTCCTCCTGCCGGCCGCGCGGCAGCGCGTACCAGCGCGCGTAGGCGTCCTGCACGGCGTCCTCGGCCTCGGCCAGTGAGCCGAGCAACCGGTAGGCCACGTTGATCAGTTGGCCCCGCTCGCCGGCCACCTCGTCGATGCCTCGCACAGCCGCCCCCACGCCTTCGAGCCCCCTCGCCTTACCTTTCGCGGGCCCGCGTCGTCGGGCTGGTGAGACCTTATCGATCTACCGCCCGCGGGCGGAAAGGGGGACCGTGCAATGACCACCCAGGTGACGGCTCGGCGCAGCTTCCCGTTCCTTCGGATCGCCGTCGGCCTGCAGACCTTGACGATCTTCCTCCAGGCGACCTCCGCCGGGCTGCTGCTGACCGCGTCCTACGGAGAGACGCTGCACAGTGTCGGCGCCCGCGTGATGTACGCGGCGTCGATGCTGTACCTGCTCGCGGCGGTGCTGGCGTGGAAGCCGGGCGGTGGCTCGCCCCGGCCGATCCTGTACGCGTCCGGCTTCCTCGTCCTGGCCTCGGCCCAGGTCGTGCTCGGCGTCGCGCACGTCCCGTCGGTCCACCTCCCGCTGGGCGTCCTGATGTTCGGGCTGAGCATCCTGGCACTGGCCCGCTCCTGAGGCCGCGCCGGCCCGGCCCCGCCCCGCCCGGCCCCGCCGCCCGCCGGCCGTCAGACGGCGGTTGCGCGGCGGTGGAGCTCCTCGACCGGGACGTCCTCCAGGTGGGTGAGGAAGATCCACACGTGTCCCGAGGGGTCCCTGAGGACGGCGGTGCGGTCGCCGTGGAACATGTCCGTCGGCGGCTGGAGGATCTCGGCGCCGGCGGCCCCGGCGCGCGCCACGAGGGCGTCGACGTCCGGGACGAAGACGTGCAGGGCGACGCTGGTGCCGCCCAGCGCGGCCGGGGCGGTGAAGGGGGCGCCCTCGGCCCCGTCCGCTCCGGCGTCGCCCAGCATCAGGACGGAGCGTCCGATGCTGATCTCGGCGTGCAGGATCCGCCCGCCCGGGGCGTCGATGCGGACGTCCTCGTGGGCGCCGAAGGCCCGCTGGTAGAAGTCGATCGCCGCCGCGGCGTCGTCGACCATGATGTGCGGCACGGCCGCATAGCGGTAGCGGTCGGGGACGACGGTGTCGGCGGTGGGCGCGGTGGTCACGGCGGATCCTCTCGACGGACGCCGCCGGTCGGTTCCGGCGGCCATGAGAGGACCGTAGGAGTTCAAGCTGACTTGAAGTCAAGGGCCGACCGCCGGGCGCGCGGGATCGCTTCGGCCGGACGGGTCTCAGCCGGCCGGCCTGGGCCGCAGGCCGTCCATCGTGAGGTCGACCAGGCGGCGCCACGGGCCGCTGCCGGTCCGTACGGTGGCCGAGATCGCGCCGACCAGGAGGTGGACGTCGGCCACGGTGACGTCCGGGCGGACGGCCCCGGACCGGCGGGCCTGCTCGATCAACACCGAGACCGCCTCCTCAAGTTCGGCGCGGGTGCGGCCGAGCGGTGCGGAGCCGGGGGTGCCGCGCAGCGCCTCGATGGCGGCGGACAGGCCGCGGTCGCTCTCCAGGACCTCGCCGACGTGGTGCAGGTAGCCGAGGACGGGGTCGTCGTCGCCTTCGCCGGCCAGGGTGCGGGCGAAGGCGAGGATCCCGGCGAAGCGGTCCTCGGTCGCGGCCTCGACGAGGGCGTCCCGGGTGGGGAAGTGGCGGTAGACGGTCCCCATGCCGACGCCGGCCGACCGTGCCACGTCCGGGAGTTGCACCTCCTCGCCGCGCTCGGTGAACAGCTCGGCCCCGTCCCGCCGGTGGGCGGGGCGGGGCGCAGGGGCGGGGGAGGGGCGGTCAGCGGGCCGGGCCGACGATGACGTTGCCGCGCAGGGCGGCGGCTTCGGCGAGCCTCTCCCTGCTGATCTCGAACCCGTCGGGGCGCGGGGTGGTGATGTCGCGTCCGGCGTGCCGGAACATCTCCTCGATGCCCGCGGGGGTGGTGATGAGGAGCAGGTCCGCGCGGGCGGACGTGATGCGGTAGCCGTGGGGGATGTTGCGGGGCAGGTAGACGGCGCCGCCGGCGTTCAACTTGTGGCACTCCTCCCCGACCCAGACGAGGGCCTCGCCCTTGAGGAGGACGAAGACCTCGTCCTCGCGGGTGTGGAAGTGGAAGGGCGGGGCCTCGCCCCTGGGGACGTCGAACAGCCCGACGGTGAGCTGCCCCGCGGTGGCCTGCCCGTCGAGCAGGATCGTGAACAGCCCGCCGCCGATCCACTCCAGGGTCTGCTGCTGCTCGGGGTGGGCGATGTAGGCCATGGTCATGGCGTTTTCTCTCCTGGTTCGGTGCGGGTGGTGCAGCGCGGTGCGTCAGGACCGGCGCAGTGAGGTGACGACGAAGGCGGGGATCACGGCGGCGCCGACGATCAGGTGCATCAGGGCGAGCAGGAGCCGGTCGGCGGTGGTGACACCGGCTCCGCTGTAGGGGAGGCCGCCGACGAGCAGCAGGACGGCGAGGGCGGTCCAGACGGCGGTGGCCCGCCGCGGGAGGTGGCGCTCCAGCAGCTCCAGGAGACCCCAGCCGAGCAGGGCGGGGACGACGGAGGAGGCGGCCGCCAGGGCGATCGAGACGGACTGCGCGGGCCGGCCGAACAGCGCAGGAGTCTGCAGGTCGTATCCGGCGACGTCGGTGAGGACGAGCAGGTACAGGAGGTTCGCGAGGAGGCCGGCGCAGACGGCGGCCGGCCGCAGCAGCCGGCCCGGGTCCCGGGCGGGGGAGTGGGCGGACGGTCTCGGTGGGGCGGACGGCGTGGTGGCCATGGGGGCTGCTCCGCTGGGAGGGGTCGGCGTCGGGGCCGGCGTTCGGGGCCGGTGATCGAGGTCGGGGGTCGGGGTCCGGGGGTGACGGGCAGGGTGGGCGTGCGCATCACCGGCCCCTAATTTCATCACCCGTGGAAACTAGTTTCAGCGTATGATGAAACTCTCGCGGGCGGCAAGGGGCCCCCGTCCAGGGCGGCTGTCGCAGAAGGTGAGTGATGTGGCGTGAGCGGGCGAGGACCCCGGGGAGAACGCGGCGAGCAGGCGGACCGGATCCTTGCCGCCGCACGCAGATCCTTCGCCACCCGCGGCTACGCCGCGACCTCAATGCGGGCGGTCGCCCTGGAAGCCGGCGTGGACCCCGGCCTGGTGCACTACTACTTCCGCACCAAGACCGGGCTGCTGGAAGCGGTCATGCAGCCTCCCGAGGCGTTCGGCGCAGCCGTGGCCGCCGCCGCCGGACAACCGCTGGAGCAGCGGGGACGGGCGTTCGTCCAGGCCAATCTCCGCCTGTGGGAGGACCCCGCCTCCGCCGAGATCCTGCGGTCCATCGTCCTCACCGCCGCTCAGGAACCCGCCGCCCTGCAGCGCCTGCGGCAGCTGTTCTCCGAACTCGTCCTGGCCGTCGTCTCGCACAGCCTGCCCGACGCCGAACGCACCCTGCGCGCGAGCCTGATCGCCACCCAGATGGTCGGCATGGTGATGAACCGCTACATCTGGCAGGTCGGCGACATCGCCGTCCTCCCCGCCGACACCGTCACCGACCTGCTCGCCCCCACCATCCAGCGCTACCTCGCCGACCCCCTGCCCGCGAAGCCGGGCGACCGGCCGGATCCGGACTGACCGCACGCCGCCGCCGGGTGCCGCGCGGCGGCGGTCGTCGGACGGCTGTTCAGGGAGCGGGGGCCTCCGACGGGCGGGTGCCGTCCTCGGGGATGCCGTCCTCGGGGGTGTCGGGCGCGGCGCCCTCCCCGGTGCTTCCCCCGGTGGTCCCTCCGGGGCTCTCTTCGCGGCTCCCTTCGCTGCGCCCCCCGGTGGTCCGGCAGGTGCTGCAGGTGTGCCAGCGCGGCCGGTCGTGGGCGAAGCGGTGCGGGGCGAGGGTCATTTCGGAGGTGTCCAGACCGCAGAGTGTCAGGGGCCCGCAGACGCCCGAGGCCTCTGCCGGGGCGGTGTGCGCGCGGCGCACCGCCTTCGCGGGCTCTGCCGGCGTCCGGTCGGGTTGAAGGACCCGAACGTTGGTCGGCGTATCCAGTTCCAGCACGACGACGATGTCCATCCCCTCAACGTGACCGCAGTCCCGGGCCACCGCACCCGCACGGTGGCATCCGGACCAGCGGGCCGGCCGGCACGGGCGTGCCCGCCGGCATCACAGCAGGGTGAGGACGTCCTGGTGCGCCCCGTCGAGGACGAGGCCGTTGTCCAGCCGGACCCGGACCGTCACCCGGTTCCCCCGCTCCCGGTGCGTGGCCCACTCCGGCTCCAGCACGGCGATCTCCGCCTCCAGCCGCTCCCGGCTCGCCTCCGGCATGGTGTGCCCGTAGTCCTCGAACAGCGCTTTGAGCCGCTGGTACTCGCGGACCTCGTGGCTCTCCGGGAGTTCCTCCACCCGCTCGACGGTGCCCTCGATCCCGGCCCCCAGCGAGAGGAACCCGACGACCGCCCCGGGCTCCCCGGCGAGCGCCTCGCCGATCCCGAGGTCCTCGGCCAGCCTGACGCGTCGGCCTTCCTCCAGGGTCATCCGTCCTCTGCCTCTCCGTCGATCGGTGCCGCCCCGGCCCGCGGCCGGCCCGCGGTCCGGCCCGCAGCCCCGGACATTATCCGCCGTCCGGGGCGGGCCCGGGCCCGGGGCCGGGGGCTCAGCGACGGGGGCCGCCGGCGAAGGACCGCAGTAGCGTCGACGCGTCCCGTCAGCCGGCGTCGCGCTTCACCGCGAGGAAGCTCGCGGTCTGCCCGGCCCGCGCCAGGCTGGAGCCGCTCCCGTGGTCCTCCGCGCGCAGCACGGTCCCGGCGAGGGTCATGCGCTGGCAGATCCCGGCCCCGGGCGGTCCGGTACCGACGTTCGAGTGGCCTCCCGCCATACCGACGATCGGTCATCCGGCCGGTGTTCGCTGCTTCTGCCAGCGGGCCCGGTGGAAGATCGGATCGACGGCGACGACGCAGAAGGCGTGCATGGGCCGGTCCGTGCTCCCGGGGTCGAAGAAGCCGACGATGTCGCCGAGGAAGCTTTCGCCGTGCTGGTGGACGTGGCGGTCCCGGGCGACGAGGTCGCCCATGGTGGTGAGCAGGTCGCCGATCCGGAACAGGAGCTCGGCCCGGGCGGTGATGACGATCGTCGCGGCGTGTTCGGCGTAGCGGGCGGGGCGGCGGTCGGCCCGGCGGCGGACGTCCTCGGGGCGGTCGGGGGGCCGTGCCGCCGGGGCGGTCACCGTCAGGGGCGCCGAGGCGCGGCGCATCCTGCGCCGCAGATCGGACCAGTCGCAGGGGCGAAGGCCGGTGTCCTCACGGGCCAGGAGCACGGGCAGCGGACGGATTCCGTCGCCGATGAAGGGTATCGGTGGGGCGCCCGGCGGGACCGGGATGTGGATCGCGCTGTGCGGGCTCGTCGCGGCGATGCGGAACAGGGCGCCGAGCCGAAGGAGGTCGGCGCGGCTCGCCTTCAGGTAGCCGATCCGGTGGTCGGGCGGGTAGACGAGCGTGTTGCGGAGCATGGGACCGGTGCTCAGGATCCTGCTGGGCCCGGATCCGGGACCGGCCACAGGATGGCTCGTCACCCGCAACCGCATCCGACCGTCGTCAGCCCCCATGCGCCCAGTACAGCACGCGCGCCGGCGGCCCCCGAACCCCTTTTCGCCGGGCCCCGCACCCGGCGCCCCCACAGCACCCCGGCACCCCGGCAACCCGGCCCGCGCCCACCGTGACCGGACGGAAGAGACCGGTCACCGGCCCCTGTTGCAGGCGGCACGGCGAGGAGAGACGCTCGGAGCGGGCCTGCTCACGGCAAGGGAGCGCTCATGTCCACGATTCACATGCACCAGACGATCGCCGCGACACCCGAGGAGTACGTCGCCGGGCTCACCGACTTCGGGCCGGGGCGCTCGGAGCTCTTCGGCAACAGCGCCGACAAGTACCTCGAAGTGCACGACCGGGGACCCAAGGAGGCCGACGTCACCGAGGGCTCGGCGGGAATCTGGGAACGGCTGCACTACGACTGGTCCGACCCCCGCCGTGTCGTCATGACGACCACCGACTCCAACGTGTGGGGCGGCCGGTCGAGTCACACCTACACGTTCACGCCGAAGGCCGACGGGACGACCGAGGTGGACGCCGTCGTGGTCCGCGAGGGCAAGAACTTCAAGGGACGGGTGCTCGGCGCGGTCGTCGGCACCGTCGGCAAACGCCACCTCTCGAAGGCCTTCGCCAACACCGGCAAGGCCATCGAGGCCCGGCACCAGGCCGACGCGGGCGCATGACACCACCGTCCGCCGAGCCGGGCCTGGCCGGACAGACCGTCGTGGTCACCGGGGCCGGGCGCGGCATCGGCCTCGCGATCACCGAGGCGTTCCTCGCGGCGGGATGCCACGTCGTCGCGGGATCACGCACCCGCACCGAGGACCTCGACGCGCACGTGGAACAGGGCGCCGACCTCACCGTCGTGGAGGTCGACCTCGCGACGCCCGACGGCCCGGCCGCGCTGGTCGCCGAGGCCGCCGCACGCCACGGCGGCCTCGACGTACTGGTGAACAACGTCGGGGCGGTGCGCCCACGGGTGGACGGCTTCGCGAGCGTGACGGACGAGGACTGGGACTGGACCCTGACCGTCAACCTCATGGCCGCCGTCCGCGCCACCCGCGCCGCGCTGCCGCACCTGTTCGCCGCCGGCGGCGGACGGATCGTCACCGTCTCCTCGGTCAACGCCCGCCTGCCGGACCCGCTGGTCATCGACTACGGCGCCGCGAAGGCCGCGCTCACCAACTTCTGCAAGGCCCTGTCCAAGGAGGTGGGGCCACGCGGTGTGCGGGTGAACACGGTCGGTCCCGGCCCGGTGGAGACGGCGCTGTGGCGGGGCACGGACGGCGTCGCCGCCACGATCGGGCAGTCCCGTGGCATCGACCCCGCCGCCGTGGCCCGCGCCGCCGAGGCCCAGTCGGTGACCGGCCGCTTCACCCGCCCGTCGGAGGTCGCGGACCTCGTCGTCTTCCTCGCCGGCCCCGGCGCGGCCAACATCACGGGCGCCGACTTCGTCGTCGACGGCGGCCTCGTGGACGCTCTGTGACGCGCTGACGTCGCCAACCCTGCCGCTGCGCGCCCCCGCCGCCGGACTGTCGGCGGGGCCTGGCAGGATGCCGGTGCCGGCACCAGGCCAGGGTTCGGGGCGGCGGGGCGCGGAGGCCTCAGATCAGCTTCCAGGAGTGGTCGTCGTTGTCGCTGCAGTAGTACAGCGTGAGGCGGGCGTCGTTGCCGCCGGTCCGCACGCCGTCGACGTCCAGGCACAGGCCGCTCTTGAGGTTGACGATCCAGGAGCCCCCGCCGCCGCGGGGCAGCAGCCAGAACTGCTGGTTGTCGTTCGCGGTTCCGTCGCAGGTGTACTCGCTGACCTTGGCGCCGGCCTCCACCGCGCCGTAGTCGTGGACGTCGAGGCAGAGGTTGTCCTTGGCATTGCGGACGGTGTACAGGTTGTAGCCGTTGCTCGTGGCGCCCTGGTAGTCCCAGTAGAAGAGCTGGTTGTCGCCCGAAGTTCCGTTGCAGGTGTACTCGTTGACGGGGCCGTTGATCCGGCCGGCGCCGAAGTCCGGGATGTCGGCGCACTTGCCGGTGACGGTGTTGTACAGGAGGTACGGGCCGTAGGCGGCGCCCGCAGCCTGGCCGGGCGCCGCCGCGTGGGGAGCGGCTGCGGGGGGCTCGGCGGCGGCCAGGGCCGCAGGTGCGGTACCGAACGACAGGGCGCCGAGCACGGCGGCGGCAGCGAGCGTGGCGCCGGCCTTGCCCGCGAAGCTCTTCCTGCTCATCGAGTTCCTCCAGTGGTGAACGGATCGATGCTGGTCCCCGGCTCGTCGTGGCAGCACCGCGAGTCGGCGCGAAGTCGCGCCGGTCCCGGGCTCCGGCATGCCGGCCGGGTCGGCTGCGCATGTCCATGCTGAATGTCAACGGCGCCCAGTCGCAAGGTACTTCGGCCTGAGGCGAAACTCTCCGGTAGCCTGGTGCGGCTACGGACAGCACGACGGCGACCCGGCCCGAAGGCAGGGACCGGACCGGCTACTTGCGGGGGTGGGCGTGCTGCGCGTGCATTTCACGGCCGACGACCTGTGCAGCGTGACGCTGATCAGCCGACTGCCGCAGCTGGGTGAGGCAGTGCTGAGCGTGCAGGCGCTGCGCCGCAACGACCAGCGGCTGCGGTTCGACGCCTGGCGCCGGAGCCTGCGCGGGAACCTGCCGGCGCAGGTCGGACCGTTGCTGGACCTGGTGCCCGCGCACGGCTGGATACCGGACTTCCTCACGTCCACCAGGGACAACGGCAGCGTGCGTGACGTGCTGGAGGCCGTCCGTGCTGTTCCGCGGCGGCAGCTGACGGCGGATCTGAACCGGCTCGCGTCCGCGCACGCGTTACCCGGGTGGGTGCGCGGGCTCGCCGACGGCGACCGGGACGCGATGAACGCGCTCACCCGCGCTCTGGCCGCGTACCACGACCTGGCGATCGCTCCGCACGTCCGCCGCATGCAGAGCGCTGTCGACGTCGACCTCGACCGGCGGGTGACGACGCTGCGCAGGCACGGCGTCGGTGCGCTGCTCTCCGGCCTCCACCCCGCCCTGCGCTGGCAGCCACCCGTGTTGACGGTGCCCTCCCCGTTCAGCCAGGACGTCCATCTGGCCGGGCGCGGCATGACAGTGGCTCCCGTGGTGTTCGGCGGACCGTTGCCGCGGCTTCTGCTCGGCGACCGCGACGACCGGCCGGTGCTGATCTACCCGCTCGCGTTCGATGCCGCCGCCAACCCGCTCGTCGGGCACGCATCGGACGCCCGGCGACAGCGCGCGGCAAAGGCGCTGGGAACGGTACTGGGCGCCACCCGGTCCGCAGTCCTGCACGCCGTCGCCGCCGCGCCGGGGCTGAGCACCTCCGAGCTGGCCCGGCGGGTCTGCGTCTCGACGGCCTCGGCCTCCGAGCACGCCACCAGCCTGCGCGAGGCCGGACTCATCGCCAGCTGCCGCGAGCGCAACCGGGTGCTGCACTACCCCACGGCCGCGGCTGCCGTCCTGCTCAACGCGCCCCACACCGTGCCGTCGCAGGCGGCACCCGCGGGACCGCAACCACGGCTCGGCGGATCGCGACGCGCCGGAGGCCGGCCCCGGACTGATCCACAAGACAGGCCCTAGCGAAGGGAGCGGCCGTTGCGCAGGTGGGCGCCGCCGAGTACGAGGGCGACGAGGAAGACGGCGATGCCGATGACGAGGAGGTAGAGCAGGCCGTCCGCGGCCACGCCGATGATCCCGAGGACGATCGCGAGCAGGATGAGGAAGAGAATCCAGGCCATGGCGGGCCTCCTTTGCCCTCGTTCGCCGGCGCGTCCGGCAGTGCTTCGCGTCTGATCGCCCACCCGGCGCCCAAACCTGGGCGGTTCAGGCCTGCTTCGCGGCCCAGAAGCGGTGGATCTCGTCGAGTTCGTCCAGGAGTTCCTCCTCGCGGCGGTCGAACTCCTCCTCGTCGATGTGCCCGGCGACCAGCTCGCGTTCGAGTGACTTCAGCGCCTCCTCGACGGGCGTGGGGTCGTAGTACTGGCGCTCGGCCGCGTTCGCCACCTGCTCGGCCACCCAGACGACCCCCCGCACGGGGGCCAGCGGCAGCGTCAGCAGGCCCGTGAGCAGCCCCATGACGTCCTCCTGGACGAACTAGACGAAGCTGTAGGGCGGCAGCGGGCCGTGCAGCCTGAACTGGTGGCTCTCGCCCCACTGTTCGGCCAGCCGGGACTCGGCGGAGACGAACTCCTCCCGACGGGCGTCCGCCACGAGGAAGGAGACGCTGGCGAAGTCGTTGCCGTGGGGCTCGTTCTCCTTGGTCTCGCGCGCCAGCGGACGCAGCGCCTCCAGGACCTGGACCGCAGCCGAGTCGCTGCGCGCCCGCAGCTCCCCGGCCACGAGTTCGCCGAGCCGCATCTTGACGCCGGGGTCACCGCTGCGCCGGCTCTCCTCGTTCAGCCGTTGCGCCTCGGGGGAGTCCTGCAGCACCTGCCGGAGCATGAGGTCCTCGTCGAAGGTGGCCTTGAGCAGGTACTCCGCGCATCCCGTGAGGGTGTGCAGCCGTTCCCGGTAGAAGTCGGCGCGCTCCGTGAGCGCTTCCCGGATCTCCCGGGGCTCGGAGGCGACCATGCCGAACCGGAGCGGCAGCACGGCTCCGTCGGCCATCAGCCGTTGCAGGACGTTCTGGTGGGCCATGACGTCGCGACGGCGGGCCCGCAGTCCTTCGGGCACGGGGCTGGTGATCGCGGTCAGGTCGGCCTCGGTGAGGGTGGCGAGCTTCTCGGGGGGATCGCCGACCCCGGTGAGGCTGTCGAGGTCGACCGGATGGCTGTCGGCGACGATCGCGTAGACGTAGACGGCCATGACTCAGTCCTCCCGGGGGCGTGCGCGGCGCGCCGGCCGCGGCCTCTCGCGCTTCTCGGCCGGTTCCGGCTCTTCCTCTTCGCCCTCGTCGCCCCGGGTGTGCTGCCGGATGGTGTCCGTCACCGCTTCCACCGCGCCGGTGAGCGCTCCCTTGCTCTTGCCCCGGGCGCCGCCCTCGGTCACCTCGCCGACCAGGTCGGTCAACTTGGTCGGCGCCTTGCTGCCGGACTCCAGGTCCAGCCGGTTGCATGCCTCCGCGAAGCGCAGGTAGGTGTCCACACTGGCCACCACGATCCGCGCGTCGATCTTGAGGATCTCGATGCCCACCAGGGACACGCGCACGAAGACGTCGATGACCAGACCCCGGTCGAGGATCAGCTCGACGACGTCGTACAACGTGCCCGAACCTCTGCCCCCGGCTACTGCACTGCCTCCGCCGCCCTGCGGCACCACAGTCACGGCGCCTCCTTCCACGGACACACCACGCGCGGTCGTCGGACCCCGGCCGTCCTCACGTCCGGGGGTCGAGCTGATCGCGGGTGTAGCGGCGCGTCCTCTCGTAACCCAGTAGCTCCCCCTCGCTGTCGAGCGTCACCCGGTAGCTGGCGAGGATGCTGGCCGTGTCCGGCACCCGCTCGACCTCCACCACCTCCAGGTCGGCCTCCCATCCCTCGTCCGTGCGCTTGAGGCCGGACACCGACTCGGGCGCCCTGCCCAGCAGCATCTCCAGCTGTTCCAGTGCCGCCCGCATGACCGCCGCCATCGACGGCCGCGGGCTGCTCCTCCTCGGGGCCCGCCCGGCCGGCTTGTCCTCCTCGGGTCTCGACACGCCTCGCCGGGGCTTCCCCGTGGGCCGCCCGTCGTCGTCCTCGCGGTGCCGAGGCATGGACCGTCCTTCCGTCCCGCCCACGCCTACCCGTCCGCACCGGGGTAAACCGGGCAGTTGGTGCGGGCCGCCCGGGACCCGGCCTGGCGGGCAGGCCCCGTCCGCACTCAGCCGGTGCGTCCGGCCCGCTCCTGCAGTTCGGCCCGTTCCTGCAGCCCGGCCCGTTCCTGCAGCAGGGCGCGGACCAGGGCCAGGGCCGGCCACTGCAGCCGTCCGGGCCGGGCCACCGCGTAGGCGCGCAGCACCACCGGCGGACCGCCCAGCGGGACGATGCGCACCCCGGAGAGGGGAGCGCGGTCGGCCGGCAGAAGGGCCACCCCCAGCCCGGCGGCGACCATGTGCTGCACCAGGTCGAGGCTGTCGGCGCGGTGGGTGACCCGCGGGGTGAAGCCGGCCATCGAGGCGAGCGTGCGCACCACCGTCTCGTCGGCGGTGTGCCGGGAGTTGGCGATCCAGTCCAGCTCCGCGCAGGCCGCGAACACCTCGGTGGAGGAGGCCGCGGGCACGTTCAGGCCGGCCGGCACCGCGAGGACCCAGCCCGCGCTCCACAACGGCGTCACCTCCACCGACCGGTCCGCCGGGGCCGGGGCCAGGTTGTAGTCGTAGGTCAGCGCGAGGTCCACCGCGTCGTCGGCCAGCAGCGCCAGCGACTCCGGGGGCTCGTGCTCGCGGACCAGCAGCCGCACCCGCGGGTACTGCTCGGAGAGCCGGACGACCAGCGGCAGCAGGAAGTCACGCACCGCCGTCAGGTATCCGGCGACCCGCACCGTGCCGTTCGGCTCGGCCCCCGCGCTCAGGTCCAGCCGGGCCGCCTCGACCGTGTCCAGGATCCGCGTCCCGTGTTCGACCAGCCGGCGGCCCGCCGGGGTCAGCCGCACCCCGCGGCCGTCCGGCTCCACCAGCACCTGGCCGACCTCCTTGGCGAGCGCGGCGAGCTGCTGCGACACGGTCGACGTCGTCACGTGGCAGTTCTCGGCGACCGCGCGCATCGAACCGAGGCGCGACAGCTCGCAGAGCAGGGCGAGGCGGCGGGTGTCCATGAGGGCATCGTTCACGATTCATGAACGGACTGTCCAGAAATGACACGTGGACGGCAACGGTTTCTGGCGGTCTACTGATCCACATGACGCCCCACGGCCAGCTCACCCCACGTTCCGACGGCCACCGGGCCGGCGCCGGCGCCGCCATGACGATCGCCGCGATGACCTCCATCCAGGCCGGCCTCGCGCTGTCCGTCGGACAGTTCGACCGGATCGGCCCGGTCACCACCGCCTGGCTGCGGCTGGTCTGGGCCGGACTGATCCTGCTCGTCCTGGCCCGGCCCCGGCGCTCCGACTTCACCCGCAGCGGGCTGCGGGCCTGCCTGGCGCTCGGCGTGGTGACCGCGGGCATGATGAGCCTCTTCACGCTCGCCATCGCCCGCATCCCGCTCGGGACGGCGAGCGCCCTGGAGTTCCTCGGCCCGCTCGCGGTCTCCCTGTACGCGGGGCGCCGCGCCGGGCTGCTGCGGTGGAGCCTGCTCGCCGCGGCCGGGGTCGTGCTCCTCACCCAGCCCTGGCGCGGCGGGACGGACCCGGTCGGCATCGCCCTCGCCCTGGCCGCCGGCGCCGGCTGGGCCGGTTACATCCTCCTCACCCAGCGCGCCGGCGACCAGGTCGAGGGCCTCAAGGGGCTCGCCGTCTCGCTGCCGACGGCGGCCCTCGTCACGACGTTCCTCGTCGGCCCCGCCGCGATCGGCTCCGTCACCCCGTCCCAGGCGCTCACCGGCCTGCTGCTGGCCGCCTTCGCGCCGCTGCTCTCGTTCACCCTCGAATTCCTCGCCCTGCGACGGCTCACCACCGCCGCCTTCGGCACCCTGATGAGCCTCGAACCGGCGATCGCCATGGTGATCGGAGCCGTTGTCCTGGGCCAGTTCCCCGGGCCGGTCGGCGTCCTCGGCGTCGCCGGTGTGGTCACGGCCGGCATCGCCGCGATCCGCGCCGGCGCCCGAACCCCGGCCGCCCCGGCCGCCGTGGCCCCGGCCCCGGTGGCCGACGGGGCCGCCGCGCCCGTCGCGGCGGCGGCCACCGCGCAGCAGACCCGCTGACGCCCCGCCGGCGCGGACGGGGCGGCCCGCTCTCCTTCCCCGCAGGCTCAGGCCTCCTCGTCCCGGTCGAGGTCCTGGAACTCCAGGCCGTCGGGACCGAGTCCGGTGTTCTCCGCGTGCTCCTGCATCCGGGGACCGTACTCCGGGTGGTCCACCAGACCCGTGTAGGTGTCGAAGTCCAGATCGATCACACCCGCGAGATCGGCGAGGTAGACGTCGAAGCCGGGGTACATCACGGCGACGTACGGCAGGTCGTCGATGTCGGTGACGAGCACCGGGTACTCGCCCGTGGAGTCCGGCCGGCCCAGGTAGAGCAGACGGCGGGAATCACTGCCGCCGACCAGCGGAAGGCACGCGGAGGGCAACAGCCTCTCGAAGTCCGCGAACATACCGACCATGACGCCGCCGGAGCCGTACATCCACTCGGCCGTCCCACCCAGAGCACGGCCCTCGAAGACGGGCGCCTGCTCGTCGTCGTACCAGCCGATCTCGCTCAGCCAGGAGCTGTCGAACGCCAGCCACCGGCGCAGACTCGGCGGCAGCGGCCGGTCCCCGGCCAGCCGCAGCCGGTCGATCACCGCGGGCGACAGCGGCACCGGCTCGGTGATGTCCGGCCCGCCCGCCGTGGGCCGGCCCTCCTGCCGGACCCGCGCGATCACCCGGTCCACCAGCGCTGCTCCGTGCATGCTCTCGTCCATGCGCGGCACTCTCCCACACCCCTCCGACAGCGCGGACCGGCCGCCGCACCAGGGCCCCGCAGCACACCCCCCGGCCGTGGCTCACCTGCCCCCGCGCACCGTGTCCGGTGCGGCCAGCGCCAGTTCAACGGCATGCTCGACGTGCAGACGGGTGGTGTCGAAGAGCGGCACCGAGGTGTCGGCCGGGCCGATCAGCAGCGGGATCTCGGTACACCCCAGGACCACCCCCTCGGCCCCCTGCTCGGCGAGCGCCCCGACGATCCGCTTGAACTCCAACCGCGACGCCGCCCGGATCCGCCCCCGGGTCAGCTCGCGGTAGATGACGTCATGGACGAGCGCACGGTCCGGCGCGTCCGGGACGAGGACCTCGATCCCGAACTCCGCCATCCGCGCCCGGTAGAACCCGCCCTCCATCGTGAACCGCGTGCCCAGCACGCCCACCGTACGCATGCCCGCCGCCCGGATCCGCTGCGCCGTCGCATCGACGATGTCCACGAACGGGATCCGGACCGCGGCGGCGATCTCGTCCGCCACCCGGTGCATCGTGTTGGTGCACAGCACGACCAGATCCGCCCCGGCCCGCTCCAGGCTCACCGCGGCCCCGGCCAGCCGCTCGGCCGCACCCCGCCAGTCGTCGGCCCGCTGCATCGCCTCGATCTCGGCGAAATCCACGGTGACCATCACACTCGGTGCGCAGTGGTGCCCGCCCAACCGCTCCCGGGTGAGGTCGTTGAGCAACCGGTAGTACTCCGCCGAGGACTCCCAGCTCATCCCGCCGATCAATCCGATCGTCCGCACACTTCCTCCTGCTGTCCGTGAGCCCCGCCGCCGTCCGTGACACCGCCTGTAGGGAGCCTCGATGCCCGTGACCCGTGACCCGTGATGCCCGTGAGCCCAGAGTGCTCCGCACCCCGCACCCCCGGTAGCCCCCTCATCCTTGCCCGACCCCCAAGAGATACTTGGGACCGTGGACACGCACCGCCTGCTGATCTTCCGCGAGGTCGCCCGCACCGAATCGATCGCGGCGGCGGCCCGCACACTCGGCTGGACCCAGCCCGCCGTCAGCCAGCACCTGCGCCAACTCGAACGACAGGCAGGCCTGCCGCTCGTGGTCCGCCACTCCCGCGGCATCAGACTCACCGAAGCCGGCACCACCCTGCTGCGCCACGCCGACGCCATCGCCACCCGCCTGCACGCGGCCGAGGACGACATGGCCGCACTCGCCGACCTCAGCGCCGGCACCGTACGCCTGACGGCCTTCCCCTCCGCCTGCGCCACCCTCGTGCCGACCGCCATGACCGACCTGGCACACCACCACCCCGGCCTCGACATCCGCCTGACCGAGTGCGAACCCCCCGAGGCCGCCCGCCTGGTGGCCGGCGGCGAGGCCGACCTCGCCGTGCTCTTCTCCCACGACAACCGGCCACCGGACCACGGCCCCGACCTCCAACTGCTCCCGCTCACCGCCGACCCGGTACGCCTGGTCGTCCCCCTCGGCCACCCCGCCGCGACCGCCGCCGAGCCACTGACCCGCCTGACGACCACCCCGTGGATCGCCGGCTGCCCGAGCTGCGCCGCCCACCTCACGCGCACCTGCGAGGCCGCCGGCTTCACCCCCGACATCCGGCACAGCACCGACGACTACGTCGTCGTCCAGAACCTGGTGGCCCGCGGCCTGGGCGTCGCCCTGCTGCCGCAGCTCGCCCTCGACGCCTACCGCCACCCCGACGTGCAGGTGCTCCCGCTCGGGACCACCGACCGGGCCCTGTACCTGCTGTGCCACCGCGAGGCACTCCGGATCCCCGCCGTCACCCGGGCCACCCGGGCCCTCCAGCAGGCCGCGACCGCACGCCACGGATCACCACCGGACCCGTGACCGGCCACCCTCCACCGGGACCCGTAGGCGGCCGCGCCGGCGCCCGGCCGGCGTCCGGATCACGCGCTCGGCTCCCGGGCGATCACGACACGGCGCCCGGCTGCCGGCGATGGGCCCAGGCGGCCAGCAGCCGCAGGGCCGTCTCGGACGGCGAACCCTCCTCCACGGTGTGCGCGACCAGCGCCTGATCCGGGTCGTCGGGCTGGCGCAGCGTCTCGAAGCCCAGATCGAGCTCGCCGACGACCGGATGACGGTAGACGTACCGGCCGTGGGTCTTGTCCCGCAGCTCGTGGGCCGCCCACAGCCGGCGGAACTCGGGGCTGGCGTCGGACAGTTCGTCGATCAGCGCGGCCGTGCCGGGATCGTCCGGACGGCGCCCGGCGTCCAGCCGCAGGTAGGCGACCACGTCGGCGGCCTTCCCGGACCAGTCCGCGTACAGGCCGCGCATCCCCTCGTCCAGGAACACCAGACGGGCGAGGTTGCGGTGCCGCGGCGGCAACGCGCCGAAGTCCGTGATCAGCGCGGCGGCCAGGGCGTTCCAGGCCAGCACGTCGGTGTTGCGCCCCACCACGTACGCGGGGACGTCGGCGATGGAGTCCAGCAGCCGTCGCAGCCCCGCCCGCACCCGTTGCGGCGCGGGCCCCGCGGCCCCCTCCGTTCCCTCCGCCCGCCCCGGCTCCGGCCACGGACGGGCGAGCCGGTAGAGGTGGTCGCGCTCCACCGGGTCCAGCCGCAGCGCCCGGGCGACGGCGTCCAGCACCGCCTCGGAGAAGTGCAGGGTCCGTCCCTGTTCCAGCCGGACGTAGTGGTCCACGCTCACCCCGGCCAGCCGCGCCAACTCCTCACGGCGCAGCCCGGGAACCCTGCGCTGCCCGCCGTAGTGCGTCAGCCCCAGGTCGTCGGGGCGCAGCCGGGCGCGGCGCGAGCGGAGGAACGCGCCGAGTTCCGCACGTCGGTCAAGAGCCATGCGCCCACCCTCCCACGACGCCGTTCCGTCCTGCCTGGTCACGCCGTGCCCAGGCACCGGCCGCCACTGGGCGCCCCGCCCGCCGGCGGGCACCGTGATGGAGGGCCCGGGCCGAGGAGTCCCGCGAGCGGCCCCGAGCAGCCCCGAGCATCTGACGAGGAGTCACCCACCGCATGAGCGCCACCCACCTGCCCACCCACCCCCTCGGCACCACCGGCATGGACATCACCCGGGTCGGCTTCGGCTCCTGGGCCGTCTCCGGCACCGGCTGGCGGTTCGGCTGGGGCGCCACCGACGACGCCGAGTCGATCGCCACCATCCGCCACGCCGTCGCCTCCGGCGTCAACTGGATCGACACCGCAGCCGTCTACGGCCTCGGCCACGCCGAGGAGTTGGTCGGCCGGGCCGTCGCCGGCATCCCGGAAGCCGAACGCCCCTTCCTGTTCACCAAGGCCGGCCTGGTCTGGGACGCGGACGACCCGCAGGCCGCACCCCGACGCATCATGAAGCCCGCCAGCGTCCGCCGCGAGCTGGAGGACTCACTGCGCCGCCTCGGCGTCGACCGCATCGACCTCTACCAGGTGCACTGGCCCGACACCGGCGGCTCGATCGAGGTCGCCGGTGACGGCACCGGCGAGGCCGGTGCGGACGCGACCCCCCTGGAGGAGTACTGGCAGCTCATGGCCGACCTGCGCGCCGAGGGCAAGGTCCGCGCGATCGGCCTGTCGAACCACACCCTCCCGCAGCTGCGGGCCGCCGAACGGATCACCCATGTGGAGGCCGTCCAGCCACCGTTCTCCGCCGTCAACCGCTCCGCCGCCGCCGAGATCGCCTGGGCCGCCACCAACCGCACCGGCGTGATCGCCTACTCGCCGCTGCAGTCCGGCCTGCTCACCGGCGCCTTCTCGGCCGACCGCGCGGCCGCCCTGCCCGCCGACGACTGGCGCCGCGACCACGCCGACTTCACCACCGGCCTGCCGGCCAACCTCGCCCTCGCCGACGCGCTGCGCCCGGTCGCCGCCCGGCACGGTGCCACCGTCGCGGAGACGGCCATCGCCTGGACGCTGGCCTGGCCCGGCGTCACCGGGGCCATCGTCGGCGCCCGGCGGCCCGGCCAGGTGGACGGCTGGCTGGGTGCGGGCGCCCTGGAACTCACCGCCACGGACCTGGACGAGATCGCCGCCGCGATCGCCCGCACCGGAGCCGGCACCGGCCCCGCCCGCCCCTGACCACCCCGCACGGAGGAACCCCTCATGTCCCTGGTCGTCATCGCCGAGTGCCGGGCACTGCCCGGACACGAGGACCGGCTGCGCACCGCCCTGGAGTCGCTGCTCGAACCGTCGCTGGACGAACCCGGTTGCCTGGCCTACCGGTTGTACGCGGACCCCAACGACCCCGCCCGGATGGCGGTGGTCGAGGAGTGGGCGGACCGGCGGGCGCTGGACGCGCACCTGTCCACCGACCACGTCCGCCACGCCGCCGCGGTCCTGGACGCCGCCCTGGCCGAACCGATGGCCCTGCGCCGCCTGGTGGCCGTCCCTGCCGGGTGAGGCCGGTGCGACGCGGGCCCGTGCGCGGGCGCCCCGTCCTTGACGCCCAAAGACCTGAACGCAGACCGGTACACGGTGTAGTCCGGCGTGACTCCGGCGAACCTCTTCCTTCCCGCCGGTTCTCAGTGCTGTCCGGCCTGGACCAGGGCGGTGAGGATGCGGTGGGTCTTGTTCCCCGACTGCTCGGAGACCGTGACCCCGCGCGCCCGTACCGCTTCCAGGAGCTTGCGCTGCTTGCGCTCGGCGCGGGCGACGAGCTCCTCGGCGTCGTCCCCGTCCTTGGGCTTCACCCGGACGGAGGCCTCCAGGAACTCCAGGCCGGCGGCCGACCACATCTCCAGGTCCACCTCCAGGTCGTCGAGCGGGACGTCGTCGACCTTCGTCGAGAGGACCGGTCCGAGCGCGACCAGTCCGTCGACCGGGACGGTGGGCGCGCAGGCGTGGAGGAACTGGTCCTGCACCGCGTCGATCGGTCCGGCCGGATCCGCCCCCGACTCCACCGCGGCCGCCAGCTCGCCCGGCGGGTACGTGTGCACCAGGGAGGCCGCCAGCACGCGGTCGCCCACCGACCAGTCCTGCTCGATCTTGTAGGTCAACGGTTCCACCGCGAACGCGCCGGAGAAGCGGCCGACCAGCTGGTCGAGGGTGCACGGCCGCAACTTGACGGTCAGGTCGTCCGGGCCGCCGCCGGTTCTGAACCTCACGATCACCCCGCCGTCGAGCAACGGGACCGTGCCCTTCGCGACACCCTCCCGGTCCTCCGCGAACCAGATGCGACGCATCGTCATCGCACCGTGCGAGCCGTTCAGAGCCGACAGCGCGGCCGCCACGTCGCCTTCCACGTTGACCTTGATCTCGATCGGCAGCAGGCCCATCGCACGCTCCACATCTCCACGAACCGGTTCATTCCGGGCTTTATGAGGAGATATCGTCCCGCAGATCCGGATCCGATCCGGCCCGGCGCGCGCGTCGGCGGGGTGCGTTCCGGGGTGCTTTCCCGGGCGTGCGGTGCGGCGCCGGCAGCAGAGTCGGCAGGCGGTCCGGTTCCGGGCAGGGGTCAGTGGTATTCGCAGAGGTAGGCGGTCTCGCCGTCGACCTTGAGGTGGAACGTGCTGTCGCCCGGGACGTCGAACCGGGTGCCGGCGGCGAAGGTCTTCCAGTCGTCGGCGCCGGGCAGCCGGACGGTCAGGGCGCCGCTGATCACGTGCATGGTTTCCGGGCGGGCGGTGCCGAACGCGTAGTCGCCGGGGGCCATGACGCCGACGGTCGCGGGCCCTTGCTCCCGGTTGAAGGCGATCGACTTGACCGTGCCGTCGAAGTACTCGTTGACGGTGAACATGGGCATCCCCCTCGGGGAACGGGCGGGAACGAGCGGGGCTGCTCGCCGCGTGCTGGGTGTGGCAGGGGAAAGCTACCGGTGGCGCCGCCGAAGCCGGCGATCCGTCTCGCCCCGCGAACGCGTTCGGCCCGCTCCTGGTCCGCGGTGTCTTCATGCGTAGCGTTCATCCTCAATCCATTGCAATGGTCGGGATAGCTGTCGTTGCGTTAGATCCAGAACCGATGCAACGATTTCACCGACTTGACCTGCAGTGATGGTCATTCTGTGCAACACGATGGTTGTCGAAGTGTGGAAAGCAACGTAGCTTTTCCGTTGTCGGAAACGCCGACCGCAAGCAAGCGCAGGAGAGACATCATGCAGAAGTTCGACACCCCCGTCGCCGTCGCCGTCGTCCTGGACATCCCGGCGGGCCTGATCCGGTTCGTCGCCACCGACCGGAGCGACACCGTGGTGGAGGTCCTGCCGCAGGACGCGTCGAAGAGCCGGGACGTGACGGCGGCCGAGCGGATCGAGGTCGCCCACGCCGACGGGGTGCTGCGGATCGAGGCCCCGGAGGCGAAGAACCGGATCCTCGGCAGCGCCGGGCAGGTCGCCGTGACCGTCCGGCTGCCGGCCGGCTCCCGCGTCGAGGGCAAGGCCGCCCTCGCCGAACTCCGCAGCACCGGGCGCCTCGGCGACGTCACCTTCGAGGGCGCGCAGGCCACCGTCACGCTCGACGAGACCGCGAGCGCCCGCCTCACCCTCCAGGCCGGCGACATCAGCGTCGGCCGCCTGAACGGCGACGCCCGGCTCAGCACCCGCAAGGGCGACCTCACCGTCACGGAGGCCGCCGGCGGCACGGTCGACCTGCGCACCGAGCACGGCGACATCACGGTCGGCGCCGCCCGCGGCGTGTCCGCCACCCTCGACGCCGGCACCGCCTTCGGCCGGATCCACAACGCGCTGACCAACACCGACGGCGCCACCGCCGCCCTGACCGTCACCGCGACCACCTCCTACGGCGACATCACCGCCCGCAGCCTCTGAGCACCCCCGCGGTCACGCTCGCGAGCCCGCGCCAAGCGGCCCCGCGCCGAACACCTCCCCGTTACGAGACAAGGAACGACCATGAGTGAGTCCCTCCACACCGTCGAGAACACCGTCGAGGACACCACCGGCCAGGAGCGTCCGGAGTTGCAGAAGGCCGTCCAGGAGTTCGTCGACGCCGGCTTCGCCGGGATACAGATGCGCGTGCACGACGAGCGCGGCGAGTGGGTCGGCAGCGCCGGGGTGCGCGAGCTGGGCGAGAGCGACAAGCCCCCGACGGACGGGCGGTTCTGGGCGGGCAGCGTCGTCAAGACCTTCACCGCGACCGCGGTCTTGCAGCTGGTGGCCGAGGAGAGGATCGACCTGGACACCCCGGTGGCCGACCACCTGCCCGAGTTCGGGCTGGACCGGCGGATCACGGCGCGGATGCTGCTGCAGCACACCAGCGGGCTGTTCAACTACACCGGCGAGTACTACGAGGACGGGACGGTCGTGCCGGGGATCCCCGCCACGGGCAAGGAGTGGGTGGACAGCCGGTTGCGCACCTACCGGCCGCAGGAGCTGGTCGGGTTGGCGCTGTCCAAGCCGGCGCGGTTCGAACCGGGGGCGGGCTTCAGCTACTCCAACACCAACTACACGCTGGCCGCGCTGCTGATCGAGCAGGTCGCCGGCCGCCCGTACGGCGAGGAGATGCAGCGGCGGATCCTGGAGCCGCTCGGGCTGCGGGACACGGTGCTGGCGGGCGCCGTCACGGAGCTCCCCGAGCCGCACGCCCACGGCTACTACCGCTACCAGGACGCCGACCAGTGGAAGGTGGCCGACGTCACCCGTCAGAACCTCTCCATCCTGTTCGGCGCCGGCGGCATGATCTCGACCACCCGGGACCTCCACCTCTTCTTCTCCGCGCTCAACGGCGGCAAGCTCCTGCCGGCCCCGCTGCTGGCCGAGATGCGCAAGCCGCACGGGATGCTCGGCTACGGCCTGGGGCTGTTCGTGCAGGACCTGGGCCCGGACGGCGGCGGCACCACCATCCTCCACCACAACGGCGGCGCCCCGGGCGGCTACGGGGCACTGATGATCGGCACGCCCGACGGCAGCAGGACCCTGACCGCCGGACTGACCACCGGCGACGCCGCGATCGACCCGGCACAGGTGTTCCCGCAGGCCCTGGACAGGCTCATCAAGGCCGTGTTCTGCCGTGCGCAGGCCGCGGGTTGAGGCCCTCGGCGTGCAGCCGGGAGGCCGCGGGATCCGCCGGCCCGAAAGAATCCTGGAAATTCTTCGCCGGGGAGCGATGAGTTCGGGCGCTGCCTCCGGTCTGACCAACTGAAAGCAATCGACACCCGGAACACAGGGAGCACCCCATGCGCAAGATCACCGCCGGACTGTTCATCGCCGCCGACGGCGTCGTGGAGAGCCCGGAGCAGTGGCACTTCCCCTACTTCAACGACGAGATGGGCGCGGCCGTCGGCGCCCAGCTCGCCGCGGCCGACACCGTGCTGCTCGGCCGCGTCACCTACGACGGCTTCGCCGGCGCCTGGCCCGCCCGTGAGGAGGCCGGCGGCGAGGACGCCCCGATGGCCAAGGCGCTCGGCGACGCCCGCAAGATCGTCGTCTCGAACTCGGAACTCGAATTCACCTGGCGCAACTCCGAGCAGCTCAAGGGCGACCTGGTCGAGGCCGTCACCGCGCTGAAGCAGGAGGACGGCGGCCCGATCGGGATGTCCGGCTCCATCTCGGTGGTCCGCGCGCTGCTGGCCGCCGGGCTGCTCGACGAACTGCACCTGCTCGTCCACCCGATCGCGGTCGGCCGCGGCACCCGCCTCTTCGGCGAGAGCGCCGCCCCGATCCCGCTGAAGCTCCTGAGCAGCACGGTCTTCACCACCGGCGTCCTGCACACCGTCTACGGCCCGGCCGGCGAGTAGCGAAGGGCACGGCCGGCCGGGGCCCCGGGGCCCGGCCGTCAGACGAGCGAGGCCAGGTCGATGACGGTGTAGCCGCGGGACTCGACGGCGTCGACGACGGCGGGCAGCGCACGGGAGTCGACGTTGGGCCCCGAGGTCTCGGTGGAGCCGAGGTGCATCTGGAGGATCATGCCGGGCCGGATCGCCCGGACGGCCCGGTCCACCGCGTCCTCGACGCTCACGCCGCCGCCCTCGCCGAGGTAGCCGAGGGTGTCGTCGGTGAACTCGATGTCGGCGTAGCCGAGCGCGTTGACCTGGGCGATGGCGGACGGGCTGGTCTCGCTGTAGGGGAAGCGGTAGAAGGGCAGCGGGTCGGTGCCGGTGGCGTCGCGGATCGCCTCGTCGGCGCGCTCCACCTCCTCGCGCAGCCCGGCCCGGTCGAGGTCGGCGAGCCGGGGGTGGCTGTAGGAGTGGCTGGCGACGCCGTGCTCGGCCGCGAGCGCCCCGGCCGCCCCCGGGTTCGCCTCGGCGAACCGGCCGGTCAGGAAGAAGGTGGCGGGGACGCCGCGGTTGCGCAGCTCGTCCAGCATGGCGTCGATGCCGTCGTCGTTCCACGCCGCGTTGAAGGTGAGGGCCACCACCGGGTCGTCGGTGGGGAGCACCCGGATCTCCCTGCCGAAGAGGTCGGCCGGCTCGCGGCGGGCCACGGCCGGCCCGGCACCGGCGGCGGGGCGCCGGAGACTCGCCGAGCCGCCGAACGGTGGGAGTGCGAGGGCGGCGCCCGCCGCGAGGAACGTCCGCCGCCGAAGCGGCCGCTGAGGGTGCGTCACCAGCACAGTCTCCGGCCGCCTCCGCGCCACCCGCGGCCTGACACGCCCGCGGCCGGGCCGGTCCACCGCGCAGGACGCAGGGGACCGGCCCGCGAGCCGGTTCAGCCCTCGCGCAGCGAACCGACGAGCCATCCGATGCAGGCCCCGATCAGCAGGGGGAGCTGGACCAGCAGCCCGAGCAGGAGGAGCGCGGCGAACAGGAGCCCGGCCGTGTCGCCGAACTCCCCGACCGGGCCGCCGAACGCGCCGGAGGTGGCCAGCATGGCCGGCACGGCGACGCCCCCCGCCGTCATGCACGGCGCCCACGCGCGGACCTGCCCGAGCGCCACCCCCAGGGCGAACGCCGAGGCGGCCACGCACGCCACGTACTTCATCACCAGCGGCCCGTCGTCCGGCGCGGCGCCCCACACCCCTCGCAGCAGCCAGGGGCTCAGCCCGATCAGCGCGACCCATCCCAGGGCGCACGGCCACACCCACCTCGGCGATGCCCTCACGGCTCCCCCCTCTCCTCGGAAGCCAGCATGTCATATGATTTGAACGCGTTCAATTCGCCCGGCGGGCTCCGGGCGCGCGCCGGGGCGTCCCGGCGCCGGTCATGACTGCGGTGGGGGTGCCGGGACGGGCCGCCGGGTGGCGTGTCGGCCCTTCGCGCGGCCGGAAGGCCTGACAGATGGCATGGTGGTGCGCCACGGGCGGGATCACGCGCCGGCCGGCGCGCCGGCCGGCCGGCACGCCCGTCAGGCGGCGCGCCCCGCTCGCCGGAAGAGACCACTGAGGAGAAGGCACGGCCTTGGCAACCGACTACGACGCCCCCCGCGACAGCGGCGACGAGAGCAGCGACGACAGCATCGAGGCGCTGAAGAGCAAGCGTGACGACAAGCAGAGCTCCGCGGTCGACTCCGACCCGGAAGCCGCCGAAGGCCTGGAGCTTCCGGGCGCCGACCTGTCCGGCGAGGAACTCACCGTCCGGGTCGTGCCCCTCCAGCAGGACGAGTTCACCTGCATGACCTGCTTCCTGGTCCACCACCGCGCCCAACTCGCCGGCCAGGACAAGAACGGCCAGCCGATCTGCCTCGACTGCGCGTCCTGAGGGCCGCGGGAGCGGCGCAGTCCCGTTCCGGGGTCACGCCGCAGCACCCGCGTGAGCCCGCCCCCGGACCTCGGGGGCGGGCTCGCGGCGCTCGGCAGGAGCCCCTTCGGGACGTGATCGCGCGCTGCGCGACCGCCTTCACGAGAGCCAGTCGGCGTAGCGGGTCGGGGCGAGGTGGGCATTCCTGTCGGTGAGCACGTCGCCCTTGACGGCGGCGAACATGCCGGCGGTGGGATCGGGGACGACGGTGCGCTTGTCACCCTTGTGCGACAGGGTGATCCGGCCCAGCTCGTCCAGGGGGAAGATCTCGGGCCCGGCGATGTTGTGGATGCCGCGCAGCGGGGCTCCCGCGGCCACTCCTGCCACCGCCTCGGCCACGTCCTTGGAGGCGATCGGCTGGATCGGAGTGGCGGGCAGCCGAACGGTGTCGTCGTCGGAGGTCCAGGACAGGACGGCGTCCACGAACTCCATGAACTGCGTCGCCCGGACGATCGAGTAGGGGATCGGTCCGGCCGCGAGGATGTCCTCCTGGAGCACCTTGGCGCGGTAGTAGTCCAGCTCCGGCACCCGGTCCACACCGATGATCGAGAGGATGACGAAGTGGCCGACGCCACCCCGCTGGGCGGCGGCCAGAAGGTTCTCCATCGACGTCCGGAAGAAGGCGAGGGAGGCTTCGTCGAACGTCGGGGAGTTCGTCAGGTTGACGACGACGTCGGCCCCCGCCACCGCCTCGTCCAGGCCCTTGCTGCTGATGACGTCGACCCCGGTGGACTGGGCGTGCGGCACCGCCTCGTGTCCGGCGGCGTTCAGATTCCTGACGACCTGCGACCCGATCAGCCCGGTACCGCCGATGACAGCGAACTTCATGTCGTCCTCTCCTGGGGATTGTCGGCACATGGCATACGCACGCATGCAGGCGTGGCACGCACCCGGCCCCGAGCCGAGGCCGGGGCCGCTGCCGCCGAGACGAAGCGCCACGCTCCCGACGGCGCCGCTCCCGAGATATGCGGCCATGTCAGGATCCACGCAGCCCGCGCCGGGTGACATGCGCTCAATCCGGTCACTCCCGTGCGGGCCATCCGGCGCAGCGTCTCCGGCCGCCCGGCCACCGGTCCCCGAGTCCTGGCCGGACGAACACCGGCGACGGTCGAGTAGAGCCTTCGCGGCGATCCCGTGGGTGGATCCGCCTTCCCCGTACCGCAGTCCTCCTCGTGCTCCGTGGTTGCGGTGCCGTCCCGTGTAGCGTTCACCGTCAATCCATTGCAATGGCCGGGATAGCTGTCGTTGCGTTAGATCCAGAACCGATGCAACGATTTCACCGACTTGACCTGCAGTGATGGTCATTCTGTGCAACATGATGGTTGTCGAAGTGTGGAAAGCAACGTAGCTTTTCCGTTGTCAGAAACCCAGAGGCGCAAGCGCAGGAGAGACATCATGCAGAAGTTCGACACCCCCGCCGCCGTCGCCGTCGTCCTGGACATCCCGGCGGGCCTGATCCGGTTCGTCGCCACCGACCGGAGCGACACCGTGGTGGAGGTCCTGCCGCAGGACGCGTCGAAGAGCCGGGACGTGACGGCGGCCGAGCGGATCGAGGTCGCCCACGCCGACGGGGTGCTGCGGATCGAGGCCCCGGAGGCGAAGAACCGGATCCTCGGAAACTCCGGGCAGGTCGCCGTGACCGTCCGGCTGCCGGCCGGCTCCCGCGTCGAGGCCAAGGCCGCCCTCGCCGAACTCCGCAGCACCGGGCGCCTCGGCGACGTCACCTTCGAGGGCGCGCAGGCCACCGTCACGCTCGACGAGACCGCGAGCGCCCGCCTCACCCTCCAGGCCGGCGACATCAGCGTCGGCCGCCTGAACGGCGACGCCCGGCTCAGCACCCGCAAGGGCGACCTCACCGTCACGGAGGCCGCCGGCGGCACGGTCGACCTGCGCACCGAGCACGGCGACATCACGGTCGGCGCCGCCCGCGGCACGTCCGCCACCCTCGACGCCGGCACCGCCTTCGGCCGGATCCACAACGCGCTGACCAACACCGACGGCGCCACCGCCGCCCTGACCGTCACCGCGACCACCTCCTACGGCAACATCACCGCCCGCAGCCTCTAGAAGAACCGGGCCCGACCGTCCAGCCGGGCCGGGCCTCACCGAGTCGAACCGCCGAGCGCGAACACGTACGAAGGAGATCCACGATGGGTCAGAGCAACAGCGGCTTCTCCGAAGCAGGGCTGCGCAAGCTGCACGACGTGCTGACACGGCACGTCGACTCCGGGAAGATCCCCGGACTCGTCGCCCTGGTCGGCCGGGGTGATGAGACACACGTCGAAGCGGTCGGGACGATGCGCCACGACGGCGGCGCACCGATGCGCCGGGACACGATCTTCCGGATGGCCTCGACGTCCAAGCCGGTCACGATGGCCGCGGCAATGGTCCTCCTGGACGAGTGCAGGCTGCGCCTGGACGACCCGGTGGAGCCCTGGCTGCCGGAACTCGCCGACCGCCGCGTACTGCGGCGGATCGACGGCCCGCTGGACGACACCGTGCCGGCGCGGCGGCCGATCACCGTTCGGGACGTGCTGACCTCCACGTTCGGGTTCGGCATGGATATGACGGCGCTGGGCACCCCGATCATGAACGCGGTCTTCGAACAGGGGCTCACGCCCGATCTGCCGGTGCCGATGCCCGAGCCGGACGAGTGGATGCGCCGCCTGGGCGCGCTCCCGCTGATGTACCAGCCCGGAGAGCGCTGGCAGTACCACATCGGCAGCGACCTGCTCGGCGTGCTCGTCGCCCGGGTCACGGGCCGGTCCTTCGAGACCTTCCTGCGCGAACGCCTCTTCGACCCGCTGGGGATGAAGGACACCGGCTTCCACGTCCCCGTCGACAAGATCGACCGGCTCCCGGCCCTCTACGCCCCCGACCCGAAGACCGGGGAGTTCCACGTGTGGGACGATCCGGCCGACGGACGGTGGAGCAAGCCTCCGGCCTTCGCGGGCGGCGGTGGCGGGCTGGTCTCCACCGTCGACGACTTCCACGCCTACTTCCGGATGCTGCTGAACCACGGGATGCACGGGGGCGAACGGATCCTGTCCCGGCCCGCCGTCGAGCTGATGACCACCGACCGCCTCACCCCCGAGCAGAACGCCGTCCGCAACGCCATGGCCGCCGACAACGTCCACCTGTCGTTCGGTCAGGGGCAGCACGGCGGCTGGGGCTTCGGGATGGCGGTGCGCACCCAGCGCGGCGACTACGCGCCCGTCGGCCAGTTCGGCTGGGACGGCGGAAGCGGCGCCTCGGCCTACGCCGACCCGGACAACCGGCTCACCGGGATCCTGCTCACCCAGGTCGGGATGTCCACCCCCGACTCGGCGCGGCTTATCCACGATTTCTGGACCACGCTCTACCAGGCGATCGACAACTGACCCCGGCCTGCGCGCCGCCGGCCTCAAGGACTGACCACACCGGCACCGGGAGCCCGGCCCCGGGCCGGCCGGACGGCCGCTCCCCGCCGGAATACGCCTGCGGGGTGTGCGGTTGGACGGGATCATGAACCATGATCCGGAACGGGCCGGCAGCATCCACCCGCTGCTGGCGGCACGGTTCAGCCCCTCGGCGTTCGACCCCTCGGCCGCCGTCGACGACCACACCCTGCACCTGCTGCTGGAAGCCGCCCGGTGGGCGCCCTCGGCCGGCAACTCCCAGCCCTGGGGGTTCTTCACGAGCCGGCCCGGAGAGCCGGAACACGAACGCGTCGTGCCCCACCTCGCCCCCAGCTCGGCCCGCTGGGCCACCGGTGCCGGCCTGCTCGTCGTCACACTGACGCGCCGCCACGTCGACGACACCCCGCTGACCTTCTCGGAGTTCGCGGACTACGACCTGGGCCAGGCCGTCGCCCACCTGACCGTCCAGGCCCAGGCCATGGGGCTCGCCGCCCGCCAGTTCCGGGCCTTCGACCTGGACGGCCTCACCCGGGAGCTGCGCCCGGGCCCGGGGTGGGCGATCGTCTCGATGATCGCGGTCGGCAGGGCCGCCGGGGAGCCGGCCGGCCACCGCACCCGCCGCAGTGTCGCCGACCTGCGCTCCGCCCCCTGGACGCCACCGGAGTAGCGGCCGCCGGTAACCGCCGGAGAAGCCCCCTCCGGGGGGGGGGGGGCGCGCGGGGGGGGGGGGGCGCCGGGCCCGCCCCCCGGGCGGGGGGGGGCGCCGGCGCGGGGCCGGGGGCCGCCGGGGGGGGGGGGGGGGGGACGACCCGCGCCCCCCCCGGGGCCGG